>DATFAE010000108.1:0-43703 GCA_035254945.1 Arthrobacter sp. | reverse complement strand
CCTCGGCGCCTGGCTCGGCGGCGTGACCATCACGGCTGGCCTGGGATACACCTCACCCATCTGGGCGGGGGCCGGAATCACCCTCCTTGGCCTGGGAGTGATGTCCCTCGCCGCAGCCGGCGCCAGGCGGATCCACGCCGAAGAGGCGACGGCGGCACGACCGTCCCTGACGCCGTCGAGCCCATAGGCGCCGAATCCGGAGCCGTTGCCAACTGACGTGTAATTACCTGTCTTGGCGCATGGCGCCGCCATCGGCCGCGCCGGACGCTGGCCGGGTGCGGCGCTTAGCCGCTGAACGGCAGCCGCGGGTCCACGTCCTGGCCCTCCCAGGTCTGGCGGATCCAGCCGTGGTGCGGATCATCGCTGATGAGCCAGTCGCGGACCGGGCCGGGGCCGGCCATCACGTTCAGGTAATACAGGTCGTACCCAGGGGCGGCCATCGCCGGCCCGTGCCAGCCATAGGGGACCAGGACAACATCCCCCGTGCGGACCTCCGCCGAGACATCGATGGGACGGTCATCGGAGGCGTAGACCCGCTGGTAGCCGATGGCGTCACCGTGTACGCCTGGGCCAGCGGCTGCCGCCGGGGCTCCGGGCGCAACACGGGTCTCGAAGTAGTAGATCTCCTCCAGGCTGGTCTCGCCGTCCTTCTCCTCATCGTGCTTGTGCGGGGGGTAGGAGGACCAGTTGCCGGCAGGTGTGATGACCTCGCAGACGATGAAGCGGTCAGCTTCGAGTGCGGCCGGCGTGCCGAAGTTATGCACCTGTCGCGAGCAGTTACCGGCCCCGCGGAGCTCAACCGGTGTTTCCGCGGCGGTCACAAGCCTCGTTGGATAGGAGGTCCTGGCGGGGGCGGTCGCTATGGCGACCCTGCCGCCGTCGGCCGAGCTGATGGTGAGGCCTTTCCCTGTTCCCGTATAGAGCACATCGCTGGGGCCGTTGAAGACGCTGGCCCTGCCGGCCAGCTGGAAGTCCTGGCCGTCGACGGCGGCCGTGAAGGATCCGCTCAGCGGAACCACAATGCGCTCCTCGCCGGCCGCCGGAAGTTCGACGGCGGCACCCGCGGCGAGCGTCGCAACCTTCAGGCCGGTGTGCGCCCAGCCGTCCACTTCGAGTGCCGAGTCGGACGTTCCGAGGGAGACGTCCCAGCTGCCCTCAGCGGCAGAACCCAGCGGATATACCCAGTTGGCCATGGATTTTTGCTCTTTCGTTTAGCGCGGCAGTGGCGTGGCCGCAGCATGCACGCACGGCCGGCTTGGTTGCGGCGCCGGGCGCCTGGCTGGTTCAGCGCTAGCGCTGGACGAGGGTCATTTCGAAACTGTAGGAGTCGCCGCGGTAGACGTGGTGCCCGGTTTCCACATTGCGCCCGGTGTCGTCCACGGCGGTGCGTTCCATGGTCACCAGCGCCGAGCCCGGTTCGGTCTCCAGCAGGGGGGCCTGGTAGTCGTTGGCCACCATGGCCCCGATGCGCTGGGAGGCTAGCCGGAAGTTCACTCCGCCGTTTCGCAGGATGCTGTACAGGCCCTGCGCGCTGAGCTGGGCCTCATCGATGGACGTGATGTCATCACGCACCCAGTTCTCCATCAGGGCCAGCGGCTTGCCGCCCACCTTACGCAGCCGGGTGAAGTGGTAGACCTTGGCGCCTGCGGGCAGCTGGAGGGCTTCGCGGGTTGCCGTGTCGGCTTCGATGTGGGAGAAGCTTAGGACGTCGGTGGTCGGCTTGCTTCCGTTGTTGCTGAGGTCGTCGTACAGGCTGGAGAGTTCCAGTGGCCGGCGTACCTGGCTGGAAACCACCTGGGTTCCCACGCCGCGCTTGCGAACCAGCAGGCCGGAGCGCACCAGCTCATCCATGGCCTTGCGCATGGTGGGCCGGGACAGGTTGAGCCGGGCGGCCAGGTCGATCTCGTTGTCAAGCCGGCTGCCGGGAGGAAGTACGCCCGTGTGGATGGCGGACTCAATGCCCTGTACCACTTGGTGGTAAAGGGGCACCGGCGAAGAGCGGTCGATGCTGAGATTTAGTTGATTCGCCATTGAGCTCCCTTGTGGTCCGCGGATGCCGGGTCTGCCGGTAGCCACGAATGTCAGCCTATGTTCGCTTGATAGGACATACTGCCTTTGTGACGATAATAGCAGGCCACTTTCGGGGCGCCAAGGACCCGGGCTGCGGCGAAGTGGTGGCACCCAGCGGTTAAGCTGGGCCGATGAGCAACCCACTCCTGGCATGCTAGGACACGCGGCGTGAACCCCTCCGGCAGCGTCCGCCCCAGCCCGCGGACCCTTGACGTCGAGAGCCTGGACAGCTTCGACCGGTTCGTGGCGGCCGGCGCCGTCGCCATGCACGGCTGGCACGCCCAGTCCTTGGACCTGCGCGGCCGTAAGGCAGCACTGGAGTCCCTGGACGTGGAAGGCGCCATCTTCCTTGGCTGCACGTTCGACGCGGGCGTCGAAGACGGCCTGCGACGCCGGGGCGCCCTGATCTTCCCCCGGCTTGAGGGGGTACCTTTCGACCCCTACCGGGCCAGGTTGTATACGCCCCAGGAACTGTACGCCGGGCTGGACCACTCCCCGTACGAACAGCTGCCCGATGCCCTCGTCTACCAGTGGAGCATCCGTCCCGGGCAGCGGCACCGGTTGGGGGCCACCCTTGCTTCGGCCCTGCACGACCACGCCATTGGAGACGCGCTGGACGAACTGGTCCGCGCCGATGCGGCTGCCGGGCTGACTGTGGTGGGCGTGATGGGAGGCCACAACGCCCAGCGGGGTTCGGCGGAGTTCGCGCAGGCTGCATCTCTGGGCAGGCTGTTGGCCGGGAGAGGGCGGCTTGTGGCCACCGGCGGCGGTCCGGGCGCCATGGAGGCGGCCAACCTGGGCGCCTACCTCAGCCGCCTGTCCGGGCAGGACTTTGAAGAGGCGCTGGCTTCACTGGCTGCCGTTCCCGGCTTCCGCCCTTCCGTGTCAGCGTGGGCGCGGGCGGCGGCGGCCGTCGTCGAACGTTTTCCGGACGGAACGCCGTCGCTGGGCATACCCACCTGGTTCTACGGGCATGAACCGCCGAACTATTTTGCCACCCACATTGCCAAGTACTTTGCCAACGCCGTACGGGAGGCGATCCTGCTGGAGGTCTGCAGCGGCGGGATCATCTTCCTTCCGGGTGCGGCCGGCACGGTGCAGGAGATTTTCCAGGACGCCTGCGAAAACTATTACAGTGCCCGGGAAAAGGTGACACCTATGGTCCTGGTGGGCAGCCGGTACTGGCAGCAGGAGTACCCGGCCTGGCCCATGCTCCACCGGCTGGCAGGCGGCCGGGCCATGGCGGACCGGATCTTCCTGGTGAACACCGTGGAGGAGGCGCTCGCCGTGATCGGCGGCTGAGCGGACTCCAGGCCCGCCGCGGCCGGTGCGGCTTACAGGTCCTTCCGGCACATGGCGCCGGCCAGTTCGTGCAGGCCGTTGAGATCGCCCGCGGCGAGGCCCTCCGGAGTTCCGATTTCCGGATACATCAGCTGCCGGTAGTCGTCCACGTGCTCCAGGCCCATGACGTGGCCGAGTTCGTGCAGGATGACGGCGGTGGCGTACAGCTTGCCGTCGGGCTGGTCGAGTTCTTCTGCAATCTGCGGGGAGTCCAGCTCAAGGCTGCCGGTGACGAAGGTCTTGGGGCCGGCGTCGTAGCTGAAGTGCGTGCTCCCGCCGGTGCCGATCACTTTGCCTTTGAGCTGCGGTGCCACGTCCGGGGTGGTCCAGGAAACCAGGAGCGGCGCCCAGCGGTCGCCGTACGAATCCGGCTGGTAGGGAGCACGCTGCGCAGAGGGCTGTTCGGTGGTGGCGCCGTCGTATATGAAACGGATCCCGGTGGCCAGGGATATGGTGTCGATTGCCTCCGGAATGAGGTCCTGCGCGCCTGCCGGGACCAGGTCCGCGTTCACCACGTAGTGCAGCGGCCGGCAGGGCGAATACCCTACCGGTGTGCCGTCGTCGTTCGTGGCCAGGAACTTGTAGGAGTCGCTCGCGTAAGGGGGCGGTTCCGGCGTTCCCAGCGGCGCGTCGGCCTCCTCGAGGCCGGGCGGCGGAGCCTCCGGCCGGCCCTCGGCGGCAGGCCGGACGCCTCCTGTTTCCCCCGGTTGAACGGCTCCGGGGCCGATGCGGATATCCAGCAGTCCGCCAACGCGTGAGCCGCCGTAAAGCACGCCGCCGACCACCAAGGCGGTGGTGCCGGCGGTGATTCCCAGCAGGATGTTCCGCATGGAACGCCCTGCGGAACGCCGCCCGCTGCCTTGCGGGCGGTCAGGGGAAAGGTTGTCCACTAACCCACCACTGTGCCGAAGGCCAGGCCAAGGACGTACGTCACGGCCGCCGCACCCAGGCCGATGGCCAGCTGCCGCAGCCCCCGCGTCAGCGGCGACGTGCCCGACAGCAGCCCAACAATGCCTCCGGTCACCAGCAGGGCCAGGCCTACCAGGACGCCGGCCACCACAAGGGCGGCCACCCCGGTCATGCCAAACAGGAACGGAAGAACGGGCACGATGGCGCCGGAGGCAAAGAAGCAGAAGCTGGACAATGACGCGCCCCAGGCCGTGCCCACGGCTTCGTGCTGGTCCTGCGCGTCCGGGAGCTCTGGCTGCAGGGACAGGCTGGGGTCACAGTCGCAGGAAAGCAGGCCCATGCGTTCCGCCACACGGTGTTCTGCCGCTTCGTGGGACATGCCACGCGCCAGGTACACGAGCAGCAGCTCATTGTGTTCAATGTCCAGCTGGGGCGCAGCCGCGAGGGTTACCTGTGTGGGCCTTGTTGCCGCGAGGAGTTCACGCTGCGAGCGGACGGAGACGAATTCGCCCGCGCCCATCGACAGCGCGCCGGCCAGGAGTCCTGCAATGCCGCTCAGGAGCACCACGCTGCTGGCCACGCCGGACGCTGCCATACCCATGACCAGGGACAGGTTGCTGACCAGGCCATCGTTGGCTCCGAACACTGCGGCACGGAACGTTCCGGCCAGCCGGTTGCGGCCCCGCGTTGCCAGGCCGCGGACCACTTCCTCGTGGATCTGTTCGTCGGCGGCCATGGCCGGAGTGGCTGAGGGGTCCTTGGCGTAAGGTGAGCGGCCTTCAGCGCGCTGGGCCAAGGCCAGGACAAAGACAGAGCCGAAATGGCGGGCCAGGAAGCCCAGCAGCTGGCTGCGCAGCGACGCCTGGCGGGACTTCCCGGCGTGCTCGCCCAGCAGCCGCAGCCAGTGTGCCTCGTGCCGTCCCTCGGCTTCAGCAAGGGCCAGCAGGATGTCGCGTTCTTCGCCTCGGCGGTTCTGGGCCAAATCACGGTAGACGGCGGCCTCGGCGCGTTCGTCGGCCAGGTACTGGCGCCAGCGCCGGATATCCGCGGACGTGGGCTGCGTGGTTGACGGCCGGACTGAGGATTCGCGGCCTGACGGTGTGGGGACGGGCCGGGCGGCGCGGTGCTGGCCGGGACTGGCGTGCTGAGACACAGAAGCTCCTGAGCTTGATGGGGCATGGTTTCGGCCCCATTGCAACGCCCAGCTTACCGCGGAATTCCGCGGATTTTCGGCTGGCAAACCTTACTAAGGAGTTTCGGGCTCCCTCAAAATCAGGAATGCCGGCTGGCCCTGGACCTCGGGTACGCGGACCCTTGACCGAGGCTCCCCGCGGTGCTGTGATGAAACTGTGGCGCCCGCCAGCGCCCAGCCGAATGAGCACGTCAGTGGCGAACAAACGGAGGTTGCACAATGAACACCACCGGACAGCACCCGGACATGCCGCACCTTGATGCCGTAGAAGCCGATCCCGCATATGACTACGCCGAGGATGCGCCGGTTGACGAAAACGACTGGGATGCAGAGGACGAATTCCTGGACGCTGAAGATGCAGTTATCCCAACCCCGCCGGTCGAAGCTGATGCCGAGGAGCGGGTGGTTCCGCTGGATCCGGACGAGTTCCGCGAATCAGAAGTTGAGTAGGACGCACGACGGCGGCGCCTCCGGTTCGCTAATGAGCGAAAGGAGGCGCCGCCGTCGTGCGTTCCTGCCGGTTGCTGCAGGCAGCCGGCCGCCGCGCTAAAAGGTAGTGGCAGGGACCGGAACTTCTTCGTTGTCCTGGCCGGCCACGCGCCGTACCCAGTTCCGCATGACCTGCGGGTCCGTGGGCCTGGTGAGCAGCGAAACCGCCACGTAGACCACGGCTGAGCTGATGAGGCCGAAGTAGATCGGCTCGTTGGCGAAGACGCCATCCAGCGGGGCCTTGGCATTGATCTCCAGCACGATCATGGTGCCAAGCGTGACCACCGAGCCCACGGCCATGGAGGCTGCCGCGGCCAGGCCGGTCCCGCGCTTCCACACCAGGCCGCCGAGGATGGCCACCAGCAGCCCGCCCACCAGGATGTCGTAGGCGATGGTCAGCGCGGCCACCACGTCCTTGGTGATGATGGCGATCAGGATGGCTACGACGCCGAGAGCCAGGACCCACATGCGGTTGGCCTTGACGTCGTGCTCGGGATTGTCGGTGTCGTCGGTGTTGATGTCCTTGCCGAACCAGCTGGCAACAAACGGCAGGACGTCGGCGCGGGCCACGGTGGCGGCGGCGATCAGGGCGCCGGAGGCGGTGGACATCATGGCGGCGACGGCTGCGGCGAGCACCAGTCCGCCGATGCCGACCGGGAGGATTGTCTGGGCAACCTCGGCGTAGACGTCGTCCTTCGCCGCGATGTCGATTCCGGACAGCGCCACGCTGGCCGCCATGCCGATCAGTGCTCCGGCCACGCCGTACAAGATGCAGTAGATGCCTGCGGTGGCGCCGCCCCAGCGGGCAACGCCGGGGGTCTTGGCGGTGAAAACGCGCTGCCAGATGTCCTGGCCGATCAGCAGGCCCAGGGTGTAGACCACGAAGTAGGTGATGATGGTCTGCACGCCGATGCCGTCCATCTGGAAGAAGCTTTCATCAACCCTGCTGCGGATGCCGTCGAGGCCGCCTGCGGCGTTGAGGGTGAAGGGAAGCATCAGGGCGAAGATGCCCACGGTCTTGATAACGAACTGCACCTGGTCAGCAAGGGTGATGGACCACATGCCGCCGATGGTGGAGTAAACCAGGACGATGGCTCCGCCGATGGCGATGGCGAGCCAGCGCTCCCAGCCGAAGAGGACCACGAAGATGGTGGCGTAGGCGCTGGTGGAGGTGGCGCACAGCATCAGTGTGTACGCCAGCATGACGATGCCCGAGGTCTGCGTCGCCTTGCTGCCATAGCGAAGGGTGAGCATCTGCGAGACCGTGTAGATCTTCAGCTTCTGGATGGTGCCGGCAAACAGCAGGCTGAGCAGCAGCACGCCGGCGCCGATGGCCACCACCAGCCACATGCCGGAGATGCCGAACTTGTAGCCGAGGCCAACGCCGCCGACCGTAGAGGCGCCGCCCAGGACGACGGCGGCCATGGTGCCCGTGTAGAGGAACGGGCCCAGGCGGCGGCCGGCCACCAGGAAATCGCTGTTGTTCTTGGTGCGGGATTTACCCCACCAGCCGAAGGCAAGCATTGCGATGAGGTACACCACCACAATGGCGATGTTGACGAAATTAGCGTCCATGTTGGGGCTCCTTGGAGCTGTTCTGCAGCGTTGATGGAACCCGGAGGTTGCTGGGGAGCCGGAGTTCCGCTGCTCTTACGGAGTGGGGTGAGGAGAATCCTCCGGTATTGCCTTCCCGGAATATTGCATAGGAGACAACACTTGTTGCCCAAAAGCGTATGCTGTGACCGTGGTAACAGTCAAGGGCGTGCCGCCACATCGTCCTGCCGTTGCGTAGCGGCGTCACATGGGGGAGTGGCCATTAGGATTGCTCCAGAGATGGGCCGGACTGCCGGCCATGAAAGGTCTGCATATGAAGGCGCTGCCAGTTGAGCCGAGCAACGTTCCGGTTGCCATCGGGTCCCGAATCCGTGCCGCCCGGCAGTCCCAGCGGCTCACGATCGAGCAGGTTGCCGACGCCACGGGGCTGACTAAAGGGTTCCTGAGCCGCGTGGAGCGTGACCTGACCTCGCCGTCTGTCGCCTCATTGGTAACCCTGTGCCAGGTCCTGTCCATCTCCATCGGGGACCTGTTTGCCGCTCCCGAAACCCACCTGACGAAGCGCAATGACGGGCCCCGGATTTCGCTGGGCGGCGAAGGGATCGTGGAGCGTCTCCTGACTGCCCGCTCGGAGCGCCGGATCCAGATCATCCAGGCGGTCATTGAGCCCCATGGCCGCGGTGAGTCCGAACTCTACGCCGTGGATTGCGACGTCGACGTGCTGCACGTTATCAAGGGCAGCATCCGGCTGATTCTCACCAACGAGGAATACGAGCTCAGCACCGGGGACACCGTCACCTTCCCCGGCCGCGAACCGCACACCTGGGTCAACCCGACCGACAAGACCGTTGAGGTCCTTTGGGTGCTGGTTCCCGCCGCCAGCCGTTAACTCGTTCTTCTCGGCGGCCGGCGTGTGCGTTCCTGCCCGGTTTGTGGCTGGGCTTCCCGCCGGCCTCCCTGCGTGGGCGCCGCCTGCTGCCGATTTTGGGAAGGCTTGGCCGGAGTAACTGGGCGGGAATGCGACTCGAATTCGATGCCGTTGCTTCGGAAGAGGTGTTGTGCGTCGACTTCCACGATCGATTCGGCTCTCAGGTCAAGCTCCTGCAGCGCCCGCCGAATGGGTCCGGGCCGGTCCCCGCGCAGCTCCGCCCGAAGCAGTTCCAGCGGCAGACCGTGCAGCCTGATCGCCGACGTCGTGATGGCCGTTGACGACGGCGGCGCAAGGCACCCGAGTGCGTGCAGCGCCACGTCTTCCACCGCCGCCAGAGGCAGTTCCGGGTGGCCGTCGAATCGCACCGTCCGGTGCCGGATGAACCCTTTGCCGTGACCGTGGTTGCAGGGCGCGAGCGTTGTAAACACTTGATGCGCATTAGGAAACTTCGGGGTATGATGGTTGTCACACCCGCCGATCAATCCTCGAAGGAGAGGCTCACTGTGAAAGAGCTGCGCATCGAAGCCAACGGCAACCTTGGCCCCATCGATTCATCCCGCATCCCGCGCTACGCGGGAGCCGCCACTTACGCCCGCCTGCCGCGCCTGGACCAGGTGGCGAAAGCTGACGTGACCGTGGTGGGCGTGCCCTTCGACTCCGGCGTGTCCTACCGCCCGGGCGCCCGTTTCGGCTCCAATCACATCCGTGAAGCCAGCCGCCTGCTCCGCCCGTACAACCCCGCCTGGGACGTCAGCCCGTTCGAAAACATCCAGGTGGCCGACGCCGGCGACATGGCGGTCAATCCCTTCAACATCAACGAAGCCATCGAAACCATCCAGCAGAATGCACTGGACCTCACCTCGTCCGGCAGCAAACTGGTGACCCTCGGCGGCGACCACACCATCGCCCTTCCACTCCTCCGGGCTGCGGCCGAGCGCGCCGGCGGGCCGATCGCCATGCTGCACTTTGACGCCCACCTGGACACCTGGGACACCTACTTCGGCGCCGAATACACCCACGGCACCCCGTTCCGCCGGGCCGTCGAAGAAGGCATCCTCGACACCGAAGCCATCAGCCACATCGGCACCCGCGGCCCGCTCTACGGCAAGAAGGACCTCAACGACGACCACCGCTTCGGCTTCGGCATCGTCACCTCTGCCGACGTCTACTACCAGGGCGTCCTGGAGACGGTGGCCAAGGTCCGCGACCGGATTGGCAACCGCCCGCTGTACATCTCAGTTGACATCGACGTGCTGGACCCGGCGCACGCCCCGGGCACCGGAACCCCCGAGGCCGGCGGCATCACCAGCCGGGAGCTCCTGGAAATCATCCGCGGCTTCCGCGGCATGAACCTGGTGGGCGCCGACGTCGTCGAGGTGGCCCCCGCCTATGACCACGCCGAAATCACCGGCGTGGCCGCGAGCCATGTCGCCTATGAGCTGGTGACCCTGATGGCGGACAATGCAGTTGAGGGTGACCGGTTCGGGGCTGCCAACGGCTACGCCGCCCAGGCCCTCGGCCAGGAAGTCCGCCAGCCTGCGGGTTTCGCCGCCGGATTCAAGGAGTAACAGTGATCGATTTCGATCCCGGCACGGCAGCCCCCACGAAGGGAACCAGCCAGCGCAACGGCGGGGACCTCGTCGTCGAGACCCTCGAAGCTTTGGGTGCCAAAACGGTGTTCGGCATTCCCGGCCAGCACGCGCTGGGCCTGTTCGATGCCATGGGCCGCGGCAACCTGCACTTTGTTTCCTCCCGGGTGGAGAACAACAGTGCCTTCGCCGCGGACGGCTACTCCCGCGCCACCGGCGAAGTAGGCGTGCTGTTCCTTTCCACCGGGCCCGGCGCGCTGACGTCGCTCGCCGGGCTGCAGGAGGCCTACGCCACGGGCGTTCCCATGGTGGTGGTGGCCAGCCAGATCCCGCTCGAAGGACTCGGTGCGCGCCGCAAGGGCATGCTGCACCAGCTCGATGACCAGAAGGCCTCCGCCGCGAACGTCACCAAGAGCCAGCGGCTGATCCAGCACGCCTCCGGCATCCCCTCGGCCATCCAGGACGCCTGGACCGAGGCCATCTCATCGCCGCAGGGACCGGTCTGGCTGGAAATCCCGCAAAACGTGCTGCTGGATCCCATCATGGTCCCCCCGGTGGAGGACGCACTCGCCGAGGCGGCGGACAACCCGCCGCGCGTGGAACTGGTCCGGGAAGCGGTGAAGTGGCTCACGACGGCGGAACGTCCCGCCATCATCGCCGGCGGCGGCACCCGCCGGGGCCGGGCCGAGAAGTCCTTGCTCTCTATTGCCGAGAAGCTGCGGGCGCCGGTGATCTGCACTCCGGGCGGCAACGGCGCGTTCCCGTGGAACCATGAGCTGTCGCTGCAGTCCTGGATCGAGGACCGGTACATGACTGACGTCCTGGAGGACGCGGACGTCCTGATCGTGATCGGCTCGTCCCTGGGCGAGGTCACGTCCAACTACTTCACCTTCAAGCCCCGCGGCCGGATCATCCAGATCGACGCCGAACCCCGGGTGCTTGAGTCCAACCGCCCCGGCCTGGGCATCCGCGCCGACGCGGGCCAGGCGCTCGCCGCCCTCGACGAAGCCCTTGCCGCACCTGTGGACTCCACGCGCAGCTGGCACGGTGTCAGCCCGGAGGATCTGGTGAAGGAGTCCCTGGCCAAGGTCAAAGCACGGCTCGAATCCCAGGACCTGGCCAAGGAACTGAAGTTCATGGCCGACATCCGCGAAGCCGTCCCGGCCGACATGCAGACCTTCTGGGACATGACCATCTCCGCTTACTGGGGCTGGAGCTGCTGGGACGCCCGGCAGGGCCAGTTCCACTCCGCCCAGGGCGCCGGCGGCCTCGGCTACGGCTTTCCGGCGGCCATCGGCGGCGCCGTGGGGCTGGAGACGGTGGGCAAGCCCGGCCGCGTGCTCGCCGTGTCCGGTGACGGTTCGTCCATGTACTCCATCTCCGAACTCGCCACAGCCAGGCAGCACAACATCCCGGTCACCTGGCTGATTGTGGACGACGGCGGCTATGGCATCCTGCGCGAATACATGGTGGGCGCCTTCGGCAAGGCCACCGCCACGGAGCTCGCGCGCCCGGACTTCGTCAAACTCGCAGAGGCCTTCGGCGTGCCGGCCACGCGGGTGGCCCCCGAGGACGTGGGGGACGCGCTCAAGGCGGCCTTCGCCGCTGACGGACCCAACGTCGTCGTCGTCGAAACCCTGCTCAAGATGTTCGGCCCGACTCACCTGGGCGACTGACTTCCCACCCCATACCAGCGCGAACGTACAGTTGAGGCCCCAAATCCTTGTGGATTTGGGGCCTCAACTGTACGTTCGCGCTTGGCTGACTGCTTTAAGGATCTAATCGAGTTCGCGCTGAGTGCCCTCCGGAGTAAGTTTCACGGCAACTACGGCTGCCAGCATCGCCGCGACCCAGAACACTGCAATGAGCCACAGGCCACCGCCGGCCGCGAGGCTCAGGCCGGCCACAATCATGGGCGTGAAGCCCGCGCCAATCATTGATGCACCCTGATAGGCCAGCGAGGCGCCTGTGTAGCGGTTACGGGTGGGGAACTGTTCTGCGACGTAGGCGGCTATTGGGCCATAAAGAAAACCTTGAACAAGCCCATTGCCCAGCACGATGGCGAGGGCAAATGCCCACAATTCGCCGTTGTTGATGAGCAGCAGGATGGGGTAAGCAAGGACTGCACCCAGGAGGGACGCACCGATGAGGACCCGACGGCGGCCGATTCGGTCGCTGAGGCGCGCCGAGTAGAAACAGATCACCAGTGTGAGCAGCGCGGCGAACGCCTTGATGTTAAGGACGCCGTTCTTGTCGGCACCGTTCCCAACGGCAACCGAAACACCCCAGACGGTGGTCATTGACTGGCACACGTAAAACGCAGTGGTTGCGAGCAGGCCGAGCACCACGGCGCGGCGGTTGTTCTTGAGGACATCGAGCAGGGGCACCCGCCGTTTGGCTCCTTCTGCTTCAAGTTTTTGGAAAGCAGGTGTTTCGGACACCTTGAGCCGGATAACCATGCCAACGGCAATCAGCGCAGCACTCAGCAGGAACGGTACGCGCCAGCCCCACACCAGGAAATCATCGCCGGAAAGTGCTGCGAACAGTGATAGCGCGAGCGTGCCCAGGATGGCCCCGGCCGGTCCTCCGGCGTTGGCGAAAGCTGCCGCGAATCCCCGGTGTTTCTTGGGCGCGTGCTCTATTGCCATTAGTGCAGCACCACCCCATTCCCCGCCAACTGCCACGCCCTGAACAAGCCGGAGAACCACTAACGCAACCGGAGCGGCAACCCCAATCTGGGCCGTGGTTGGCAACAAGCCGATCATCGTGGTGCCGAACCCCATGATGAGCATGGACAGAACCAGCATCTTCTTACGGCCCACCCTGTCGCCAAAGTGGCCGAAGATGAGGCCACCAAGGGGGCGGGCGACGTAGCCGACGGCCAGCGTGACAAAGGACGCGAAGAGAGCGAAACCGGGACCCAGGTTGGCGAAGAAGACCTTGTTGAAGACCAGGCTGGCCGCCGTGGCGTAGAGCATGAAGTCGTAGTACTCGATGGCGCTGCCGATGAAGCTGGAGGCAAGGATGCGGCGCATGTCCTTGGACCCCATGGAGTTCTCCGGCGCGACGGTTGCACTTCCAGGCAGGGTGTCCTGCGGTGATGCTGAGCTCATGTGATTCCTCAGTTGTTTAGGGTTCGCCTGTCAGCGGTGACGGGCGAACGGGATGACGTCGAGGTCGTTGGGGACGGTGAACTGTCCGGTGAAATGCTCTTCGGCTTCGAGCCAGACGGATGCGGAGGCTGAACCGGGGACGAGGTGATGCAAGGCGAGGTGCTTGGCGCCGGCGGCTTCGGCCAGTTTCGCTGCCTCCCGGACGCTCGTGTGGGACTTGTAGTGGTGGTCGCGCGCTGCCCGGCTGCCCTCATCGGTTTCGTCTGCGTACAACGATTCCACCCAGTCGAAGTCGATGGCCTCGTGCAGCAACAGGTCCGTGCCCTGGGCAAGCGTGATCATGTTCTGGGTGTAGGCGGTATCGCCGGAAATGGTCACGGAACCCTCGGCCGTGTCGAAGCGGAAGGCAAACGCGGGCGCTACCGGTGGGTGCTCCACCAGGATGGCCGTGACTGTCACCAGTTCGTCGCGGTAGACCTCGAAAGGTGCCATGTCCGGCGTCGGGGTGTTGTTGGGGTGGTAGCCGGACTCCGTGGGGATCTGGATGTCTTCGGCGTTGAAGATTTCGAGCGGGCTGGGGCGGAGGCTGTCGAGGATGCGGTCGTTGAGGTCCGTTGCGTGCGCGGCCATCAGTTGCTCGAACATCTGCCGCGTGCCTGGCGTCGGATTCTCCGGCGCCAGTGGAAGAGGAGCGACGGCGGCGCGTGGCGACACTGGGGGGAGCTCGCCGCGGTTGCCCGGTCCAATGATTCTCACCGGGTTATGGGTGCGGTCGGTGAGGGCGTATAGCCCGAAGATGCCGAGGCCGGCGAGATCGTAGACGTGGTCCGAGTGCAGGTGCGTGATGAAGAGGGCCCGCAGGTCCTTCAGTTCCAATCCGGACTGGCTGAGCCTGCGTCCCGCGCCTTGGCCGAAATCAACCAGGTAAAACGCGTCCCCGACCACCACTGCGGTAGCAATTCCGGTTCGTTCGCCGGAATCGGCTGCAGCCCACCAGCGCGGGCCGCCCGCGGTCCCCAAGGTGACGATGTGTGGTTCCAGGGATGACGTCTTCGTCATGTTTACTCCTTGCAATTCTTGGCTTTTCTCCAGTGTGGCCCGACTCACCTCACTTGTATAATCAATCAATTCAAAGAAGTTCATAAGGAGAACTGATGGGTGAGGTTACTCTGCGCCAACTCGAATACTTCGTTGCCGTGCTCGAACATGGCTCCCTGACAAAGGCTGCGAGTGAAAGCAACATCTCCCAGGCTGCGGCTTCCATGGCGGTGGCGCAGTTGGAGAAGAGCCTCGGTCTGGATCTGCTCATCCGAACCCGGGCCAAGCGTGTGGAGCCAACGCCGGCAGGCATGGAACTCGGGGCCAGGGCGCGCCGGATCCTGCGGGAAACAGCAGATCTTCGGGGAGCGTTGCTGGGTTCCCACGAAGACATGCGCGGACACGTGTCCATCGGGTGCATGCTTGCCATCTCTCCCCGAGTGATTCCCGGGCTGATCCGGTACTTCGCTGAGAAGTGGCCGGACGTGGAGTTGGATTTCGTGGAGGGGTCGGCGGACGAACTCCAGCGGGCAGTGGGGGAGGGGGAGTTGGATCTTGCCTTCGTCTATTCACTTCAGGTGGTGCCGGGCGTGGATGTGCTCAAAGTCGTTGAGTCGCGTCCTCAGTTCATGCTGGCCGCCGGTCACCCGTTGGCAGGGAGATCCTCGCTCCGCTTTATGGATCTTGCCAACGAAGACGTTGTTTTGTTCAATGTTCCGCCGAGTGCAGAACGCGTAATCGCAATGTTCCATTCGGCGGGGATCGAGCCGAAGGTTCGCTGGAAGAGTGTGGTGGCACAGACAATCCGGGGCGTCGTGGCAAGTGGCCGGGCCATTTCAGTAACCCATGTGTGGCCGGGAATGGCTTCGCAATATGCCGCGGACAAGGTGGTCCTGGTCCCTATCGAGGACGACCTCCCGGAGAATTGGCTCGTCGCCACGCTCCCTCCAGGCGTGCAGATCCCGCGACGCGTGCACGAGGTAATCGTCGCCTCCCGGGAGCTTGCCTTCTAAGAACATCTTATCTTTAGTTTCCCAAAGCAATCAGTTTGGGCGTATAGTTGCCTTAGGCAAACAATCAAGGAGCGTCCAGACCCATGTCAGTTGCGCCGGATACCGCGGCAGACCTCGTCTACCAGATCTTCGACCTCCAGCGTGCTGTCCGATGCGTCGCTGCGGCCAGCCTTCGCGGACAGGAAACAGGGGTCGCACTGCAAGGCGTGCTCCGGTTCGTGGGGGAGGGGGAGACCCGCGCCACGCGGCTCGCTGAGCGCCTCGGCGTCAGCGCCCCGGTCCTCAGCCGCCACATCGCCGAACTGGAGGAGCAGGGGTACGTCACCCGCCGGCAGGATCCCGACGACGGCCGGGCGCAGTTGGTTGCGCTGACCTCCGAAGGTGCGGACAAGCTGCGCCATATCGAGGAACAGCGCACGGCTGCGCTGCAGGACTACCTCCGCGAATGGAGCCAGGAGGATGCCGAGGACACGGCAAGAACCTTAAGGAAACTCACCGAATCACTCAAGCATTCAGCCCGGGCAAAGGCGGCCGGACCCACCACAACGAACCACTAGGAGCAGATTTATGGCCAGCCACGCCGCCGCCCCCGCATCATCAATTACCCAGCCGAAACTGCCGCCCTCCCGGCCAGCCGCGCCGGCCCCCGCGCCGGCCTCCGGGCCCGGGGCACCGCAGTCGGCGATGTCGCACCGCCAGATCATGGAGGCCCTGACCGGACTGCTGGCAGCCTTCTTTACCGCCATCCTCAGCAGCACGATTGTGGCGAACGCGCTGCCCACCATCATGTCCGAGCTCAAGGGCACCCAGACGGACTTCGCGTGGGTCATCACCGCCGCCCTGCTGGCCAACGCCGCCACCACCCCCATCTGGGGCAAACTCGCTGACCTGTTCGACAAAAAACTGCTGGTCCAGCTCAGCATCGTGGTGTTTGTGGCCGGCTCCGTCATGGCCGGCCTGTCCGAGACCATTCCGCTCCTGCTGACCGCCCGCGTGATCCAGGGCGTGGCAATGGGTGGCCTCACCGCACTGGCGCAGGCCATCATCGGCTCCATGATCCCGCCCCGGGACCGCGGCAAATACTCCGGCTACATGGGCGGCGTGATGGCCGTGGGCACCGCCGGCGGACCGCTGCTGGGCGGCTTCATCGTGGACAGCCCGCTGGGCTGGCGCTGGACCTTCTTTGTCTGCGTGCCGCTCGCAGTCGTCGCACTGATCCTGCTCCAGATCACGCTCAAGATCCCGCACGTCAAGCGCCCCGCCAAGATCGACTGGCTCGGTTCCATCCTGCTGACCTCCGGCGTCAGCCTGCTCCTGATCTGGGTGTCCTTCGCCGGTAACCCGGACTACTACGACTGGTGGTCCTGGCAGTCGGCGGTGATGGTGGGCGGCGGAGTCCTGCTGCTGGCACTGCTGGTCCTGGTCGAGTCCAAGGTGGAACAGCCCATCATCCCGCTCAAGATCATCTCCGAGCGGACCACCGCCCTGGCCATCCTGGCTTCCGTGGCGGTGGGCGTGGCCATGTTCGGCTCGTCAACGTTCCTGGGCCAGTACTTCCAGGTGGCGGGCGGCGCCACCCCCACCGAAGCGGGCCTGCTGACCCTGCCGATGATCGCCGGCAACCTCATCGGCTCCGTGGTTTCGGGCCAGCTGATCAGCCGCACCGGCAAGTGGAAGCGCTACCTGGTGGGGGGCTCCATCCTCCTGATCGCAGGCCTCGGCCTCGCCGGTACCGTGGACCACACCACCGAGCTGTGGCTGACCGGCGTCTACACCTCGATCCTGGGCCTTGGGCTGGGCATGGTGATGCAGAACCTGGTCCTCGCCGTCCAGAACACGGTCAAGGCGGCGGACATCGGCACCGCCAGCGCCTCCGTTGCGTTCTTCCGCTCCGTCGGCGGCGCGATCGGCGTGTCCGTGCTGGGCGCGGTCCTGGGCACCCGCGTCACCCAGCTCGCCAACGAAGGGCTCGCAGCCGCCAACATCCCGGTGCAGGGTGATGGTGCCGGCGCCAGCATGGATCTCGTGGACCTTCCCGCACCCGTCCGCGAGATCATGCGGGCCGCGTACGGTGACGCCACGGCGCAGATCTTCCTGATCTCCGCCATGATCGGCGTGGTCGCCTTGGTGGCCGTCCTGTTCATCAAGGAAAAGCCGCTCCGCCGCACGGTTGATATCCGGCCGGAAACGGAGGGCACGTCAGCAGCAGCGGCACCAGCCGTCAAGGAACCGGCTATGGAACGCACGACGCCGGCACCGGGGCCGGGTGCCGACGTCGACGACCTGGACCGTGAGTTCGTCGAGGTTCTCAGGCGGCAGCGCAGCAGTGAAAGCGGCGCGGGACGCGGCCAGGAGGCAGCCTCGCTGGAGGTGGTGCCGCTGATCCTTCAGACCCAGCAACTGCTCGCCGAACAGCAGCTTCAGCTTTCGGAAGCAATGTCTGCCGTCCACCGGCAGGCGGCGGTCCAGCAGGAGATTGCCGCTGAACAGGCGAAGGCGGCGTCCATGCTGAAAGCCGTGGCCAAGGAACTCGGCAAGGAACGGAAACTGCAGAAAGCGGCCGCGCACTACCTCGCCGCCGGCGGGAAGCAGCCGGGCACTGCTACCGTCTCCTAGGAACTTCAACAACAGCAAACCCGCCCCGCAACAGCGCGAACGTACACTTGAGGCCCCGCTCTCAGGGGCCTCAAGTGTACGTTCGCGCCTGATTGTGGCGGGTGATCGCCCTATGCGGTACGTCGATCGGATGATCTTTGCGCGCGGATGTTTCGCACGGGCAACGGATTTCGTAGAGTGGGAAGGCTAAGAATGTCAGCCCCGGCTGCTAGTACTTATTCTCACTCTTTCGCGCTCTCTCCCTAAGGATCCGTGGGCATGCTTCTCACCCTGATACGGCGTTATTCCAAGCCGTATACGCCGTACATCGCTGCCGTCATTCTTTTCCAGTTGGCGTCCACCATCGCGGCGCTCTACCTTCCCAGCCTCAACGCCAAGATCATCGATGAGGGCGTTTCCCGCGGGGACACGGATTTCATCTGGCGCACGGGCGCGGTAATGCTTCTGGTCGCCTTTGTCCAGGTGGGAACCGCGATCGCCGGCGTGTACTACGGCTCCAGGACGGCCATGGCCGTGGGGCGCGACCTCCGCCGCGGCGTGTTCCGCAAGGTGACCAGCTTCTCCGCCAAAGATGTGAACGCCTTCGGCGCGCCCACCCTGATCACCCGCGGCACGAACGACGTCCAGCAGGTCCAGATGCTGGTGCTGATGGGGCTGAACTTCATGGTGGCCACCCCCATCATGTGCATCGGCGGGATCGTCATGGCGCTTCGGGAGGACCTCAGCCTGTCCTGGCTGGTGTGGGTCTCCGTGCCTGTACTGCTTGTGGTGGTGGGCTACCTCGTGGTCCGGCTGATGCCGCTGTTCCGGTCCATGCAGAAGAAGATCGACCGCATCAACGCCGTCCTGCGGGAGCAGATCATTGGCATCCGGGTGGTCCGCGCCTTTGTCCGCGAACCCTTTGAAACGGAGCGCTTTGGCGGGGCCAACAAGGAACTGACCGACGTTTCGCTGAAGATCGGCTCCCTCTTTGTCCTGATGTTCCCGGCCATTGGCATGATCCTGCACCTGTCCACCGCCGCTGTGCTGTGGTTCGGCGGGCAGCGCGTCGATTCCGGTGACATGCAGGTGGGCGCCCTGACGGCGTTCCTGCAGTACCTGCTCCAGATCCTGATGGCCGTCATGATGGGCACGTTTATGGCCATGATGATCCCACGTGCCTCGGTGTGCGCGGATCGCATCGGTGAGGTGCTCGACGTCGAACCCTCCATCCACGACCCCGAGCGTCCGGAAACGCCCGCCACGCTGGCCGGGGTGGTGGAGTACCGGAACGTCACCTTTGCGTACCCTGGTGCCGAGTCGCCGGTGCTGAGTAACATCAGCTTCACGGCCAGGCCCGGGCAGACCGTTGCCATTATCGGCTCCACCGGCGCCGGAAAAACCTCGCTGCTGTCCCTGCTGCCGCGGCTCTACGACATCGCCGAGGGCGAGGTGCTCCTGGACGGCGTGTCCGTCAGCAACCTGGACCGGGCCGAGATCACCAAGCGGGTGGCCCTCGTGCCGCAGCGCCCGTACCTCTTCTCCGGCACCATCGAGCACAACCTGCGCTTCGGCAAGACCGAAGCCACAGACCAGGAACTCTGGGAGGCGCTGCACGTGGCCCAGGGTGAGGACTTTGTCCGCGAGAAGAAAAACGGCCTCAACGCCCGTATCGCCCAGGGCGGCACCAACGTCTCCGGCGGCCAGCGGCAGCGGCTCTGCATTGCCCGTGCCCTGGTCACGAAGCCCAGGGTGTACCTGTTTGACGACTCCTTCTCGGCACTGGACGTGGCCACCGATGCCAGGCTCCGCGCCGCGCTGAAGCGGACCACCGCCGACGCCACCGTGATCATCGTGGCCCAGCGCATCTCCACCATCACCGACGCGGACCAGATCCTGGTCCTGGACAACGGGCGGATTGTGGACCGGGGCACCCATGAGGAACTCCTGGAAACCTCGCCCACCTACCAGGAAATCGTTGAATCCCAGCTGAGCGTAGAGGAAATGGCATGAGCGCCCCCAAGAAGGACTCAACGCAGGCCGGCGGCAAAGTCACCGAACCGGCCACGGACAACGCGGCAACGCCGGACGTCCTGGAGGATGACGAATTCTTCGAGGAGGAGTACAGGCCCTCGGAGGCTGACGGCGACATGTTTGGCGGCATGCCCGCCAAGAAGGCCGAACACTTCTGGCCCTCAGCCAAGCGGCTGATGGGGCTGCTTAAACCCGAAGCCGCAGGCATCTCGGCCGTCGTTGCCCTGGTAGTGGTTGCGGTGGTCCTGAACGTCGTCGCCCCCAAGATCCTGGGCCAGGCCATGGACGTGATCTTCGGCGGCGTCGTGGGCAAACAGCTCCCAGCCGGTGCCAGCAAGGACGAATTCGTGGAGGGACTGCGCCAGCAGGGCCAGGACAACTTCGCGGACATGCTCTCGAAGATGGAGCTGGTGCCCGGAAGCGGCATCGACTTCCAGAAGCTGTCCTTCCTTATCGCGATCGTGCTGCTGATGTACTTTGTGGCCAACATCTTCCTGTGGCTGCAGGGCTACGTCCTGAACCGTATTGTCATGAAGGTCATCCGCCAGCTCCGTGACGACACCGAAAAGAAGCTGAACCGGCTGCCGCTGAACTATTTTGACACCCGCCAGCGCGGCGACGTCCTGTCCCGGGTGACGAACGACGTCGACAACATCCAGCAGGCCCTGCAGCAGGCCTTCGCCCAGCTGATCAACTCGCTGCTGACGGTCATCGGCATCGTGGTGATGATGTTCATCGTCTCCTGGCAGCTGGCGCTGATTGCCCTGATCGCCCTCCCACTGTCCGGCGTCGCGGCCGGCCTCATCGGCTCGCGCAGCCAGAAGCTCTTCGCCGCGCAGTGGAAGAACACCGGCTCGCTGAACGGCCAGATCGAGGAATCCTTCTCCGGCCACGACCTCGTGCGCGTCTTTGGCCGCGACGCCGACATGCTGGAGCGCTTCGAGGAACGCAACGAGGCTCTGTACAAAGCCAGTTTCGGCGCGCAGTTCGTCTCCGGCATCATTTTCCCCGTGATGCAGTTCGTCTCCTACCTCAGCTACGTCGGCATCGCCGTGGTGGGCGGCCTCCGCGTCGCCTCCGGAGCCATGTCCCTGGGCGACGCCACGGCGTTCATCCAGTACTCGCGCGAGTTCACGCAGCCGCTGGGACAGATGGCGGGCATGGCCAACATGCTCCAGTCCGGCGTGGCGTCCTCGGAGCGGGTCTTCGAATTCCTGGACGCCGACGAACAGGACGCGGAAACGGCCACCGACCACCTGCCGGCCAAGACGGACGGGCATGTGGAGTTCCAGCACGTCACGTTCAGCTACACCGCGGACAGGCCCCTGATCGAGAACCTGTCCTTCACGGCAGAACCCGGGCACACGGTGGCCATCGTCGGCCCGACGGGCGCCGGCAAGACCACGCTGGTGAACCTGGTGATGCGCTTCTACGAGCTCAACTCCGGGTCCATCACGCTCGACGGCGTGGACATCACCAGGCTGAGCCGCTCCGAGCTTCGGTCCAAGGTGGGCATGGTGCTCCAGGATGCCTGGCTGTTCGGCGGTTCCATTTACGACAACATCCGGTACGGCAATTTGGATGCCACCGAGGAACAGGTCATGGCGGCGGCGAAAGCCACGTTCGTGGACCGCTTCGTCCGGGCCCTGCCCGAAGGCTATAAGACAGTGATTGATGAGGAGGGCAACAACGTCAGCGCCGGTGAGAAGCAGCTCATCACCATCGCCCGGGCGTTTGTGGCCAACCCGTCCCTGCTCATCCTTGATGAAGCCACCAGTTCCGTGGATACCCGAACCGAACTGCTGGTGCAGAAGGCCATGGCCGCCCTGCGGACGGACCGCACCAGTTTTGTGATCGCCCACCGCCTGTCCACCATCCGCGACGCCGACACCATCCTGGTGATGGAGAACGGCAAGATCGTGGAGCAGGGCAACCACAAGACGCTGCTCGCAGCCGAGGGTGCCTATTACAGGCTGTACATGTCCCAGTTCGCCGGCGCCAACGCGGAGGAAACCCCCGTGGACGACTCGACGGCGGTGCACAGCTGAACGGGCACGGAGCGGCACAGGAGGCCGGTTCGCGGGCTGCCGGAGCGGCCGCCACCGGAAAGGAACCAGAGGTAAACCAGCCGGAGCGGCGGCGTATCGAGGTGCTGGTGCCCATGCGCTGGGGGGACATGGACGCGTACGGGCACATCAACAACGTCCAGATTGTCCGGATGCTCGAGGAGGCCCGGATCGGCGCGTTCGGGCCGCCGCGGGGTGCCGGGCTGCCGGGGATTGAGCCCGAGGTGTCCCTCTTCAACGACGTTCCTGAGGGCATCATGGCGCTGGTGGTGGACCACAGGATCCGCTACGTCAGGACCCTGGAGTACCGCAATGTCCCCGCCGTGGTCCAGGTGTGGATCGGCGCGGTAAAGGGTGCCAGCTTCGACATCCACTACCTGGTCCAGGACCCCGTCACAGGGGAGGACTGCGTCCGGGCCAGCAGCCACCTGGCCTTCGTCGACGAAGCCACCGGGCGCGTGGTCCGGCTGACGCAGGAGCAAAAAGAACGGATGGCGCCGTTCGCCGTGTGACCCGTTGCGCTGACCGGATCCACGCCCGAGACTGGGAACCTGGGCTACCCATAACCCGGACTAAGGAGCTTTGACCATGGCCAAGATGCAAAAGAAGACCTGGAAAGAAATGTCCCCGGCGTCGAGGGCAGGAACCGTGCTGATCGGGATCGCCCAGATGGCGCTGATGGTTGCTGCGCAGCGGGACATCTCGAAGCGCCCGGCCGAGCAGATCAACGGTCCCAAAGCCGCCTGGCGGATGGCTGCCCTGATCAACTTCATCGGTCCCATGGGGTACTTTGTGTTCGGCCGGAAACGGATTGCCGCGGCAAAGTAGGCACCGCGTCTGCATCGCTGTCAGGGGCCGTGGAGCACGCGTTCAGCTTAACCCTGTAAATTTGAACCCATGACCCCGACCCTCAAATCTGCCATGCCCCGCGCCCTCGGTATCTCGCAGGAGATTGAGGATGCGGCCTGGTTTGTGCTGGGGCCGGGCCTGCAGGGCAAGCCGTCGGCCCTGGACGGCCGCACCCTGACCTGGACGTCAGAGGCCGCCGCCGAGCTGCACGAGCGGCTGGAGCGGGGTGTTCCGGATCCCAAGGCGCCCATGATGACCAACCTGCGCCAGAACCTCCAGGACGCGTCCCGTGCGGCCAAGCAGCTGGCCGTGGAGCTGCTGTTCCTGCAGTCCCTGCCGCTGGCCCACGAGGTCAAGTCGCTCAAGGTCAAGCGCGCCCGCGTGGCCGAGGCCGCCTCCTGGCTGGAACCGCCGCTGGAGCTGCCCGAGGAGCTCTACAAGGGCATGACGGACCACGGCGTCATCAGGGACCGCACCGCAGAATTCAACTGGACCATCTGGGACCACCTCAAATGGCTCTGCCGCTTCGTCCAGCACGTGGACCAGCAGATCCCGGCCGCCATCGCCAAGGCGCTGAAGGACCCCCTGGCGTTCCACGAGCTCGCCGCGGGCACCCCCGGGGACCAGCCGGCCATCCGCCGCAGCATCGAGTACCTGGCCTGGCCGAGCTACTTCGAGCCCGTGGTGGCGGACGTGGAACGCCAGGAAATCAGGGACGCGTTCGCGTCCCTGGTGGGCGGCGCAAAAGGCGACACCGATGAGGACATCACCGCGGACATCCACCGCATCCGGCTGCACCTGGACGAGCAGGCCGGACAGCGCATCGACTGGTACGCCCGCCAGCTGGTGAGCCAGTGGCGCAAGGTGGGTGATCCCGGCCGCCGGGCGTGGCTGCTGCGCACCCACAGCGACAACGCCGAGCTGCTCGCTGCCTGGCAGTCCGAGGAGAAGGTGACTCTCGACGTCGAACATCTCCGCCTCCTGGACGCCGGCGTGACCGCCGGGCTGGTGCAGCACGCCGTGGACGAGGACTACAAGCACCTGGGCTACGTGGAACGCGAGGACACCAAGACCGCAGTGTTCGCGATCCTCACCGTGATGAAGCCGGGGGACCTGGTCCTGTACCAGAACTCCGGGACGGTGCGGCTGGGAGTGGTGCTGGGGGAGCCGGAGCACAACGAGGACAACCGCCGGATCCGCCGCAAGGTGCGCTGGTTCGACGAAGCCCACACCACCACCGACCTGCCCCGTCACGTGCAGCGCCAGCTCGCCACGCCGGGGATCATCGTGGATGTCACCAAGGTGGTGCAGGCCCTGCAGGCGCTGCTGCCCGCCGAAGCGGAACCGGAAGACGACGACGATGCTGCCGCCGCCCTTCCCCTCCAGGAGGGCTTCCGCCCGCTCACCCGCGAGTTCGCCGATTCGCTGCACATGGACCTGGAACCGCTGCAGGAAATCGCGGAACTGCTGGAGGAGAACCGCCAGCTGGTCCTGTACGGCCCGCCCGGCACCGGGAAGACGTACCTGGCCAAGCACCTCGCCGCCGAACTGGCCGATGACAGCACGGATGAGCGCGTGAAGCTGGTGCAGTTCCATCCGTCCTACGCCTACGAGGACTTCTTCGAGGGCTACCGGCCGGACAAGACCGACGAAGGGCAGGTGTCCTTCAAGCTCGTGGCCGGGCCGCTGCGCCGCCTGGCCGAGGAAGCCGCCAAGCCCGGGAACGAAAAGAAGCCGTACTTCCTGATCATCGACGAGATGAACCGGGCCAACCTGGCCAAGGTGTTCGGCGAACTGTACTTCCTGCTGGAATACCGCGACGACCGCATCTACCTGCAGTACAGCCCCAACGAGCCGTTCACGCTGCCGGACAACCTCTACATCATCGGCACCATGAACACCGCAGACCGGTCCATCGCGATGATGGATGCCGCCATCCGCCGCCGCTTCGCCTTCATTGAACTGCACCCGCAGACCGAACCGGTGAAGGGCTCGCTGCTGCGCTTCCTGCAGGCCCGGCAGCTCGACGTCACGCCCGCGCTGCTGCTGGACGCGCTGAACGCAGCCATCGATGAATGGGACCGGGACCTGATGATCGGGCCGTCGTACTTCATGAAGCCCGCCGCCCAGACCCCCGCCGGGCTGCGCCGGATCTGGAAGTACGAGCTGATGCCGCTCCTGGAGGAGCACTACCACGGCCAGCTGACCCGGGCACAGCTCGAGGAGCGCTTCGGCCTGGACCAGCTGCTTGGACGCCTTGCTGCCAGCTAGGCCGGCCCAGGCCCCGGCGTCAGGCGCGGCACCGGGCGGCCCCGGCCAACCGCCCCGGCACCTGGTCCTGGACGAACTGTCCGGCGGCATCGTAGAGCGTCTCGACGCTGCCAGCGCGGCGTTCCTGAATTCCAGCGGCCTGGCGAAGGCCTCCCCAATGGGCATGGGCCTCTACCGGATCGAACCCGTGGGGAAAGTGGGTTCGGTCCGCACCTCCACGGTGCAGCTGGACGTCCGTCCCAAGGAACGACTGGGCCTGAGCCGGCTCCTGTTCCTGCTCAGCTACGCCGGAAACCAGGGCTTCCGGAACGATTCCGTTGCGGCCACAGAGGACCGCGATCTGTGGAGCGCGCTGGCTGAATCCCTGGCCCAGCTCGCCGAGCGGGCGCTGGGCCGCGGCGTGCTGCAGGGCTACCTCATGGTGGACGAGTCACTGCGGACGGTGAAGGGCAGGATCCGGATTTCGGACCAGATCTCCCGGCGTCCCGGCATGCTGGTTCCGCTGGAGGTGTCCTACGACGAGTTCACCGAGGACATCGCCGAAAACCGTATCCTCCGGGCTGCGCTGGAGCGCATGGGCAAGGTCCCCGGCGTCCGTCCCGAAGTCCTGAGCCGGCTGCGGCAACTGAAGGGAAAGCTCGACGCCGTCACCCGCCTCCCCTCCGGCGCGCCCCTGCCGCGGTGGTCGCCCAGCCGGATGAACGTCCGCTATCACGCCGTGCTGCGGCTCGCTGAACTGATCCTCCGGAACGCGTCCGCCGAGGCCGGGGAGGGGAAGCAGCAGACCGCCTCGTTTGTCGTGGACATGGCCCAGGTGTTTGGCGACTTTGTGGGCGCAGCCCTCCGCGAAGCCATGGCGGCGTACCCCGGGGAGCTGCGGCTGCAGTACAACGCGCTCCTCAGCGAAGCCGTCAACGACGCAGACCGGCTCTCCGTCCGCCCGGACGCGGTGCACCTTTTGGGCGGACGTCCGGTGGTGGTCTACGACGCAAAGTACAAGGCTGCCTCGGACGCGGGTGCGTCCCTGTCCTCGGACCACTACCAGATGCTCGCCTACTGCACGGCGCTGAGGGTGCCCACTGCGTGGCTGGTCTACGCTGGCTCCGGCGAAATGAAACTCCGGCGGATCCTCAACACGGACATCGATGTTGTCGAGTTTCCGCTGGACCTTTCCCAGCCGCCGTCGGAAATCCTGAACGCGGTGGCGGACCTGGCGCGGCAGTCCTGGGGCGAAGTGGTCCGGGCGGCTGGCCGCGCGCACCAATGACGAGCACGGGGGACTAGACCGGCAAGCGGAACGTGAAGGTGGTGCCCTTTCCCAGGGCGGAATCGACGTCGATGGTCCCCCCGTGCGCCTCCACAATGGCTTTGCTGATGGGCAGGCCCAGGCCGACGCCGGGGATGGCCGTCCTGCGCACGTTGCTGGTGCGGAAGAACTTGGCGAACACCTCGGCCTGATCGTCGGTGCTCATGCCCATGCCGGTGTCGCTTACCCGGCAGGTCAGGTGGC
Source organism: Arthrobacter sp. (assembly GCA_035254945.1). GTDB lineage: Bacteria > Actinomycetota > Actinomycetes > Actinomycetales > Micrococcaceae > Arthrobacter. Next base: position 17,139 of record DATFAE010000108.1, on the reverse strand, counting down.
CGTCCTCCTGTTCCAGGGACACCACCACGTTGCCGCCATCGGGCGAGTACTTGATGGCGTTCGACACGAGGTTGTCCAGCACCTGGGAGATGCGGGGGCCGTCCACGTGGGCATGGAGCCGCGCCGGGGTATCGGCCTTCAGCACCACCCGGGAGGCGCCCGCCTTGGGAAGGGCAGCGGAGACCGTGGCGCGCACGAGTTCGGCAACGTCTACGGAGTGCGGCGTCACAATCAGCTGGCCATGCCTGCTGATGAGGAGGTCCGACACCAGGGTGAGCAGGCGTTCAGAATTGCGCCGGATGATCTCCAGCGGTTCGCGCTGGTAGTCCGCAGGATCGTCCTCGAGCAGGATTTCGACGTATCCCAGGATGGATGTCAGCGGCGTCCTGAACTCATGGGACACGCTGGAGACGAACTCGTCCTTGGCTGCCAGTGCATTCACCAGCTCGGTCACGTCGCCGAAAACGATCACGGACCCGGCAAACTGCCCGTCGGCGTCCTTCATGGCACGGGCGCTGGTGGTGATGGCGCGCTGTTCCTTGCCTGAGCCCAGCCAGACCAGGTAGTCGGTGAAAGTTTCGCCCAGGACGGCGCGGCGCACCGGGCGCTCCTCCACCGGGACAGGGGTGGTGCGGTCGGCAGCGAACACCAAAAGCTGCGACTCGTTCGGATCGTCGATGTCTTTCGGCCGGGCAAGCTCGTGGTTGTCACGCTGTTTGCGGTTCATCAGGATGTCGTGGCCGCCGGCGTCGACCGCCAGGACGCCCAGGTGCACGGTCTCAAGGACGGTGTTGAGCAGCGCCTCCTGCCGCTGGGTGCTGCGCAGGTTGGCCTGGAGCTCCTCATCCTTCTCCTCGAGGGTGCGCTGCTGGCGCATCATGCTCAGGGTCAGGACGCTCACCGAAACTCCGATCCCGAGCATCATGACGGGCAGGAGCAGGGATTTGGACAAACTGGGGCCCGACACGTCCCCACGGATCAGCAGCGGAACCCAGATGATGGCCAGGGGAGCGAAGAACGACAACCACAGGGAGGCCCGCGGGTAATATCCTGAGGCGCACAGCCAGATGACGGGGAACACGGCCAGCAGGCTGATGCCGGTCAGGCTCTCCTGGCCGGCGCCTTCCCTGCCCACGCCGATGGAGATGAAATCCAGGAGCGGAATCAGCAGGAAGCTGGTGTAGGGCAGACGATCCCATGGCACCAGGTAGCACAGCGCCATGAGGACCAGTTGCGAGACCAGGAACACCACAAAAAGCGGGTTGTCCATGGTCCCAGGGAAGAACGCCCACATGAGGATCGCGGTGAAAAGAGTGGTGATGAACAGCGGCATCTGGCTGAGGGCAACCCTGTCCGTGAGCCGGTACTCGTGGAAGGGGCGTCGGAAAAATCTCAAGCGGCCCGTGGCCCACGCAACTGGCTCACTCATGGTCAGATTCCGGGGGCTCGGTTAAGTCAAGACGCATGACAGCAGGATATCGGCAGCCAGCTATATACTTCAGACGGTGTCAAGCATGCTGAGGGGGCTGTAATGAGTGATCCACGTGTGGGCCTGGTTATTGAAGATGACCAGGATATCCGGGAACTGGTGCGCACTGTATTGACGCAGGCAGGCTTTGAGGTGACAGTGGCCGGAAGCGGCGCCGAGGGTGTCCTGGCGGCCAAGACGTTGAACCCTGACGTCATCACGCTGGATTTGGGACTCCCGGACATCGACGGTTTTGAAGTGTCACGCCAAATCCGCGAATTCTCGGACGCGTATATTGTGATGCTCACGGCCCGCACCGATGAACTTGACACCCTGATCGGCCTTGAATCCGGTGCCGACGACTACCTCACGAAGCCCTTCCGGCCGCGGGAACTGCGTGCCCGTGTGGCTGCGATGATGCGCCGGCCGCGTGCCGCCGCGGAATCCGCAGATGCCGCAGGCGCTGCGGATGCGGCCAACGGTGCCGAGCCCGGCGCGAACGGCCGCGGCAACTTCACCCACAACGGACTTGACCTGAGCTACGCGTCGCGCTCCGTGACCGTGGACGGGCAGGAACTGAACCTGACGCGCACCGAATTCGAACTGCTGTACGCCCTCCTGGAGGCGGGCCGGACTGTCCGGACAAAATCGGATCTGGTGCGGCGCCTGCGGGACGAGGATTACGACGTCGGTTCTTACATCAGCGAGGCCGACGAACGGTCGGTGGAAGTCCACATGGGAAACCTGCGGAAAAAGCTGGGCGATTCGCCGCAGCGTCCGCGGTGGCTCCAGACCGTGCGGGGCGTTGGTTACCGGTTGGCGCCGGTCGAGCGCTGAGCCTGGAGCCGGTGCAGGGTCTGCCGGCTGCACTGATTGATGGGTTTGAGGTATGCCGCCGCGAGCCGTGGCAGCGCAACTGCTGTGTCGTTGTGGGCTGAGTCGCTGCGGATGGCGCTCTCCAGGTCCAGGGCCAGGCCCGCCAGGCGTTCCGCCCCCACCATCTGGCTGGAGGTCTTGAGGCTAAGGACCGCGTCGACGGCGCCGTCCAGGTCTCCCGTGGTCAGGGCGAGGCGGAGCCGGCCGATCCGGCGCGGCAGGTAGTCGATGAAGTTGCCCACAAATACCGTACAGTAGCCTTCATCCTCGTCCAGTTCCTCGCGCAACCTGTCCAGGACGGACTGGTCCACCAGCGGCCGTCCGGCATCATCAGATTGCGTCATGACGGTCCTTTCCGCTGGGGCCTCCCGCTCCGGAAAAGGGGCGGTGACTCGAGGCATCGTTCCTACTTCAGATTAGGTCTGTTCCCTTGCCCGGTAAGGGTTTTGGAAAAGAATTGTGGCTTTCTTGATGAGACTGCGGGTTTTGCATCTAGGATCAGACCCAGTGCGGCCGGCACTGCCTGTTTGTGGCCCAGGCCACGCCTCGATTGGGGGATTGATTGCTTTGTTCCGTACTTTGAAAACCGTGGTCCTCGCGCTGGGCGTGGGCGCCGCTTTGGTCCTGGCAGGCATCCAACCTGCCCAGGCGGCGCCAGCAGTGGCTGCGCAGATCACGCTGAATCCCCCCGAGGGTCCCGCGGGTTCCGCTGTCACAGTCTCCGGTGCCGGGTTCAAAGCATCCACCACCGGGACCGTTATCGCCGGGTCCACCACCTTTTCCTTCACGACGACGGCGGCCGGCGCCTTCAGCACCGGGATCACCATTCCCGCCGTCGCTCCAGGAAACCTGACCATCACCGCCAAAACCTCCTCGATCAAGGCCTCGGCCATCTTCGCAGTTGCGGCTACCCCAGTGCCTCAACCGCCGGTGGTCAGCACAGACCCGTTCCGCTTCGGAGTGGCCACCCCCGGCGGTCCACTCGCCACCGCCGAACTCGACGAAGTGTCCCGGCTCGCCGGTGAAAGTCCTTCGATGGTGCTGTCCTACAAGGACTTCCTGCAGGCGCCACCCATTGCCGAACTGGACGCCGTCCGGGCGCGCGGGGCTGTTCCGCTTCTCACCTGGGAACCATGGGCCTGGGGCGGCGGGGTGGAGCAGCCCGCCTACTCGCTGGACCGGATCACCACAGGTGAGTTCGACGCGCGGATCCTCCAGTGGGGACAGGCCCTGGCCGCGTGGGGCCAGCCGGTCATGCTGCGCTTCGCCCACGAAATGAACGGCAACTGGTACCCCTGGGCCGAAGGCGTCAACGGAAACCAGGCCGGCGACTACGTCCAGGCCTGGCGCCACGTCCATGATGTGGTGGCCTCCACGGGCGCCGGCAACGTCCAATGGGTGTGGTCGCCCAACGTACCGTACTGGGGCTCCACCGACCTTGCCGGCCTTTATCCGGGCGCCGAGTACGTGGATATTGTGGCGTTGGACGGCTACAACTGGGGGACATCCGCCGCGTGGAGCAGCTGGATCTCGCCGCAGGACCTGTTTGCACCAGGCATCGCCCAGCTCCGCAGCCTCGCCCCCGGAAAACCGATCCTGATCGCGGAGACCGCGTCCAGCGAAGCGGGCGGCTCCAAGGCGGCCTGGAATACGGACCTGGTGTCCTACCTGTCTGCCCAGCAGGATGTCATGGGGTTTGTATGGTTCCACTTCCAGAAGGAAACTGACTGGCGCATCAACAGCAGCGCCTCCTCGGCATCGGCCTTCAGCTCCGCGTTGCTGGCCAGGCGGAGTTAGCCGGCTCCTTGAAAAGGGCGGGGGTGGGAAGGGCACGCGTTCCTCCCCGATAGCTGATCCGTTGGCCGCTTGATCGGGGCCAACGGATCCCATCCTTGCCGCCGCTTCTCAATATGGACGGCGGCAAAGGCTCAAGATCGCCTCAAGTTCACCTCGCCGAGGAACCGGACGAGCTGGGCCTCGAGGGCGGAGCCGTCCTTCAGTTCGCATTCCCACACGGTCAGGACTTCCCATCCGGCATCCTCAAGCTGCCTGCGCTGATCAGCGTCACGGTTCCTGGTGCGCGTGCGCTTGCTTTCCCAGAAGGATGCGTTGGCTTTGGGGGCATGCAGGCCAACCCGGCACTCATGGAAATGCCAGAAGCAGCCGTTGACAAAGATGACTTTGCGGCGGCCCGCGAAGACCAGGTCCGGGTTGCCCGGCAGGCGGCTCTTACCAGCCCCGCCATGCAGGCGGTAGCGGTAGCCCTTGGCATGGAGCAGACGGCGGACCAACAGCTCAGGCTTGGTGTTCTTGCCCCTGATCCGGGACATGTTCCAGCTTCGCTGCTCGGGGGTCAGCCTGTCCGACATAAGTCCAGTCTAGGCAGGCCCTAGATCTCGCGCTCCGGCTGCTCGCCAAGCTCGAAATGCCTGCCGCTTACGGAGGTGGGCACGATCTCGACGTAGAAATCCTTAAGCGTGGGGACCCAGGTCTTGAGGCCCAGCTCCTCCACGGCGGCCAGCTCCGACGAATTGGTCAGGACCCGGGCGGTTCCCCGCAGGACCACGGACCACGCTTCATCGGACAGGACACCGTCCGTTTCCAACAGGACCCTGGAGTTAATGGTGAGCTGGGCCAGCTTGTTTCCGGGAGCCGTCCGCAGGTAGACCTTGCGGTCCGAGGCCAGGTAGTTGACGGGGAAGATATCGGGTTCGCCCGCCACGGACACCACCAGCCGGCCGTGCTTGGTGGCGTCGAGGAGCTTCCAGGACTGCTCTTCGTCGAGTTCCAGGACAGGGTTGCCATCGGCGTGATTAAACATCATAAGCCTATTCTTCTACGATCCGTAGAAAATGGCTAGGGTCTTGGGGGAAATTCCGTCGTTTCGGCAAGGGGTGTTGACGGGAGGCGTCAAGAATTAACAACTGAGTCATGACGTAACTGCGTTGAAACAATGCCGTGACAAGCCTGTCTTCCTGGCTGGCTACGGTCGCAGGAGACGTTCCAACTACTTTGTTTCCGCACCGAAAGCGACGCACCCATGAGCAATGACCTGGAGAGTACCCAGCTACTGGAGCCGACGGCGGCCGGCAGTGCCGCCGTCGTCCGCGGTACAAGGGAAACCGCGACGGCGGGCAACGCCGCCGCACTGAGCGCCACCAAGGAAAGCCTGGAGGATTACACCCTCCGTTTCGCCCCGCGTTCGTACCGGAAATGGAGTGCGGGGGTGGTGGCTACCAGTGCCCTGGGCGGCATCGCGTACCTGGCAGACTTCTCCATCGGTGCGAACATTGGGATTGCCTACGGCACCACGAACGCCATCTTCGGCATCCTGGTGGCGGCCGTCATTATCTTCGCCACCGGCTTTCCGCTGGCCTACTACGCGGCGCGGTACAACATCGACTTGGACCTGATCACCCGCGGATCCGGCTTTGGGTACTACGGATCAGTGGTCACCAACGTCATTTTTGCCACGTTCACGTTCATCTTCTTTGCGCTGGAGGGGTCCATCATGGCGCAGGGCCTGGAGCTGGGGCTGGGAATCCCGCAATGGCTCGGCTATGCCGCGTCCACCGTGATCATCATTCCGCTGGTGATCTACGGGATGAACACCCTCGCCAAGCTGCAGGTGTGGACTACTCCGCTGTGGCTTTTGCTGATGGTGGTTCCGGTGGGGTATCTGGTCATCTCCCACCCGGAAAGCATCGACAGCTTCTTCGCCTACGCCGGTGAATCCGGTGCCGGAGAGCCCAATCTCGCATCGGTGATGCTGGCCGCCGGGGTCTGCCTGTCACTGATGGCGCAGATCGCCGAGCAGATCGACTACCTGCGGTTCATGCCGCCGCGCACCGAGGCCAACAGGGGCGCGTGGTGGCGGGCAGTGATCCTCGCCGGACCGGGCTGGGTGATCTTCGGGGCCATCAAGCAGATTGTGGGCATGTTCATCGCCATCTACCTGATCGCCACCCTCGACCCCGCGGCGTCGGTGCACGCAAATGAGCCCGTCCACCAGTTCCTGGGCGTGTACCAGGAGATGATGCCGGCATGGCTGGCCATGACGCTGGCTGTGGTGCTGGTGGTCATCTCACAGATCAAGATCAACGTCACCAACGCCTATTCGGGGTCGCTGGCCTGGACCAACAGCTTCACGCGCATCACCAAGACCTACCCGGGCCGCATGGTGTTTGTGGTGGTCAACCTGGTCATCGCGCTGATCCTGATGGAAGCCAACATGTTCGACTTCCTGAACACCATCCTGGGCTTCTACGCCAACTGCGCCATGGCCTGGGTGGTCACCGTGGCGTCGGACATTGCCATCAACAAGTACCTGCTGAAGATCTCACCGAAGACGGCCGAGTTCCGCCGCGGCATGCTCTACGCGGTGAACCCGGTGGGATTTGCCTCCATGCTGGTCTCTGCGGGGATCTCCATCGCCGTGTTCTTCGGGGCGTTTGGTGCCGCCATCCAGCCCTTCTCTCCGATCTTCGCGGTGGGGCTGGCCCTGGTCCTGCCTCCGGTCCTGGCGCTGGCCACCAAGGGCAAGTACTACCTGCAGCGCACCGACGACGGCATTGACCTGCCCATGTTCGACGCCGACGGGAACCCGAGCGACCACAAGCTGCGCTGCCACGTCACGGGGCTGGAATTTGAACGCCCGGACATGATCCGCTCGGCCCAGGACGGGCCCGACGGCGAGCCGCAGTATGTCTCTTCCCTGGCGCTTTCGACCGACAAGACGGGTCAGCTGGTGCTGCCGGCGCAAAAGTAGCTGTTGAGTCCTCCCCGGGCGGCCCGTGCATAAGTGCACGGGCCGCCCGTGTTCCCCCTCACATCCGGAATAGTTGCAGACGCCAGCCAGTTGGGAACAGCAGTACCACTTCATTTCTGAAAGGAACTGCGCATGCTGTTTTCCCCCCTGACCCTCGGCGAGCACGAGCTTCCCAACCGGCTTGTGATGGCACCCCTGACCCGGCTCCGCTCCGGTGAGGAGGGCGTACCCGGGCCGCTCGTCGTCGAGCACTACCGCCAGCGCGCCTCCCTGGGACTCATCGTCAGCGAGGGCACGTACCCCAGTCCTGCCGGCCGTTCCTACCCGGGCCAGCCCGGGCTGGTCACCGAGGAGCAGATCGCCGCCTGGAAGAAGGTCACCGACGCCGTTCATGCTGAAGGCGGCCGGATGTTTGCCCAGGTCATGCACGGCGGACGCGTTTCCCACGAGGACATCACCGGCGGCAACCGCATTGTCGCACCCAGCGCCGTCGCTATCGACGGCGACGTCCGGACCCCGGCAGGCAAGAAGCCGTACCCGGTCCCGCACGCCCTCACCTCCGACGAACTGCCCGTCATCATGGCGGAGATCGTCACGGCTTCCCGCAACGCGATCGAGGCCGGCTTCGACGGCGTGGAGCTGCACTCGGCCAATGGGTACCTGCTGCACGAGTTCCTGGCGCCCAACTCCAACGTGCGCGATGACAGCTACGGCGGCTCCCCGGAAAACCGGGCGCGTTTTGTCATCGAGACGGTCAACGCCGTCGTCGCAGCCCTGGGCGCCAACCGTGTGGGCATCCGCATCTCACCCGAGCACAATGTCCAGGGCATTGCCGAAACCGACCCCACCGATGTCCGCGCCACCTATGAGGTGCTGGTGGACAGCATTGCGCCGCTCAACCTGGCGTACCTGAGCATCCTGCACCACGAGCCCACCGGCGAGCTGGTCCAGGACCTCCGGGCGCGCTTTGACGGGACTTTCCTGGTGAACACCGGCTTCGGTGTTGTCACCACCCGTGACGAGGCGGCAGCCCTGGTGGCAGACGGCCACGCGGACGCCGTGGTGGTGGGCCGCCCTGCCATCGCCAACCCGGATCTCGCCCGCCGCTGGAAGGAAAGCCTCCCGCTGAACGAGCCGGACGCGTCCACGTTCTACGGCGAGGGCGCCAAGGGCTACACGGACTACCCCGCGTACCAAGGCTGACGGCCGCTTAATAGCCGGTGGCAGTTAACGACGACGGCGGCACCCGCTTGGGTGCCGCCGTCGCTGGCTGCTCGGTGTGCTGTCCCGGCAGCGGGCGCCAAAAAGCCATCCGACGGCTTTTCGGCTCATTTTCAAGAGTGGCCCGCCTGGATCCTGGCGGGCCCGGGCGGTAATAACAGAATACTCCACCGAATGGACTATTGCTAGGGTTTCTTCTGCACTCTGCCGGCGTCGGCATCAGAGCAGACGCTGAGGGCCTCGCCGGCAGATATGCTGGGGCGCATGACTGACCCCGCGTTCGAAGCAGCGTTCCAGGCCGCGCAAAAGAGCCTCGGCGAAGGCGGCATCCCGATCGGAGCTGCGCTCGCACGCGGCGGCGAGGTCATCGCCGCCGGCCACAACGAGCGTGTCCAGCACGGCGATCCCATAGCCCACGGTGAGATGTCCGCCCTCCGGACCGCCGGACGCCAGCGCAGCTACCGGAACACGGTCCTCTACACAACCCTGGCGCCCTGTGCCATGTGCACCGGGACCATCATCCAGTTCAAGATCCCCAAGGTGGTGGTTGGCGAGGCCCGGACCTTCCCGGGCGAGCTCGAGCTCCTCAGGTCCCGCGGTGTGGAGGTGATGGTCCTGGATGACCAGCGCTGCGTGGACATGATGCAGACCTTCCAACGGGACAACGCTGAACTGTGGGCGGAAGACATCGCCGAATAACGCGATAACCGCCGAATAATCTCCTAGAGGAAGGCTTCGCGGCCTGTTCCCTCGCGCATCACCAGCTTGCCGTCTTGGATGGAGACCAGCACGCTTTTGGGTTTTCCGCTTACCTTGAGGATGCCTTTCAGGCCCCTGTTGGTGACTTCCACGCCTACTTGCGCCCCCTTGGCGGGCAGCTCCACTGATGCTTCGAACGCTTCCCCCAGGATGGGATTGGTGGAAACTCCGACGTCGCGGCGGACCTCCTTGCCGTTGACCATGACGGTGATGTTCGCCTCGTCGAATCCTTCCTGAAAGACGATGAGCAGTTCCCGCATGCTGGCCTCTTCCTCGAGAATGATTACCGATCACGGCAACTCCACTACAGCACTTCACGGCCCGTAGCGGAATACCCGGGGGCGCGGGTCCTGTTCAGCCGGCGCTGGAGACCGTCAGACCCGTAGGGCAAAATGTTCAGGTGACCCAACTCCCGCACACCCCGCCCGCCCCCGCGACCGCCTCAACGGCGGACAGCGCCATCCACGCCCAGATCGCCGCCGAACTTGGGGTGAAAACCTGGCAGGTCAAGGCTGCTGTGGAACTGCTCGACGGCGGGTCCACCGTCCCGTTCATCGCCCGGTACCGCAAGGAAGCCACCGGGACACTGGATGACACGCAGCTCCGCGACCTCGACGAGCGCCTGCGCTACCTCCGCGAACTGGAGGAACGCCGTCGTACTGTCCTTGAGGCGGTTGCAGCACAGGGGCAGCTGACGCCCGAACTGCAGGCGGCGATCCTGGCTGCGGACACTAAATCACGGCTGGAGGACATCTACCTCCCGTTCAAGTCCAAGCGCCGCACCAAGGCACAGATCGCCCGGGAGGCCGGGCTGGAGCCGCTGGCCGACGCCCTGCTGAAGCGCCCGGAGCTGGATCCCGAACGCGAGGCCGCGAAGTACCTGAACGCGGAGCATTCCATCGACGACGCGGCCGCCGCGCTTGCCGGTGCCCGCTCCATCCTGGTGGAGCGCGTGGCCCAGGACCCTGACCTTGCCGCCACCCTGCGGGACAGGCTGTGGACCCAGGGGCGGATGGTGTCGCGGGTGAAGAAGGGCAAGGAAACCGAGGGGCAGAAGTTCGCCGATTACTTCGAGTTCGCCCAAGCGCCGTCGGGCATGCCATCGCACCGCGTGCTTGCCCTGCTGCGGGGTGAGAAGGACGGTGTCCTGGAACTGGACCTTGCGGAAGCAGATCCAAACAACGACGACGCCCTCACCGCCGCCCGTACCCGCTACGAGAACGCTGTGGCCAGGTGCCTCGGTGTCGCCGAGCGTGGCCGTCCCGCCGATGCCTGGCTGATGCAGACCGCCCAGCTGGCATGGCGCACGCGGGTGCTCGCCCGGCTCACAGCCGACCTCCGCGGACGGATGTTCGCAGCGGCCGAGGACGAGGCCGTCCGGGTGTTCGCCGCCAACCTGCGCGACGTCCTGCTGGCGGCACCTGCCGGCAACCGCGCCACCCTGGGACTGGACCCGGGGCTGCGGACCGGTGTGAAGGTTGCCGTTGTCGACGGCACCGGCAAGGTCGTTGCCACCGACACGGTGTACCCGCACGCGCCTGCCCGAAAATGGGACGAAGCGCTGGCCACACTGGTCCGGCTGGCCCAGAAGCACAACGTGGAACTGGTGGCCATCGGCAACGGCACGGCGTCCCGCGAAACGGACAAGCTGGCCGCGGAACTGATCAAGTTGCTGCCTGCCGCGGAGAAGAAGCCGCAGAAGCTGGTGGTTTCCGAGGCAGGGGCGTCCGTCTACTCGGCGTCCGCGCTGGCAGCGGCGGAACTGCCGGGCATGGACGTGTCCCTGCGCGGAGCCGTCTCCATTGCGCGGCGGCTGCAGGACCCCCTTGCCGAACTGGTGAAGATCGATCCGAAGTCCATCGGGGTGGGGCAGTACCAGCACGATGTCACGGCGTCGAAGCTGGACCGCAGCCTCGATGCGGTGGTGGAGGACTGCGTGAACGCGGTGGGCGTGGATGTGAACACGGCGTCACCGGCGCTGCTGAGCCGGGTGGCCGGCGTCGGGCCTTTGCTGAGCGAGAACATCGTGGCCTACCGGAACGAGCACGGCCCGTTCGCCAAGCGCACCGATCTGAAGAAGGTGCCGAGGCTCGGCGCGAAGGCGTTTGAGCAGTGCGCGGGTTTCCTCCGGATCACCGGGGGAGCGGAACCCCTGGACGCTTCCAGCGTGCATCCGGAGGCGTACTCGGTGGCACGGAAGATCCTGGTGGCTGCCGGTTCGGCGCCGGCGTCGTCGCTGGACCCCCGGGACTTCGTGGACGGGACCTTCGGGTTGCCCACTGTCCAGGACATTCTGGCCGAGCTGGACAAGCCGGGCCGCGACCCGCGCCCCGCGTTTGCGGCGGCGACGTTCTCTGAAGGGATCGAGAAGATCTCGGATCTCAAGCCCGGCATGGTGCTTGAGGGGACGGTCACCAACGTGGCCGCCTTCGGCGCCTTTGTCGACGTCGGTGTGCACCAGGACGGGCTGGTCCACGTCTCGGCGCTGGCCAACCGCTTTGTTTCCGATCCCCGCGAAGTGGTGAAGTCCGGCCAGGTGGTGCGGGTCAAGGTCCTGGAAGCTGATCCCGAGCGGAAGCGGATTTCCCTGACCTTGAGGCTCGACGACGAACCGTCACCGTCCGGTGGCCGCGGCGCCTCCGCCGGGCGAAGGGAGAGTGGACGTGGCTCAGGTGGGCGTTCGGAAGATGGAGGTGGCGCGGGTGGACGGCCGGAAGCCGGGCGCCAGGACCGTGGGCGCCAGGAACGTGCCAACAACCCGCAGAAGGCGGCCGGCGGCCGGACGGCCCCGGCAAAGTCAGCCCCGAAGCCGGCCCCGGTGAACACGGCCATGGCCGAGGCGCTCCGCAAGGCCGGCCTCGGAAAGTAGGAGTTTTGGGGCGCCCGGCCCTATGGCTGGGGCGAGGCATTACCCCATGGCTCAGGCGAGGGACAGCACAAATGCCAGGATGAACCCGGCGGCGGTGCTCAGCGCCACCGCCGGGCCGCCGTGCTCGAACGCTTCCGGCATAAGCGTGTCTGCCAGCGAGGCAATCACAGCGCCGGCAGCGAAGGCCAGGGGCAGCGAGATCGCTTCGGGGTCGGTGCCGGAAAGGGGCCCCGCACCCAGCACCACAGCGATGACCAGAAGTGCGGCGCAGGCACCCCAGAGGCTGATGATGCTTCCGGCCGAGCGGCCTTGTGTGCGCATCGATGCCGCGCCCACAAGCGCCTCCGGAAAATTGGACACAAAGATGGCGGCCAGCAATGCAAGGCCGCCGGTTCCCTCACCCAGGGAAACCCCAAGGGCGACATTTTCAGGCACGCCGTCCAGTGTCACAGCGGCCAGAAGAGCTACGCCGGCGGCGCCACGCGTCGATTCAACTGTTGGCGGTTTGTCTTCGGCGGCGGCGTCGGTATCCAGCTTGGCGCTGCCTTGGAATTCGTCGGCCGGGGTGGCTTTGGAGCCGGGCTGGGCCCAGCGGTCCAGCAGGGCGCTGAGGATGGTGAAGACGACGGCTCCGGCCATCAGTCCAATCGCCGCCCGGATGATGCCGCCGCGTTCATAGGCATCCTCGAACAGTTCGAACGTCAGCGCAGTAATCAGGGCGCCGGCTGCGAAGGACAGCAGCATGGCCAGGAGGCGTTTGGGGAGTTCGAACCGTACACCGATGAAGGCACCCAGAATCAGTGCACTGGATGCTATGGCGCCGAAAACCAGCGACATCGTCATCCGGACAGTATAGGAGCGTGGGCCCCGGCGAGGAACCTGTCATTGCTGGTACCGAGCTGCCGGCACGCACCGGCATCATCGGAGCCACGGTCCCCGAAGCCAAGCTTGAGGCCGAGGAGCTCATCACCCATAGCCGTGCCACGGAAGCCACCCTGTACTTCGATCCGTCGAACTCGCTCCGAGCCGGGGTGGGAACGCGCGTGGCCACCTTCAAAGAGGGACGCGGCTGGCAGGACGCGTTAGCTAGGGAACGAGAACCCGCGGCCGGCCGAACCGGGTCCGTACTCCCGGGGAGAAGAGGACCGAGTCCGGCGGCCCGGCCACGTTGATTCCGGCGGCGCTGATGAGTTCGTCGTCGAGCCGGGTGACCTCCGCCCGGTGCAGGGGCCAGGCCGTGTGCGTGTTGGGGACGTAGAGCGTGCGGCCCCGGAACGTGGTGTGAAGGCCAAACCTCGCCGTGAGGTGAACGGACAGCGGATCCACGGCCACGCTGCCCAGGGCGGGCACAACGGAGAAATCACTCCGTGCCCCCTTGTGGAAACGGCGGACGGAGTAGCCCGTTGAGTTGTCCCCGCCTCCGGTGTCAGCCTGCGGCGGGTGGAAACCGGCACGGGACCAGACATAAGGGATTCCCGCTGCCCGGGCCGCCAGGACCACTGCCAGCCGGTTGGCGTCCAGGCTCAGGAACACGACGCCACGGGTGCCATCCGGTTCCCGGGAGTAAAGACGGACATTGATCTCGTTGAAATCCCCGAAGAAGGGCACCGCCGGTCCACGGCCGAGGCCGGCCTTCCGCATCCGGAACCCGATGAGGCCAACCCAGGCTGAGCCGTCAAAACTGTCCGGCACCACCCCTGCCGGCATAAAGGCGGCCGCCGTCGACTCGGGGATACGCCAATGCAGGAACAATGCGTCGGTCCAACGCTGGTCCATGATGACGGGACCCGGCAGCACTGGTGCGTCCGGCCAAGGATCCTGTCCATTCAGCTGGGAGCTCATCAGTCCTCGTTTTCTGCTGCTGGATGGATCGCAGGCTGCACATGAATCGAAATCCCGGTTCGCACATGAATCGAAGCTGTCCGTTGCCATCCCACCCGAAGGCCTTCGTCCTGTCCTCAAACCACGACGGGCGTCACTAACGTCCGTGGTCAATTGTCTGTGATCGATGCATCCAGGCCGAGCCTACTGCAGCGGCTGGCACGACAGGGCGTCGCCGCAGTGGTGACCTCCACCAGAGCGTGCTCAGGGGTCACCTGCCGCGGGCCCAGCAAGGACGCGTTCTGGTTCTGGTTGTGGTTCCGGGAAGGTGGGAGGTCCCGGCCTGTCCGGAAGCCCCAGGATGTATTTGGCAAGTATCTGTTGTGGCCACTGGGGTGGTTCCCAGTCCTGGTGTTCGCTTTGGTAGTGACGGCCGGTGGGTGATCTCCAGCCGGGTGGTTGGTTTTTGGTGGTTGGGCCGGGTGTCCAAGCTGTGGTGTGTCTCAGACGGTGGTGTTTTGGGCAGGGCTGGCCGAGATTCGAGATGCCGGTGGTGCCGCCGTCGGCCCAGGCCAGAAGATGGTCCGCTTCGTTGTCCAATGACTGATTGCTGCATCCGGGGAAGGGGCATTTGCCGTCCCGCAGCCTCAGCCATCGCCGCAGCGCTGCGGGGATGCGGTAACTGTCCCTCCCGATCTCCAAGGGTGCCCCGTCACGGGGATCGGTCAGGACCCGGTGGAACGAGGATGCCCCGTCCGCAACGAGACTCCGTGCCATCGATGCCGGGATCGGGCCGTAGCCGTCGAGGTCGGCCGGTTCGTCGGTGAGGCCCATCAGCGCGAAGACCGGCACCGTCACCAGGACCTGCGCCGCCGGGGACGGCACCCGGCCGGCATCGACCCCGTCCGTGGCCGGAACCAGGCCGGCCACGCCATCATCGACCCCGTCCGTGACCGGAAGGCGGCCCTCCACGCCATCATCGTTGGTGTTGGTGTTGGTGTTGGTGTTGGTGCTGCCGGCCGTTATGTCTGTGGTGCTGCCTGCCGCTGCTTCTGGGTTGGCGATGTTGCCGGTGGTTGTGCTGCCGGCCGTTGGGCGGCCCGTGGTGAAGCCGGCGCTGAGGAGTAGTTTGGCCGCGATGTCTGCGCGGAGCTGGGTGAGGGTGCGGGACTCGGTGGGGCCTTGGAGTGTCCGGGCTGTGGCGGTGATGCCGTTCCAGATCCCGGCGGCCTGGTGTGCGGGGAGGTAGGCGGAGAGCCAGGCCATGCCGTCCCGGTCAGGGGCGTATTCCAGCCGCCGGTCCAGGACGCTTTTGGCGTGGCGTTTTTCGATGCTGACCGGGTGGTGGCGTTCGCGCCAGGTCCGGGCTTTGTGCCGGAACCTGGACGGGACCAGTTCACCGGCCGGGCACGTGGCGGGGTTGGGTGCGTCCGGGTCCAGGAAATGGGCTTCCAAGGCGGCGGCGCCTGCGGGGTCCAGGCTGGTGGTTTCGTCGACCATCACGCGGGCGTGCTGCCATGACAGGTCCCCGGCCTGCAACGCCTCCAGGGTCAGCGGCAGTGTGGTGGTGAGTTCGTGGGATTCGGCCAGCGAGCCTGTCAAGTTATTTGTGTAAGTGAGGTGGAGTCTCATCGGTTTAGGTAGGGTCCGAGTCTGTCCGGATAGTTCAGGACGAGGATGCCAAGGGCTTCGCTCCAGCCTGGTGAGAAGGTGCCCTCGATGAGTCTGTTGACCGTCTTGGAACGGTTCTCCCGGGCTCTGCCCTCGAGCTTGGCCCGTTCGCTGGCGCGTTTGTCCTCGATGTTGCAGATCGCCAGCCAAAGCAGCTTCACGGCCGCCTGGTCGTTAGGGAAATGCCCGCGGTTCTTGATGATTTTGCGCAGTTGGTAGTTCAGTGACTCGATGGCGTTGGTCGTGTAGATGATCCGCCGCACCGGGGGCGGGAACGCCAGGAACGGGATGAACTTCTCCCAACCGTTGCGCCAGGTCCGGACAGTTGCGGGATACTTCCGTCCCAGATCGGAGGCCTCGAACGCATCGAGTGCCTCCTGCGCTGCATCGGCCGTCGGGGCGGTGTAAAGCGGCCGCAAAGCGGAAGCGACCCTCTTCCGGTCCTGGTAGCCGACGAAACGCATCGAGGCACGGATCAGGTGAACGACGCAGGTCTGGACGGTCGCGGCCGGCCACGTCGCGGCGATCGCATCGGGGAAGCCGGTGAGCCCGTCGCAGCAGACGATCAGCACGTCCTTCACGCCGCGGTTGGCGAGCTCGGCGCAGACCCCTGCCCAGAATTTCGCGGCTTCGGTGGCTTCGACCCAGATCCCCAGCACGTGCTTGATGCCGTCCATGTCCACGCCCACGGCAATGTGCGCGGCACGGTTCTGGACCTGGTGCCCATCACGGACCTTGATGATGACCGCGTCCAGATACAGGATCGGATACAACGGCTCCAGCGGACGTTTCTGCCACTCCATCACCTCGTCCAGGACTTCATCGGTGATCTTCGAAATCGTCTCGTGGGACAGCTCCGTGCCCAGCGTGGATTCCAGATGGTGGGCGATGTCCCGGACCGTCATCCCGCCGGCGTAAAGGCTGATAATCATGTCATCCAGGCCACCTGTCCGGCGCGCACCCTTCGGGACCAGATGCGGGGTGAACGACCCGTCACGGTCACGAGGCACCGCCAGATCCACATCCCCCGCGGACGTCCCGAGCGTCTTCGGATATGACCCGTTGCGGGCGTTGGGCAGAAAACGCCCGATCGGATCGCCTTTGTCATAGCCCAGATGGCCTGACAGCTCGGCCTGCAGCCCGCGTTCCAGCGAAGCCTTGATCAGCTGCTGGATGAAACCGTCCTTGCCATCCAGTTCCAACTGGCCCGAATCGATCTGGTTCATCAGCTCATCGAACGCGCCCGAAGCCTTCAACGCCTCCATGCTGCCGGCCGCTGCAGCCCTACGGGCCAACTCCTCCGGCAACACTTCACGGGGTTTAGTCATAGCCACAATGATTCTCCAATCACTCCAGCGACTACAGCCCTCCTACACAAACAATCTGACACCCCCGGCCGCCAGGAAAGTGCGCTTCACCGCCGGGTTCGCGGACATAACCCGGGCGATGACTGGCCCGAACGCGGATCCGCAGGAGCGCACGGCGCAGGAGATGGCCATTGTCTCCGAGGTCGCCTGTGCCCTGACCGTGAGCGAACGGACGGCCTCGGGAGCCTGTCAAGTTATTTGTGTAAGTGAGGTGGAGTCTCATCGGTTTAGGTAGGGTCCGAGTCTGTCCGGATAGTTCAGGACGAGGATGCCAAGGGCTTCGCTCCAGCCTGGTGAGAAGGTGCCCTCGATGAGTCTG
>DATFAE010000107.1:0-40994 GCA_035254945.1 Arthrobacter sp. | reverse complement strand
GGTCGGCGCCGGCAGCAACGTTGCGCAGGCCTTCCTTCACCAGTGCCTGTGCCAGCACGGTTGCCGTGGTGGTACCGTCGCCGGCGACGTCGTCCGTCTTCTTGGCAACTTCCTTGACCAGCTCGGCGCCGATCTTCTCGTAAGGATCGTCCAGCTCGATCTCCTTGGCGATGGAAACACCATCGTTGGTGATCGTGGGGGCGCCCCACTTCTTCTCGAGGACGACGTTGCGTCCACGCGGGCCGAGGGTGACCTTAACGGCGTCGGCGAGGATGTTCAGGCCCCGCTCAAGGCCGCGGCGTGCCTCTTCATCAAATGCAATGAGCTTGGCCATGGAGGCTTCAGTCCTTTCGGGACAGTCATTTATACGATTTCTATATCCTCAACTGGCGCCCGCGACGGACGATCCTTCACCCGCGGCCTCTGTACGCCTAAGGTTCCGGATCTCACTCCAGCAAGGTATTTCTTTCGCTCCCCGTCCGGCGCCTGGGCTCCGGGACCGGCCTGGGCCGGGCGTCGCTTTAGCAGTCGGTACGTAAGAGTGCTAAGTCAATAATTAGCACTCCATAGGTGAGAGTGCAAGCGAATAGTTCTGGAATCCGCTCCCCGCGGGCCTCGGTTCGCTCCCGGCGATCAGCCAGCGGCCCGCCCCGCGGATTCGCGCCCGCTGAGCTTGGCCCTGTTATCCGCCCCGTAGGTGAACACCATGAAGTTCGCGGTGGTGATGTCCCCGCTCGCGTCGAAGCCGATCGGACCGGACTGTCCGTCGTAGTTGGCGGCGGCTCCGGTCTTCAGTGATGACAGGCACTCCTTATAGGAGGTACAGCCGGGTGCCTGCGTTGTTTCCCTTCCGGGCGCCGCGCCACCCGAGACGGCAATCAGGTTGGCGGCTATCGACCGCCCGGCGTCATCGTCCGCGGCTGCGGCGGCGAGGACGGCCAGCGTCACGGCGTCGTACGTCTCGGCGGCGAAGGACAGGTCCTTCAGCCCGGGATCGACCGCAAGCAGGCGGGCCTGGAACTCCGCGGAAGGAAATACTCCCGGCACCACTGCCCGTGCGCCGTCGAGGGCCTTGGACCCCAGTCCCGAACCATACTGGCCAAAGGCACCGTCGCTGAGGATGACCTTGTTGCCTGACAGCCCTGCGTTGTTGAGTTCCGCGATGGCTCCCTGGGCACCATCCCGCGTAATGAGCACAACCGCCTCCGGGCCGGCCTTCTTGGCAGCAGCGGCGGCCTGCCGCGCGTCACCGGGCTCGAAGGCAGACGTGCTGGAGATTTCCAGGCCTGCATCCTTGGCGGCGCTGGCTACCGCGGCGGAGACGTCTTTGCCGTAGCTGCTGTCCTGGTGGACGATCGCCAGGCTCTTTGCGCCGCCGTCCTTGGCAAGCTTCACGAGGACCGAAGCCTGGGCGACGTCGGCCGCGGCGGTCCGGAAGTAGTAGCCGCCGCTTTTGTACTTGCTCAGACCCGCCGCCGAATTGGCCGGTGAGATGAGCGGAATCTTCGCGGCGGAGAGGACGTCAATGGCTGACGCCGCGTGGCTGGAATCGGTGGGTCCAATCACGACGTCGGCCCGCGCCGCGGCCAGTTCCCTCGCCTGCGCTTCGGAGTCGCCGGCGGACTGGGGCAGCAGTTCAACCGGCTTGCCCTTGTGGCCGCCGCTGGTGTTGATTTCCTGCACGGCGAGTTTGGCTGCAGCAAGCTCTGAATCGTTAAGGAAGTCCTGCGCTCCTGAACTGTCAAGGATCAGCCCGACCCTGAGTGTTCCGTCGCCGGAGGCTTCAACAGAGTCCAGCCGCGCGTTTCCCGCCGCGGCACCGCACCCGGCCAGGGCAAGCAGGAGAGCCGCCGTCGCGGGAACCAGCACAAAGGAAGAACGGAATTTCACGGACTTCACTCGGCGGGCCGGACGCTTTCTGCCTGCGGGCCCTTCTCGCCTTCGCCGATTTCCAGCTCTACCCGCTGCCCCTCGTCCAGGGCGCGGTATCCCTCGCCCTGGATGGCGGACCAGTGGACAAAGACGTCATCGCCTGAGCCGTCCACGGTGATAAAGCCGTAGCCCTTCTCAGCGTTGAACCATTTCACGGTTCCCAGTGCCATGATGCCCACTCTTTCAGTAGCGTCCGCAATGCCAGCGCCACTGTGTGCCGCCCGTTACGGACCGAAGCCTGAAATCACTCTAGCCAATGGTCCCCGGACAGGCCGAGGCGCAGGGCCGCGTCGGCCTTCAATAGTTATTCAGGTGTAACCCGGATGGCTACTGGAACCCCGGCCCCAGCACGACGACCAGCGGCACCTGGAACTCGGCGCTGTTGACCATCGTCGGAATGTTCAGGAGTTCGGAGAGGGCCTCGGCGTTGGCCTGCTGTGCCGCACCAGCGTAGAAGATCACGGACGTCTGCTGGGGCGCGCCGCCCCAGTTTCCTACCTGCCCCAGCGTCCAGCCGTCCGCCTGGACGATTGAACTGACCCTGCCCGCCAGTCCGGCTGTGCCGGCGGCGTTGTAGACGGCCAGGCCCTGGGACTTGTTCACGGCAGCAGTGGTGGGAGTGGCGGAGGGCGTCGCGCTGGGTTCGGGTTCAGTGCTCTGCGAAGGCTCTGCGCTGGCGGAAGGTTTCACGCTCGGTTCGGCGCTGGCGGAAGGTTGCGCGGCCGCCTCCGACGGGGCCGGCGACTCCAGGCTCGTGGCGGCCTGGCTGCCTGCCTGGGTGAATCCCAGCTGTGGCAGGATCAGGAACGAGACCAGGCCGACGGCAAGTGCCACAACCCCCACGGCGAGCAGTGGCCACAGGCGAGGCCTGGAAGGCGCCGAAGCTGCACGGTGGACGCCTTGGCGGGAGGCGGTCTCCGGAACCTTGTCGAATTCATCGCGAGCGTATCTGGTCATGGTGGAGAGACATCCTTGTTGATTGCTGCTGATGGCTCAGCACGAGCGTGGTTACGCGTCCGAACCCAGGCGGCGTGCAGTACGTGCCCGCTGTCGCGACGTACGTAGTCTACGCAATCTCTTGACGAGCATCGGATCGTGGGCGAGGGCATCCTCGGTGTCGATCAGCGCATTGAGAAGCTGGTAGTAGTGCGTTGCCGACAGGTCAAAGAGCTCCCTGATGGCCTGTTCCTTGGCTCCTGCATACTTCCACCACTGCCGCTCCAGTGCGAGCATCTGCTGCTCCCGCCCGCTCAGCGGTGAGTCCCGGAGCGAAAAGTCAGCCAGCAGCGAGCCACGCTCTTCAGGCTCCGGCAGGTGTTCCCGAGCTGGTTCCGCCACGGCACACTCCTTCGCTGGATAAGGTCAAAGTCTCACCCCCATGTTACGGACGAATAACAGCGTTGTCATTTACGCCGCGTTACGTGGACAGGGGATCACGGGCAGTGCTGAGACAATGGGGGCGTGTTTGATTCGGAGCCCCTGTTCGAGCTGGAGCCGGACGCTGCAGACGCTGTCGGCTTTGCCGGGATGGCTGTGCTTCCGCTCGGCGAGCTGATGGCCGCGGATTGGGCTGCCGCGCTGGCTGACGTGGAAGAGGACCTGCGTGCCGTCCTGCGCTTCCTGGCCGACGACGTCGCTGCGGGGCACCAGGTGCTGCCGTCGCCGTCGAACGTCCTGCGCGCGTTCCGGCAGCCGCTGGCGGACGTCAAAATACTCATCGTCGGCCAGGACCCGTATCCAACGCCCGGGCACGCCGTGGGACTCTCCTTCGCCGTGTCCCCGCAAACCCGTCCCATACCGCGCAGCCTCGCCAACATCTACAAGGAACTCGAAGCCGATCTGGGCGTCCCGGCACGGGTGCACGGAGACCTGACCGCCTGGGCGGAACAGGGCGTGCTGCTCCTGAACCGCGTCCTGAGCGTGCGGGCGGGCGCCGCGGGCTCACACCGCGGGAAGGGCTGGGAGAAAATCACGACGGCGGCAGTCGCCGCGGTGGCGGCGCGGCGGAAAGCGGACGGCAGCAGGGCTCCGCTGGTCGCGCTGCTGTGGGGGAAGGACGCGGAGGCAGTCCGGCCCCTTTTGTCCGGAGCCGCCGTGGTGTCAAGCGCGCACCCCAGCCCGTTGTCGGCGTCGCGCGGCTTCTTCGGTTCGCGGCCTTTCAGCCAGGCCAACACGCTGCTGGAGGCGCAGGGAAGCCCGGGCGTAATCTGGGAACTCCCGGCAGTTCCTTAGCTTAGGCTGGCCTTATGAGCACAGTTCCCGCCGCCACCAGCGCCACCAAAAAGTCCCGCCCCCAGGTCAGCCTCACTGTGATCCGCCGCGAAAAGCTGTCGCCGCACATGGTCAGGATCGTTGCCGGCGGCGACGGCTTCACCGATTACGTCAACAACGATTTTGTTGACCGCTACGTGAAAATCGTGTTCCCCCAGCCCGGTGTTGACTACGCCCTGCCGCTGGACCTGTGGGCCATCCGCGAGACCATGCCCCGTGAGCAATGGCCCTTCACGCGGACCTACACGGTCAGGTGGGTGGACCCGGCGGCACGCGAACTCGCCATCGATTTTGTCATCCACGGCGATGAGGGACTGGCAGGCCCGTGGGCGGCCTCCGCGCTGCCCGGCGACACCCTGACCTTCACCGGCCCCGGCGGCGCCTACAACCCCGCTTCCGACGCCGACTGGTACCTTTTTGCCGGCGACGAGGCCGCGCTGCCGGCCATCGCGGCTTCCCTGGAGGCCCTGCCGGCGGAGGCCCGGGGCGTGGCTTTCCTTGAGGTGGACAGCGACGCCGACATCCAGCCCATCGCAGCCCCCGCAGGTGTGGAGCTCACCTGGCTCCGGCGCAACGGCGCCCCCGCGGGCACCAGCGATCTGCTGGTGGCGGCGGTCGCGAACGCCGACTGGCCCGCCCACGGCAAAGTCGACGTTTTTGCCCACGGCGAGCGCGGCTACATGAAGGGCCTGCGTGACGTGCTTTTTGTCCAGCGGGGCCTCGACCGCAAGCAGGTGTCGCTGTCCGGCTACTGGGCCGCGGGACGCGTCGAAGACGATTTCCAGGCCGAGAAAAAGCTCCCCATCGGGCAGATCTGACCCACAGATGCAGAGGCGGCCTTAGCGGCGGCGGGCGCGCCGTCGTTCGTTGCTCGCCAGGCTGCGTGTCAGCGGCCTGGCGAGGGTATCTCCCAGCACAATGCCGCCGGCTGCACCCAGGACAATGGCGCCGGCGTTGAGCATCCCTCCGGCGCCCAGGAGGATCTCGGACTCCTCGATGGTGAGCACATACATCGAGCGGAAGATGGTCAGGCCCGGCAAGAGGATCAGCGCCGCCGGCACGGCAACCACCAGCTGCGGCGCCCCCATCTTCAGTGCCACCACCCGTGCCAGCAGGCCGATCACCACGGCAGACAACGCCGGGGAGAACCTGTCCCCGATACCCAGCGAAGCTGCCCCCAGAAGAACCAGGTATCCGGCAACGCCCACTGCTGCGGTGGGCAGGAGCAGCTTCCATGCGGTCTGTTCCGTCACGGCGATGGCCATCACGGCAAGGGCGATGAAAATCACCAGCACCCACAGGTCGTAGGCGGGACGGAAGGTTTCCGTAACGTCGATTTCCTGCATCCCCGTCATGGACCCGACCACAAACGCCACGGCGATGCCCGCCACGATCGCCCCGAAAATGAGCAGCGTGGAAAGGAACCTTCCCGCGGCCGTCACGGGGAAGCCGTTGATCGCGTCCTGTACCGAGGACACGAGACGGCCCGTGGGCAGCAACAGCAGGATCCCGCCCACCACCACAATGGCCGGCGCCGAGGTGAGGTTGAACTGCCACAGGAGCAGGGCCATGAACGTCACCACAAACGCACACGTTGCTGTGGTGAAGAAGTCGGGCACGCGCCAGCGGCCCAGCTGGCGCGACAGCAGGCTCACGCCGATGTTGACCACAAAGGCGATGGCTGACGAAACTGGCCCGCCACCAAGAACGCCGACAAAAGCCGCGGCAAAGATGCCGAAGGCCACCGTCACCATCCAGCGAGGGAAGGGCTTGGGGCTGGTGATGGCTTCATCGAGGCGGCGGATGGCCTCGTCCCGGCCCACTCCCCCGGCCACAATGTCCGTGACCAGCTGGTGCACCTTGGCCAGTCCGGCGTAGTTGTTGGTCCACGACCTGACCACCCGCAGCAGCGCAATGGGCGTCTGGTCCTTGGGCGCGTAGTTGATCCCCACCGACTGGTTGGTGATGTCCACTTCGATGTTCTTCAGCCCCAGCGCAGCCGTCACCGCGATGATGCTGGTCTCCACTTCGAGCGCGCCGGCGCCGTACCGGAACATCGTCTCTGCCAGGTGCAGGGCAAAGTCCAGGGTTTTGCGCGCGGACGTGTCCACGCCGCCCACCTGGATCATCGGGTTGGCGTAGGGGCTGCCGGCGAGCCTGTCCACGATGCTCAGCGGCGCCGTCGGCGGGTTTTCACCCTGGACCAGGCGCCTCAGCATCCGTTTCGCCGCGGCGTTTTGCCGGATCTGGGAGGGTGATAGCGGCTCGGTCTTCGGCAGACTGTCAGTCTGCGGCCTGTTCCGGGGGTCACTGGGTCGATCTGTCACGCTGGTCCTCCTCCCGGGTGAATCGTGGTGTTTAGGCAGTGTTTTCAGCTGGTGCGGAACCTGTCGCAGGGGTGCGGCGTTTCAGCGGCAGCCTGCCCAGCAGGGTGCGCGCCGCCGCTGCAGCTGCCCGGACCAGGCGGTTGGCCTGGAACACCACGGGCCGAACCGGCATCACGAAGTCCCCCAGGAGCTGGACAACTTCCCCGCCAAAGCCCTTCTTGAAGGCGTAGCCGCCGTGCCCTTCCTCGTCCTGCCCTTCGATGCCGAAGGTGCCGTAGAAGTTATAGCGTTTGTAGCCCTTCTCCAACGCATGGAGCATCATGCCCCAGTACAGGGAGGTGGCGCCATTGAAGTAGATGTAGTCCTGCTTGGTGCCGCCGATGACGCACACCAGTTCGTCACCGAAGCAGACAAAGTGGATAGCTGCAACGGTTGCCACGCCCACGGAATCCGGGAATCGTTCGATGTCCTTGAGGCTGCGCTCGTAGCTGTCGACGAGGTCCTGTACCACCTTGAGCCGGTTGGCCTTCTTTTTGCTGCCGGTCTCTTCGACCTCGCGGCGCAGTTCGGCGGCGGCAGCGGACTCGGACTCAAGGCGTTCAGTGATGGATTTGCGGTACGCCGGGATGTCGATCTTGGCCATCATGAGCTTGGTGAACTCGGACGAGGTGGTCCGCAGCAGCTGCTCGTAGTATTCGCGTTCGCGGTAGATGAAGCCCTTTTCGTCGCCGGCGGTGCTCAGGGCGTCGTAAAACTCGTCCAGCGTTTCCAGGGTGGCCTGTTCCAGGAACACGCCGTTCTTTTCGGCCTTCCGGATGGCTTTCCGGGTCCGGTAGCTGGTGCCCATGATGAGCTCTTCGGAGTCCTTGATGCCGTCAAGGGTCTTGATGAACATCCAGTTCACGTTGGCGAAGTTCATGTCCGAACCCTGGTGGGTGAATCCCAGCCCGGCGAGCCGGGCCACGAGCGGGCGGTTGTCCGTGACCTCGGGGTGTTCGGCGCCCTCCTCGTCGCGGGCGATGTAGTGAAGGTTCGGGGAAATCCGCAGTTCGGCGGCCTTGCGTTCGGCGGCCCGCGCCTTGAGGAGTCCGACGACGTCACGCACCATGGCGGTGTCCGTGTAGTCCATGAGCGGGCCCTTGGCGCATTCACAGACAGTGTAGCCAAAGCGGTTGGTAGTGAAGTTGAGCTTGCCCGCAGCGACGAGTTCGCCGTCGCGCCGGACGCCGAACAGCTCCACAGCCTGCCCGCGGGCGCGCTGGAAACGCGCGAAGTCGGCGGACTGGATGAAGTTGTTCTGCGGGTGGCTGACGGAGAAGGCCTCAAAGTCGGCGTCGCTGAGGACAGCGAACTCGAGCTCGGTCGCGGCCTTGATTGGATTCACGGAAAAATTCCTCACCTGTGGATGTACTGCCGGATGGCGGCAGCGCTGACCTGTTGCGGACGTGGATGTGTGGCGGCTCAGTAGAACTGGTTGCCGGTGCGCATGGTTTCGATGCGCCGGAAGACGCGTTCGGCGCCCTGGACCCAGAGCCTGTGCCGGAACGGCGAGAGGACGAAGTCGTAGCAACCCACAAAGTCCGTGACTGTTTTGCTGAAGCTGGTCTTGAACATGCCCATGCCGTAGAGGTTGTGGGACTTGTCTTTGATCCTGGCCGCCGGCGGGGTGCCGCAGAAGTCATACTCGGTGCAGCCGAGCTCTTTCATCCTGCGGATCGCCGCCCACTGGACCAGGTGCGAATCGCCGTACTGTTTCCGGTTCTGCGTGGAACCGCCGTCTTTGTACGTTGCCTTGGAACCGTAGTTGATCACGAAGGCACCTACGCTGGGTTTGCCGTCCTCGTAGACAAAAAAGAAGCTGCCCTGGCCCCGGTCGCAGAATTCGTCCCAGAAACGGGCATAGTACTCGTAGCTGCGCAGGGGCATGGAGCCTTTTGCGTTGACGGTGTCCGCCATGAGGTCGTAGAGGGCGCGGTAGGTTTCCGGGCCCTGTTCCCGTTGGACCACTTCACAGCCTTCGCGCTCTGCGCGGCGGATGGCGTTGCGGGCGCGTGAGGAAATGGACCGGAACACCTCGTTCTCCGGTGCGGAGATGTCCAGCAAGGCTGTGGAATCGTTTGACTGGATGTTGGGAGCTTTTACCAGGCCGGCGGCTTCCAGTCCGGACTGCACCTGCGGGGATGCGGCGATGTCCGGCTCAACCTTGATCGCGAAGACGTTCAGCTTCCTGGCTTTGACTAATTCGGCGCAGGCCGCCAGCGCGGGTTTGAGGTCCCCGGCGGCGCTGACATCCGGCCCTTTGATGAGGTACCAGAGGCGGCCCAGCACCGGGAATTTCTTCTCCAGGACCAGGTTGTAGCTGGAAGCGCCGCCGGACTCCAGGACCAGGAAGCGGACGTCCCAGCCGCTGCCGTTCTTCACCGAAGCGTAGGCCGCCGACTGCAGCATGTTGCCGCCGTTCGGGTTGGCAGTGACGTGCTTGTCCCAGTTCTCAATTTCCTCGCCTGTGGCAAAGCGGGCGGTGAATTCTCGCAAGGGGGCCGTGTCCTGTCTGTTGGTCTTGTGCGCTGTTTTGTACGTGTGGCTGCGGGCAGACATGTAGCCACAAGTCTAAAGCCTGAACCGGTCAGGGCTTTCCGCGTGGCCGCCTTGCCGGCTTGACTCGGGGTGCGCGCTTCGCAAGGGTTGACGCATGCAGCCGCACCCTGAAGAGTCCAGCCACCGCTCCCGAACTGCCACAAGGAACTACGGGAGGGGCGCGCAGGCCGTGGCACTCGCGGTATTCCTGGGGGCGTCCGCACTGGTGGCGTGGCTGGGCGCCTTTGCCACGGTGAACAACGTCAACGGCTGGTATCTCAGCGCGGACAAGGCGCCATGGACACCGCCCAATGTGATGTTCGGTCCGGTCTGGACGGTGCTTTACGCGGCCATGGCCGTTGCTGCGTGGCTGGTCTGGCGCCGCCATGTCCCGGAGTCGCGGGCGGCACTGGTCCTCTACGGCATCCAACTTGCCCTCAACCTGCTGTGGACGCCGGTCTTTTTTGGCCTCTACCCAGTGCTTGGGACCGCTGCGCTCTGGCTGGCGTTCGCGATTATCCTGGCCCTGATCGTGGCTGTGACGTTTACGGTGCTGCGCTTTGGGCCCATCAGCCGGGCAGCAGGACTGCTTCTGCTGCCTTATGTCACCTGGATCGTGTTTGCGTCATCCCTGAACCTCTGGGCGGCGGTCAGAAACTAGCTCCGGCATCCTACCCGGGTGTCAGCATTCGACGACGTTAACGGCGAGGCCGCCCATCGCCGTCTCCTTGTATTTGGAGCTCATGTCGCGGCCGGTTTCCCGCATGGTCACGATGACCTCGTCCAGGGACACCCGGTGTGAACCGTCGCCCCAGAGCGCCATCTTCGCCGCGTTGATGGCCTTCGCCGCGGCGATGGCGTTCCGCTCGATGCAGGGCACCTGCACCAGCCCGCCGATCGGATCACACGTCAGGCCCAGGTTGTGCTCCATCGCGATTTCCGCCGCATTCTCCACTTGCGCCGGCGTACCGCCCATCACCTCGGCCAGGCCCGCAGCGGCCATCGACGACGCCGAGCCCACCTCGCCCTGGCAGCCCACCTCCGCCCCCGAAATGGACGCCTGCTCCTTGTACAGCACCCCGATGGCGGCGGCCGTGAGCAGGAACTTCACCACGACGTCGTCGCGGTCTTCCTGCGTTGCCTTGTCCATCCCGGGTGCGAAATGCAGTGCGTAATACAGCACCGCCGGGATGATGCCGGCTGCGCCGTTCGTGGGCGCGGTCACCACCCGGCCGCCCGAGGCGTTCTCCTCATTGACCGCCAGGGCGATCAGGTTCACCCACTCCTGCCAATACTTCGGGTCCCGGTAGTCGGGATCCTGGTCCCGGCTTTCCTTCAAAAGCCGCTCGTGCCAGTCGGGGGCACGACGGCGGACCTTCAGCCCGCCGGGCAGCAGGCCTTCACGCTTCAGGCTGGTTGCCACACAGCCTTCCATCACGGAATAGATGTGCAGCAGGCCTTCGCGGATTTCCGCCTCCGTCCGCGAGGCGCGTTCATTGACGAACATGACCTCACCGATGGACAGCCCCTTGGACTGGCACCGGCCCAGCAGTTCGGCCGCGGTCCGGAAGGGCAGCGGAAGCTCCTTCTTGGATTCCTCCAGCTCCTGCTGGGCGGCGTCCTCCTCGCCTTCGCGGACGATGAAGCCGCCGCCCACGGAGAAGAACGTGGCGCTGTGGAGGACGTTGCCCTCGGCATCGGACACGGTGAACGTCATGCCGTTCGTGTGCCGCGGCAGGATGGTCAGCGGCCGCAGCACCATGTCCTTCACCCCATAGGGCAGGGACGCGGAACCGGCCAGCTGCAGGGTGCCCGTCCCGGCGATCGCGGCCAGCCGCTCCTCCACCTCATCAGGCAGGATCTTCTCGGGATGGAAACCCTCCAGGCCAAGCAGGATGGCCGTCATGGTGCCGTGCCCGTGCCCGGTCGCGGCAAGCGAGCCGTAAAGGTCAACCCGAAGGCCGGCCACCTTGTCCAGGATCCCGGGTTCCTTGAGCTCCTCTGCGAACACAGCGGCAGCCCGCATCGGCCCGACAGTATGCGAACTCGAAGGCCCGATCCCGATCGAAAAAAGATCAAAGACACCAACAGCCATGGTCAGTTCCTAACTAGGTAAGTGGTGGAGGTGGAGGTGGCAGGACATACTCTGCATGCTCGGTCGCGAAGACGCCCGCTGCGCGGACGTGACGCTCCCTTAGACGCACGCTGCCGGATGCCCCACCACCTCCGAGGCGCCGTCACCTAGGCGCTGAGTGCCGCGATGCCCGGGTAGAGCGGGTGGGCTGCGGCGAGTGCCTCGACGCGGTGACGCAGGCCGGAAAGGTCCGCGCCGGCGTCGGCCATCAGAGCCTCGGCGATGATGTCCGCGACCTCGCGGAAGGCGGCCTCGCCGAAACCGCGGGTGGCAAGCGCCGGGGTGCCGATCCGCAGCCCGGACGTGACCATCGGCGGCCGCGGGTCGAACGGCACGGCGTTGCGGTTGACCGTGATGTCGATCTCCGCGAGCCGGTCTTCGGCCTGCTGGCCGTCCAGTTCACAGTTGCGCAGGTCCACCAGGACCAGGTGCACGTCGGTGCCGCCGGAGATCACGTTGATCCCCTTGGCGGTGACGTCCGGCTGGACCAGGCGGTCGGCCAGGATCCGGGCGCCTGCCAGGACACGTTCCTGGCGTTCCTTGAACTCGGCGGACGCGGCGATCTTGAACGCCACGGCCTTGCCGGCGATGACGTGCTCCAGCGGCCCGCCCTGCTGGCCCGGGAACACAGCCGAGTTGATCTTCTTGGCGATGGCGGCGTCGTTGGTCAGGATGATGCCGCCGCGCGGACCGGCGAGCGTCTTGTGCGTGGTGGACGTGGTTACGTGCGCGTGCGGCACCGGTGACGGGTGCAGCCCGGCAGCGACCAGCCCGGCGAAGTGCGCCATGTCCACCATCAGGTAGGCGCCCACGGAATCGGCGATCCGGCGGAACTCGGCAAAGTCCAGCTGCCGCGCGTACGCGGACCAGCCGGCAACGATCAGCTGCGGCTTGTGCTCCTGGGCCAGGCGCTCCACCTCGGCCATGTCGATCCGGTGGTCCTCTTCGCGGACCTGGTACGGGATCACGTTGTACAGCCGGCCGGAGAAGTTGATCTTCATGCCGTGGGTGAGGTGGCCGCCGTGGGCGAGGTTCAGGCCCATGATGGTGTCGCCCGGCTTGATCAGCGCGTGCATCACCGAAGCGTTCGCCTGCGCACCGGAGTGCGGCTGCACGTTAGCGAATTCGGCACCGAACAGGGCCTTGACCCGGTCGATGGCCAGCTGCTCGATCACGTCGACGTGCTCGCAGCCGCCGTAGTAACGCTTGCCCGGGTATCCCTCGGCGTACTTGTTGGTCAGGACCGAGCCCTGCGCCTGCATGACAGCCACGGCAGTGTGGTTCTCCGAGGCGATCATTTCCAGGCCGTCGCGCTGGCGGCCCAGTTCGTCGTCGATCTTTGCCGCGATCTCCGGGTCCAGCTCTGACAGCCGGGCGTCCAGGGACGGCGATACGACCTGCGTAAACTCCGCCGTTGCGGAGG
This sequence comes from Arthrobacter sp., assembly GCA_035254945.1. Classification (GTDB taxonomy): domain Bacteria; phylum Actinomycetota; class Actinomycetes; order Actinomycetales; family Micrococcaceae; genus Arthrobacter. The sequence goes on along the minus strand of DATFAE010000107.1, from coordinate 28,330 downwards.
CTGCCGGGCTCACAGCTCGCCGCCGTTTTTGGACGCGTAGTCCTGTGCGGAGAGCAGCGGTCCGTCAGACACGGCGGCCACCTTGAACAGCCAGCCGGCGCCGTAAGGGTCGCTGTTGATCAGCGCGGGATCATCGACCACGGCCGGGTTGGTCTCCGTGACCTCACCCGTCACCGGCGCGTACAGGTCGGACACGGACTTGGTGGACTCCACCTCGCCGCAGGTCTCCCCCGCGCTTACAGTCGAGCCGACCTCGGGCAGGTCCACGTACACAATGTCGCCGAGGGCGTCCGTGGCGACGGCGGAGATTCCGATGGACACAACATTCCCGTCCTCGCGGGAGACCCATTCATGCTCGTCGGAGTACTGCAGTTCAGCGGCAACTTTAGCCATGTGTTTTTCCTTCAGTTTGGTTTGCGGAAAGTGAGAGAGCGTTCGCCCAAACGCCGCATTAAGTGAGAGAGCGTTGGGGCTGGGATCCGGCAGCGTGCTCCCCGCCGCCTCCCTGACCTCGCAAGCTCGGCCAGGGAACCCGGACAGCGTGGGCCCTGGCACGCAGAGGATCTCAGCCCCGACGCAACCCGAAAACTACTTGGTGCGCTTGTAGAACGGGAGGGCTACGACTTCGAAGGGCTCGGTCTTGCCGCGGAGGTCGATGTCCAGGGCGGTGCCGGGCTCGGTGTACGCGACGTCGACGTAGGCCATGGCCACCGGGTAGCCCAGGGTGGGCGAGGGCTGGCCGGAAGTGACTTCGCCAATCACTGCCCCGTCCTTGAGCACCGGGTAGTGGGCCCGGCCGGCCCGGCGTCCGAGGCCCTTGAGGCCCACCAGCCTGCGGCCGGTGGTGGTGCCGGCGCCGGCTTCCTTCTTGGCGGCGAGCGCCGCCTTGCCCACGAAGTCACCTTCCTTGGACAGCGCGACGACGGGTCCCAGGCCCGCGGCGAACGGGTCACCTTCCAGGGAGAGCTCGTTGCCGTACAGCGGCATGCCGGCTTCCAGGCGCAGCGAGTCGCGGGAGGCAAGGCCTGCAGGCGTCAGCTCCCCTTCGTCCGCAATGGCGACGACGGCCTGCCAGAGTGCGGCGGCGTCGTCGTTGGCCACGAAGATCTCGAAGCCGTCCTCACCGGTGTAGCCGGTGCGGGCCAGCAGCAGCTCCTGGCCGGCTCCGGCCACGAGGAAGGGGACCTCGACGGCGGCGTAGTACTTGAGCCCGGTGACCAGGCTGTGCTGGGCGGCGGGGACGAGGCGGAGGAGGAGCTCCTCCGCCTTGGGGCCCTGTACGGCGATCAGCGAGGTCCCGGCGGAGACGTCGTCCACCACGACGTCGAAGCCCGCGGCGCGCTGGGCAAGCTCAGCTGCGACCTTCTGGGCGTTGCCGGCGTTGGGCACAACCAGGAAGCGGTCGGTGCCATCGGCAGCGGCCGGACGGCGGTAGGTGATGAGGTCGTCGATGATGCCGCCGTCCTCGTTGCAGATCAGCGAGTACCTGGCCTTGCCGACGGCCATAGCGGAAATCCTGCCCACCAGCGCATAGTCCAGGAACGCGGCGGCGTCCGGGCCGGTCACCCAGACTTCGCCCATGTGGGAGAGGTCGAAGATGCCTGCCGCCCTGCGGACCGCGTGGTGTTCCGCGAGCTCGGAACTGTACTTCAGCGGCATCTGCCAGCCACCGAAGTCGGTGAAGGAGGCGCCGAGTTTTTTGTGCTCCTCGTACAGTGCGGTGTAGTTCTCAGTCATCGAATGTCCTTAGTTCTCAAACTCGGAAAGCGGCGGGCAGGAGCAGATCAAATTCCGGTCCCCGGCGGCGCCGTCAATGCGGCCCACCGGCGGGAAGTACTTGTCCTGCCGCAGCGTGTGCACCGGGAACACGGCCTGCTCACGCGGGTAGGCGCGGTCCCAGTCGGTGCTGATGACGGCGGCAGCGGTGTGCGGGGAGTTGCGCAGCGGGCTGTCCACGACGGTGAAGTCACCGTTGGCTACCTGGTCGATTTCTGCCCGGATCGCGATCATCGCAGTGATGAAACGGTCGATCTCATGCAGGTCCTCGGACTCCGTGGGTTCCACCATCAGCGTGCCGGCCACGGGGAACGCCAGGGTGGGGGCGTGGAAGCCGTAGTCGATGAGACGCTTCGCCACGTCCTCGGCGGTCACACCGGTCTTGGCGGTCAGCTCGCGCAGGTCCAGGATGCACTCATGCGCCACCAGCCCACCTTCGCCCGTGTACAGCACGGGGAAGAAATCGTTGAGGCGGGCGGCAATGTAGTTGGCCGCAAGCAGCGCGGACTTGGTGGCTTCGGTCAGGCCCGCACCGCCCATGAGCTTCACGTACGCCCAGGAGATCGGCAGGACACCGGCTGAGCCGAAGCGCGAGGCGGAGATCGGGACGTCGTTGCCTTCGGTCCAGGTGGCCGCGTTGCCCGGCATGAACGGGGCGAGGTGTGCCTTGGCCGCCACCGGGCCCACGCCCGGCCCGCCGCCGCCGTGGGGGATGCAGAAGGTCTTGTGCAGGTTCAGGTGCGACACGTCGCCGCCGAACTTGCCCGGCTGGGCGAGGCCGACGAGCGCGTTCAGGTTGGCGCCGTCGATGTACACCTGGCCCCCGGCAGCGTGGATGGCGTCGCAGACTTCGCGGACGTCGGCGTCGTACACACCGTGCGTGGACGGGTAGGTGATCATGATGCAGGACAGCGCGTCCTTGTGGGCGTCGATCTTGGCGTACAGGTCGGCGTGGTCGATGGTGCCGTCGGCGGCCGTGGCCACAACGACGACCTTCATGCCCGCCAGGACGGCCGAGGCCGCGTTGGTGCCGTGGGCGGAAGCGGGGATCAGGCAGACGTTGCGCTGGACGTCCCCGCGGGAGTGGTGGTAGCCGCGGATCGCCAGCAGACCCGCCAGCTCACCCTGGGAACCGGCGTTGGGCTGGATGGACACCTGGTCGTAGCCGGTGATCTCGGTGAGCTGGGCTTCCAGGTCCGCGATCAGTTCCCGCCAGCCCTCGGTCTGGGAATCCGGCGCGAACGGGTGGATCGAGGCGAACTCCGGCCAGGAGATCGCTTCCATCTCGGCAGTGGCGTTCAGCTTCATCGTGCACGAACCGAGCGGGATCATGGTGCGGTCCAGGGCCAGGTCACGGTCAGAAAGCTTGCGGATGTAGCGCAGCAGCTGGGTCTCGGAGCGGTGCGTGCTGAACACGGGGTGCTGCAGGTAGTCGGAGGAACGCTCGACGGCGGCATCCAGCGCGAACCCAGTGTCAGTGCCGGCAGCCGCGTCCACCCGGGCGGCACCAAAGGCGGCCAGGACGCCGTCAACGATTGCCGGCGTCGTGGTTTCATCCGTCGAGAAGCCAACAGTGTCCGCGTCGATGCTGCGCAGGTTGATGCCATTGGCTTCGGCGGCGGCAACAATCGCGGCCGCCTTGCCGGGCACGGATACGGTGACGGTGTCGAAGAAGCTGGTGTGGAGCACGTCCAGGCCGGCGGCCTTCAGGGACGCGGCCAGGGTCTTCGCGTGGCCGTGGGCGGCCTGCGCAATCGCCTTGAGGCCGTCCGGGCCGTGGTACACGGCGTACATGGAGGCCACGATGGCCAGCAGTGCCTGCGCGGTGCAGATGTTGGACGTGGCCTTCTCGCGGCGGATGTGCTGCTCGCGCGTCTGCAGCGCCAGGCGGTACGCAGGCACCCCGGCATTGTCCTTGGAGACGCCCACCAGGCGGCCCGGCATGGAGCGCTCCAGGCCCTTCTGCACAGCCATGTAAGCAGCGTGGGGGCCGCCGTAGAACAGCGGGACACCGAAGCGCTGGGCGGAGCCGACGGCGATGTCGGCCCCCTGCTCGCCCGGAGGCGTGATAAGGGTGAGGGCCAGCAGGTCCGCGGCCACGGTCACCAGGGCACCGCGTTCCTTGGCGTCGGCGATCGCGGCGGTGTGGTCGAAGACCCGGCCGGAAACACCGGGCTGCTGCAGCACCACACCGTTGATGGCGCCGTCGGGCAGGCCCTTGGAGAGGTCCGCGACCTCCACCTCGAAGCCCAGCGCCTCGGCGCGTCCCTTCACGATGGCGATGGTCTGCGGCAGGCAGTCGGCGTCCAGCACCGTCTTGCCGTCCCTGGCGTCCTTGTTTTTGTTGGCCCGGCGCATCATCAGCACGGCCTCGGCAACTGCGGTGGCCTCGTCCAGCAGGGACGCGTTGGCGATGGGCAGGCCGACGAGGTCCTGGACCATGGTCTGGAAGTTCAGCAGAGCCTCGAGCCGGCCCTGGGAGATCTCCGGCTGGTACGGCGTGTACGCGGTGTACCAGGCCGGGCCTTCGAGGATGTTGCGGCGGATCACCGCGGGCGTCACGGTGTCGTAGTAGCCCTGGCCGATCATCTGGACGGCGGTCTTGTTCTTCGCGGCGAGCCTGCGCAGTTCGGCGAGGGCTTCCACTTCGCTCAGGGCCGCCGCCAGCTGAAGGCCGGAGTCCTGGCGGATGTCCTTCGGGACCGCGGTATCCACCAGCGCATCGACGGTGTCGTAGCCCACGGCCTTGAGCATGGCGTCGACGTCGGCCTTGCGGCGGGCGCCGATATGCCGGTCAACGAAAGATGCGGAGGCTGGGGCGGCGGAGGCCGGTAGAACAGTCAAAAGGAACTCCATAACTCAGGCGGCGCTGGGTACGCCACATCGATTCGGGTTCCTCCCCACTCTGTATTGGACCTGAGAGTTTCCGCGGGGTCCGCTGCTGCGGGCCGGCGCTTGCACCGTCGGTGAGCACAGCAGTCCTGATGTTCCGGAGCGATCCGGGACACGTAAGGCGGACAGCCTGCTGCTTTCCAGAGTTGCCTCGCCGCGGCGGTACATGGGCCTGAGAGATTCCTGGGGAGGGTTTGCTCCTACGGCGCCTGCTTGTACCTACTAGCAGAACTCTCCCGCCGCAGATCAAAGGCTTATTCATTTGGGATTGACATCTTGCGTGGCCGGTGACAGCCATCACCAATTGTCCTATGCCGCAGGCTTTCGGGCAAATGGGGACCGGCCCGGTCGGGCACGGCACGCCAACAAGGCATTCAGCCCCTTAGCCGCTCCACCGCGGCAAGGAGTTCAGCCACATCCTCTTGCCTGGCGTCGGCATTCCCGGACGGTCCGCTTTCCCACATGGCATTGAAGTACAGCCCGTCCCCCATGTACAGCACGGCCTTGGCCATCGCGGTGCCGACGTCGGCGCCGATCAGCTCCAGCCACTGCTGCTGGATGGCCGCGAAGCGGCGCCGGGCCTCCTCATGGGCCACCTCGGCCAGGCGGGTGGCAGCAACAAAGGAACGGTCCATAGGGGTGTCGGACCAGAGGGATGACCGGATGAAGTATGCGGCGGCCCCCTCCGGCGCGGCCGCCATAACGGCGAGATCCTCTCCCGCCAGCCGGTCCAGCCGCTCAAGCGTGGCTGTGATCAGCGCTTCCTTGTTGGGAAAGTGGTACAGCAGGCCGCCCTTGGACACCCCGGCACGCTTGGCCACCGCGTCCAGCGTGGCGGCCCGTTCCCCGACGTCAATGAGGAGTTCTTCAAAAGCGTCGAGGACGGCATCACGTGCGACGGGTTTTCTGGCCATGGTTCCAATCATGCATCCTCGGGGTCGGTCATTTCTTAACTATACCGTCCAGACGGTATAGTTATCGCATGACCACGTCCGCATCCTCCCGGCAGATCACCCCGCACGCCACCGGCACCCCGTCCGCTGCCCCGTCCCCGCAGGGTCCCGCCGGGGGCCGGTGGCGCGACTGGCTCGCGCTGGGACTGCTGATGTTTCCAGTACTCCTTGTTGCCGTGGACAATACGGCGCTGACATTTGCGCTGCCCGCCATTGCGCGCAGCCTGGAGACATCAGGCGTCCAGCTGCTGTGGATTGTGGACGCCTATCCCCTGGTCCTTGCCGGACTGCTGGTGGCCATGGGCAGCCTGGGTGACCGGATCGGGCGCCGGCGGCTCCTGCTGATCGGCAGCGTGGGCTTCGCCGCAGTCTCAGCGGTCACGGCCTTTGCCACCAGCGCAGAGTGGCTCATCGCGGGCCGGGCGGCGCTGGGATTCTTCGGGGCCATGCTGATGCCGTCCACCCTGTCCCTAATCCGCAACATCTTTCCGGATCCCAACCGGCGCCGGCTGGCCGTTGCCATCTGGGCTGCCGGCTTCTCCGGCGGCGCAGCGCTGGGACCCATCTTCGGAGGCTGGCTGGTGGAGCAGTTCTGGTGGGGCGCCATCCTCCTGGTGGCGGTGCCCATCATGCTGCCCCTCCTGGCATTCGGCCCAGCCTTTATCCCCGAGTCGAGGGATCCCCGCCCCGGGCGGGTGGACGCGCCCAGCATCCTGCTGTCCCTGCTGGTGATGGTGCCGGTGGTTTACGGGATCAAGGACCTGGCCACGGAAGGCTTCGGAACTCTTCCGGCACTCCTCATCGGGTTTGGCCTGGCCATGGGCCTCGTCTTTGTCCGCCGCCAGCTGCGGCTCACCACTCCCCTGCTGGATATGTCCCTGTTCCGCAACAGGGTGTTCAGCACGGCCATCACGGCAAACGTCCTGGCGTTGTTTTCCTTCAACGGCTTCATTCTGTTCCTTGCCCAGCACCTTCAGCTCCTGGAAGGAATGACACCATCCGCCTCCGGCGTGGCCATGATCCCGGCCCTGCTCGCTACGGTGGTGGCCGGGCTGGTGGCGGTGCCCCTTGTTCGCAAGGTCCGTCCGGGTTTTGTGGTGGCGGGCGGCCTCGCCCTGAGCGCTGCCGGCCACGGGCTCGTGGCCTTCGGAAACCACAGCGCAGGTCCGGCTCTATTGCTGGGAGCACTGCTCATCCTGGCGCTGGGCGTGGGCACGGCAGAAACCATCTCGAACGACCTCATCCTCGGCGCCGTTCCTGCCGAGAAGTCAGGCGCGGCGGCCGCCATCTCCGAAACCGGCTACGAGGTGGGGTCATTGCTGGGGACAGCTGTGCTGGGTTCCATCCTGACGGCCTCCTACCAGCACAACCTCCTGGTGCCAGCAGGGCTCGCTGAGGCCGCATCGGGGGCGGACGCGCGCCAGGCCGGCGAAACCCTGGCGGGAGCCATGGAACTGGCGGCCACGCTCCCTGCGCCGCTCGCTGAGGCACTCCGCGCCGCAGCACGCGCGGCATTCGATTCCGGGGTGCATATCACCGCGGCGATTGCGCTGGTACTGATGGCAGGAGCGGCGGCCCTTGCCGCCGTCGTGCTTCACCGGGTTCCCAAGGCAGATTAGGCGGCGGCGGCAGCCGACGGACCGGTGCCGCACAAAAGCGCCCGGCACAAAAACGCCCGGCGCCGGAAATGAATCCGGCGCCGGGCGTTTACTGCACTCCGTTCGGGCGTCCCGCTACTTTGCGTCCGGTGCGGTGACGCTGGCGGAGGCCTTCAGGGTCTCCGCGTTCACCATCCATGCATACTGCTCCAGCTTGGCGATGAACTCGTGGAGGAGGTCTGCCGTGGTGGGATCTTCCTCATCCACTTCGTCATGGACCTTGCGCATGGTTCCCACCGCAGCCTCGAGGGCGGCGACAATCCGCTCAATGGCGTCCTTGGTGTTGATAAGGCCTTCCGGGAACTGGGCCAGGCTGGTGCTCTTGGCCACCGTGGAGCTGCGGCCGTCAGGGAGTGCATGCAGGGCGCGCATCCGTTCGGCCATGTCATCGGCGAACTGGCGGGCGGCGTCGACGATTTCGTCGAGCTGCAGGTGGAGGTCGCGGAAGTTGGTGCCCACAATGTTCCAGTGGGCCTGCTTTCCCTGGATGTGCAGCTCGATCAGGTCCGCCAGGACGGCCTGCAGGTTATTGGTCAGGGTCGGTGAAGCTTTCATGAATCCTCCTCGATTGGTCCAGTCATTCTGACGTTATCAGCCGCCCTGGCAGGACGAAGCAAAATTTCTCAGTGAGCTTACTATTTGGGTCCTGGCGACTTAAAAGAACGGGATTCATTTAAACCCTTGCGCGAAAGCCCGGCACGGTCCATACTAAATGAACGTCATTCATTTAGTGACGGTCGTCTCACTGGAAGTAAGCACATGATTGAAATTTCCTGCCTCGACTCACCCGCCTCCCTGGCCCGGACAACGCCGTCCGGACGCCCGGCCCTTCGTGTCGGCGTGGTACAGCACCGCTGGCATGCAGACACTGCTGTCCTGCAGGCCGAACTTGATGAAGGCATCGGCCGTGCCGCCCGGCTTGGTGCCACGGTGGTGTTCCTGCCCGAACTCACACTCTCCCGCTACCCCGCTGACACGCGCCCCGAAAACGACACCTCACGGCCAGGGGCGGACCGGCCCCGGCCATCGGATACAGCCGAGGACCTGCTCACCGGCCCCACGTTCCGCTTCGCCGCCGACGCCGCCCGCCGCCACGGAATCTGCGTGCACGCCTCGCTGTACCAGCAGGCGCCGAATCCGGACGGCAGCGACGACGGCTTGGCGCTCAACACCGCGATCCTTGTTTCCCCGGAGGGTGAGCTGCTCGCGCGGACGCACAAGCTCCACATCCCGGTCACCGCCGGCTATTACGAAGACAAGTTCTTCCGCCAGGGGCCGGCATCAGCGGATGCTTACGAGGTCCACGCACCGGCGGAACTGGGCGGCGCCCGGCTGGGCATGCCCACCTGCTGGGACGAATGGTTCCCGGAGGTGGCCCGGCTCTACTCCCTGGGTGGCGCAGACATCGTGGTCTACCCCACCGCGATCGGCTCCGAGCCGGACCACCCGGACTTCGACACGCAGCCGCTGTGGCAGCAGGTCATCGTGGGCAACGGCATCGCCAACGGGCTCTTCATGATCGCCCCCAACCGCTGGGGCAGCGAGGGAACGCTGGACTTCTACGGCTCCTCGTTCATCTCCGACCCCTACGGCCGGATCCTGGCCCAGGCCCCGCGCGACGCCTCCGCCGTCCTGGTGGCAGACCTCGACCTGGACCAGCGCCGGGACTGGCTCACGCTCTTCCCGTTCCTGGCCACCCGCCGCCCCGACACCTACGGCCGGCTCACCGAACCCGTCCGCCGTGACCAGCCGCTCGGCGGCGAAGAGGCAGGGATCCCGATGTCGGCAGCGGACACCGGGGTGACCGCATGAGCGCGTGGCGCATGCCCGCTGAGACGGCACCGCAGGAGCGCCTCTGGATGGCCTTCCCCACCGGGGGTTACAGCCTGGGTGACACGGCCGAGGCTGCCCACGCTGCCCGGTCCACGTGGGCAGCGGTGGCCAACGCCGCCGTCGAATTTGAGCCGGTCACCGTGGTGGTGGACCCCGACGACGTCGGCATTGCCGCCCGCTATCTCCACCCGGACGTTGAGGTACTTGCCGCCCCGCTCAACGACGCATGGATGCGGGACATCGGCCCCACGTTTGTGCTCGGCCAGGACGGGAGCCTCGGCGCCGTCGACTGGGTCTTCAACGGCTGGGGAGCCCAGGACTGGGCGCGCTGGGACAAGGACGCCCTGATCGCCGGCGAAGTTTCCGGCCGCGCAGGCGCCCGGCACATCGTGTCAGCGCTGGTGAACGAAGGCGGCGGCATCCAGGTGGACGGTAAGGGGACCGTGCTGGTGACTGAAACCGTGCAGCTGGATCCGGGCCGCAACCCGGGGCTCAGCCGCGCCGACGTCGAAGCCGAGCTTGCCCGGACCATCGGGGCAACGCACGTCATCTGGCTCCCCCGCGGGCTCGCCAGGGACTCGGAACGGTTCGGCACCCGCGGGCACGTGGATATCGTGGCCGCCATCCCCTCCCCCGGAACGCTGCTGGTGCATTCCCAGCAGGACCCCCGCCACCCGGACTTCCAGGTGAGCCGCGACATCATCGAGCACCTCCACGCCACCAGGGATGCGGCCGGACGGGAGTGGAACATCATCGAAGTCCCCGCCCCGGAGACACTGTGGGATGACGAGGGTTTTGTCGACTACAGCTACATCAACCATGTGGTGGTCAACGGCGGCGTCATCGCGTGCACGTTCGCGGACCCCAACGATGACAAAGCCCTGCAGATCCTGGCAGAGGCCTACCCCGGCCGCCGTGTGGTCGGCATCGACGCGCGGGAACTCTTCGCCCGCGGCGGCGGCATCCACTGCATCACCCAACAGCAGCCTGCTGCCTCGTAGAAAGCGCTGGACAATGACGCAAACCATTCGCAAAATCACGCCCACCGGCCAGCTGGCCGGGACTGACGCGCCGGGCACCGCGCACGGCATCACGGCCAAGGGCCTCAAGGGCGGGCAGCTGGGCCTGCTGGCCGTTGTGGTCCTGGGCATCTCCACCATTGCACCGGCGTACACCCTGACCAGCGCCCTGGGCCCCACCATCAACGAAGCCGGGCTCCAGCTGCCCGTCATTTTCCTGATCGGCTTCATTCCCATGATCCTGGTGTCCCTCGCCTACCGGGAACTCAACGCAGACTCCCCGGACAGCGGCACCACCTTCACCTGGGTCACCAAGGCCTTCGGTCCATGGGTTGGCTGGATGGGCGGCTGGGGGCTTCTCGCCGCCAACATCATCGTCCTGTCCAACCTGGCGGGCGTCGCCGTCGACTTCTTCTACCTCTTCCTCTCGCAGCTGACAGGCTCACCCGAGCTGGCGGACCTCGCCGCCAACAAGCCGCTGAACGTCCTGACATGCTTCGTTTTCGTTGCCCTCGCCGTCTGGGTGAGCTACCGCGGACTGCACACCACGAAACTCGTGCAATACGGCCTCGTGGGATTCCAGCTGCTGGTCCTGGGGCTGTTCGTTAGCCTGGCGTTCGCTAACTGGTCCACGTCCGAAACAGCCATCCCGTTCAGCTGGGAGTGGTTCGACGTCACCAGGATCGAGACCTTCGGGCAGATCGCCGCCGGCATCTCCCTGTCGATCTTTGTCTACTGGGGCTGGGACGTGTGCCTTACCGTGAACGAGGAAACCGCCAACGGCAAAAAGACCGCAGGCCTGGCGGGCACCCTCACCGCAATCGCCGTCCTGGGGATCTACCTCCTGGTAAGCATCGCGACGATGATGTTCGCCGGCGTCGGAGATACCGGCGTGGGGCTGAACAACGCCGAGAACCACGAGAACCTCTTCACGGCGCTGGCCTCGCCCATCATGGGTCCGTTCGCCATCCTGATGTCCCTGGCGGTGCTGTCCAGTTCGGCTGCATCCCTGCAGTCCACGTTTACGTCGCCGTCGCGCAGCCTGCTGGCCATGGCCCACTATGGCGCACTGCCCAAGCCGTTCTCCCACATGAGCAAGCGCTTTTCGACGCCGGGATTCGCCACCGTTGCGGCCGGGGTCCTGTCCGCGGGTTTCTACGCCGTGATGCACGTGATCAGTGAGAACGTCCTGAATGACACCATTCTGGCGCTCGGGCTGATGATCTGCTTCTACTACGGACTCACCGCGATCGCCTGCGCCTGGTACTTCCGGAACAGCGTGTTCAGCAGCGTCCGCAACTTCGTGCTGCGGCTGCTGTGCCCGGTGCTGGGCGGCGTCGGCCTGTTTGTGGTCTTCCTGCAGACGGCCGCGGACAGCTGGGCTCCCGAGTTCGGCAGCGGCTCGGAGGTCTTCGGCGTGGGGCTGGTGTTTGTCCTGGGCATTGGGATCCTGGCGCTCGGCGCCGTGTTCATGGTGATCATGGCCCGCGTCCGCCCGGGGTTCTTCCGTGGCGAGACGATCCGCCGCGACACTCCCGCGCTGGTGGTGCCGGAGTAGCTCCGGCGCTCAGCACGGCGCCCTGCCCGGGATTTCCGGGGCAGGGCGCCGTTCCTGTGTTTGCTGTACCTATCTCAACGCCGGTTCACCGTCAAACCGGAGGTCACCAGAAGTGCGCTACGTCCACTACCAGCCGCGATCCGGAGCCGGGCCCGTCCAGGGTGAACACCCGGAACGGGAGCCGGGCACGGACGCCCAGGCCTATGCTTGTGTAGCCTTCAAAGCTGCCTGCATAAGCTACCTGACGGAAGGTCTGGTACCCCGCCACGTTGGACAGTTCGGCCTTCGCTGCCGGGCTGTACGTGGGGTTGTAATTGCTGTCGTAGGACGGAGCGTTCACAGTCACCTGGAGGAACGCGCTGCCCCGCAGCGGGATACTGAAACCAGAGCCATCCTGGACCACTACGGGAACGTACTGGGCGGTGTAGCCTGCCATGGGGCCGTTGAGGTCAACCACCATCCGGTCGAAGCAGTAGTGCTGCCCCGTCCGAACGTTGGTTACTGATGCGGTGCTCATCGCTGGATTTGACTTGGCCAGCGATCCCCACACGAGTCCGCAGTATGAGGTGGTTGCCGAGGCGGGCCCCGGAGCCAGGAAACCCAATCCGACAGCCACCAGAATGACTGCCAGCCACGCATGAATCTTTTTCATTGGGGCCACCCTTCGAGTGATTGGATAGCTCAAGCGTAGGAGCCCAAACCGCCCCTGTGCAGGGTTGTATCCGCTTCGGCGCGGAACCGTTAGTTGCGCCTTATTCCGGTCACGCGGGCGTAATCCTGGTGGCTCTGTTGGGGCAAAAGAAACCCTATTAACACCCTTTCTGGACGCTACCGTTACGCGTCATAACGACGCCGGCACACGGCTTGGGTCGTCCCGTCCCGGACAGCAGAAAGGCACCGTCCATCAAACGTGGACGGTGCCTCTCAACGGACGCGGGGGCTGTCTAGCCTTCGCAGTCGCGGCAGTACTTCATGCCGTTCTTTTCGCGGGCAACCTGGGACCGGTGGCGGACCAGGAAGCAGGACGAGCAGGTGAATTCATCGGACTGTTCCGGAACAACAATGACCGTCAGTTCCTCATTGGAGAGGTCGGCGCCCGGAAGGTCGATGCCTTCGGCGGTGTCGTTCTCATCGACGTCGATAACCGCGGTCTGGGCAGCGCCGGAACGGGAGGCCTGGAGGGCTTCCAGCGATTCTGCGGGAGACTCTTCTTCTTGCTTACGTGGAGCGTCGTAATCGGTAGCCATAGCGTGTTCACTTTCGTTGCTGCGCAGCGCCATTTCAGGCACCTCAGTGAAGCAGTTTAGGTCATTATGCCGTGACTTGGAGAATAGTGTGCGCAAGCAGACATATTGCTACCGTCCGGTTGATTCCGGAGCCCCGGACCCGTGCGCGGCCCGGGCGTGGTCGCCGGAAATGGCCACGCCGCTGAGTGCCGGCAGCCAGCCCCAGCGGGTGGCATCGGCCATGGCGTCCGCCGCCTGGTCAACCGAGTCGCAGAAGAATACATCGGCGAGCCATGAGCGGACGGAGGCCAGCAGCGGAGGAGTCATGCACCGAAGGTACTGGGCGAATGTTGTGGGTTCGTTTCGTGGCAGTCTCGCGGCCGTTAAGCCTTGACCCGTCCGGCGGTGTTGTCCCGCGGCTTATGGCGCCCCCTGCCTGTCCGTCCTAACCTGATATGGCAAGCAAACTCAGCGGCAGCCTGGGGAGGCACCATGGCAGTCAAACTCAACCGCAAGGCCCTGACGCACGCGCGCGAACTCATCCAGAACGGAAAGGTTCAACGCGATGTCCGCGATGACTGGAGTGAGCACGCGCCCTCGGCCGACGACGAAAACGCCTTCATTGACCAGCACGGCTTCGCCGACTTCGCGGAATGGCATCTGGGACGCGACGACGACAAATCGGACGAAACCAAAGGCAGCGTGAGCTTCCCGTTCGGGGATTTCAAGAAGGTCCACCGCTGCGCGGTCATCTCCCTGGAGAGCCGGGCCGCCCAGTACGGCCATGACGATATCCGGGATGCCGCGAAGAAACTGCTCGAGCTGATCGATTCCGAGTGAAGGTGCCGTCCCGGGCCCTCAAGCGCCGGCCCAAGCGTCCCGGAATTAAGTGCGGATGGTTCTGAAGATCCCGGTGTGGTCCAGGCCGCCGTCACCGGCCGCTATCATCTTCTCGAACGCGCCCTGAAGGCACCCGGCCAGCGGGAGCGACAGCCCGGAATGGCCGGCGATCTCGGTGATGAACCGGAGGTCTTTGAGTTGATTCTTTGCCGATCCGCCGCCTTCAAAGTCCTGGTCGATCCACCGGCGTCCTTTTTGCCTAAGCACCTCGGAGTTCGCGAGACCTCCGGCGAGCACCGCCTGCACTTTCTCCAGGTCCAGCCCAGCTGTAGCGGCTAGAGCCATTGCCTCGGCCAAAGCCGTGACGGTGGCGGCGACAACGATCTGGTTGCACGCTTTCACGGTTGACCCGGCACCCGTCCCGCCGAACCACACCACTGTGGAGCTGTACAGCCCGAACAGCTGCGCGAGGGTTTCCACGGCCCCGGGAGGGCCGCCGACCATGATGCTCAGCCGGCCTTCCTCAGCACCTATGGTTCCCCCACTCAGGGGCGCGTCAACGACCGTGACTCCCCAGTTGCGCAGGCAGTCGTCGGCGAGCGCTGCGACCCCCACCGGTGACACTGTCCCATGGATTACGAGGATCGGGTGCTCTATTCCGGCCGCCTTCCACCCTTTCAGCAGCCCGTCGTCGCCGTGCAGCAGGGCTTCGACCTGGGGCAGGTCCGGCAATACTGTCAGCACGATCTCGCGTGCGGCGTCTGCCGGGGAAGCCGCGACGAAGCCGCCTTCAATGGCGAGGGCCTTTTCCGGTGTGCGGTTCCACAGGGTCAATGGAATGTGTCCGGCGAGGATGTTCCGGGCGATCGGGGCACCCATCGGTCCGGTACCCATAAGGGCCACGGACCGATAGGTGATGGGCAGCTTCTGCTGCTCGAGTGTCGGCATCGTCATCGGCTTAGAAGGGGATGAGGCCGGCGAGTGCGGGCAGGAAGGTGCTGAACCACGGGACGGCGGCAAGCACGAGCAGTCCCAGGAATACGGCGATGAGGTACGGCCAGAAGTGTTTGAGGCTCCTCTCCACGGTTTCGTGTGCGGTTGCGCAGGCGACGTAGAAGCCGACGCCGGCCGGTGGTGCGAATGAGCCGATGCCCATGGCGATGATCAGGACCATGGCGTATTGCACGGGGTTGACGCCGAAGTCCACGGCGATCGGAAGGAGCAGTGGGGCGAAGATCAGGACGGCCGGCAGACCTTCGAGCAGCTGGCCCATGATGATCAGCAGCACGATGGTGAAGAGCATGAAGAGCAACGGCGAATCACCCAGTCCTGACATGAGGTCGTGGATCTGTTGAGAGACTCCGGCAAGGGCGAGGGTCTGGGCCAGGGGTGAGGCTGCGGCGATGATGAACAGCACCATGCCGGCCGTCGTCGTGGTTTCCCGCAGTGTGTCACCAAGCAGGCGCTTGCTTCCGCGCCGGTAGGCGGCGGCGAGGATGAAGGCGTACGCGACGGCGACCGAGGACACCTCGGTGGGTGTTGCGAAGCCGCTGAGGATGCCAACGACCATGCCCACCGGCAGCAGCAGGGTGGGGATAGCGAAGAAGGTTGCTGATCCCCGCGCGCGCCAGGTGGCCTTCGGACTGGCGACGCCGCCCTGTTTGCGCGCGCGGAGGAAGACGAGCGCCATGACGACGAGGGCCAAGAAGGCGGCCGGAACAAATCCGGCAAGGAAGAGCGTGGTGGTGGAGATGGTGGTGATCGACCCCAGGATCAGCAGCACGATGCTCGGCGGGATGGTTTCGCCCATGATGGCCGAGGCGGAGAGGACGGCGACGACTTCTCCGCGGGGGTACTTTCGTTCTTCCAGCATGCCCCGCATGGTGGTGCCGACTGCTGCGACGTCAGCGACTTTGGACCCGGAGATGCCGGAGAAGATGTACATCGTGACCACGACGACCTGCAGGAGGCCGCCGCGGAGGTGTCCGATGAGTGCGTCGACGAGCCTGGCCAGCGGCAGGGTCAGGCCTGCCGAGTTCATGACCGTTCCGGCGAGAATGAAGAACGGGATGGCCAGGAGGACAAAGCCCTTGGCCCCGGAGGCCATGCCGATCGGGATGGCGCTGACGTCTGAAATTCCGCCGAGGAACAGGTAGATCCCCGAGGCCAGGGCGAGAACGAAGGCGATTGGCAGGCCCAGGAACAGCAGAATGAAGAGCACTGCCAGGACCACGGCGAGAAGCACGTTTGGGGAGGCGTAGTAAAAGAGCGGCTGTGCGGCCATAACGAGGACAAACAAGACTGCGGTCATGCCCGCCGCGACGATAACGGGGCGGCGTTCCTGGCGCCACAGTTTGAGGATGGCGAACCAGGCGATGAGGAGCATGCCGATTGAGAACGGCAGTGAAACCCAGAAGACGGGCAGCTGCAGGATCGGTGTCTTTTCCTCGATTTGCTGGATCAGGGTGGGGACAAAGAGCGCGAAGGTTCCTGCGCTCATGACCAGGACGAGGCAGTCCACGAGGGCTGCCAGGTATGGTTTCCAAGTTGCGGGGAGCCTCATGATGAGGGCCTGGACGGACATGTGCGCGCCCTTGGGGTAGGCGATCGCACCGCCGATGAAGGCGATGGTGAGCAGCGCGATTTCGGATGCTTCCTGGGTCCAGAGGACCGAGTCGCCGGTAATGACTCTGACCATGATGTTGAGCAGGATGACGAGAAGCTCGGCGATGATGGCCGCTCCCACGATCCATTCGAGGGCCTTGTCGAACCAGACAGCGCCGCTCCAGCGCGGTGGGACGTGGCCGTGGTGCAGGATCTCTTCGGCGTCTGAGGGGATGACCTCCTCAATCTCCTCGGGGGTGATGATGTGTTTCATGTGGCTTCCAGACTGTCGACGTTGAGAGCGGGGATGTTGGGCAGGCCCGGGGAGCGGGGCTCCCCGGGCCTTGAGTGCTACTTGCTGGCGGTGAAGGCGATTGCCTTGTCGAAGAACTCTTTGCCGATCAGGGTGGAGAACGTCGGGTAGAGGCTCTCGGCCGCGGCTTTGAATTCCGCCAGGCCCGATGCGCTGACCTCATTGGCCTGCATGCCCTTGGCTTTGAGCTCATCCAGCTGCTTTTTGGACTGCTCAGCGTCGTACCCGGTTTTGAAGGTGGCGGTCTCTTCCGAGGCTTCGGTGAGGGCCTTCTTCTGGTCCTCGGTGAGGGTGTCCCACTTTTTGGAGGACAGTGCCAGGACCCAGGCGTCGTTGATGTGGTTGGTCAGCGAAACGTACTTCTGGACCTCGGAGAACTTGTTGGTCCATGGTACTTCGATGGGGTTTTCCTGCCCATCGATCGTTCCGGTCTGCAAGCCGGTGAAGACCTCGGAGAATGCCATGGTGGTGGGACTGGCGCCGAGCTTGCTGAAGTAGTCCGTCCACAACGGGTTGCCCGGGACCCGGATCTTCAGCCCCTTAAGGTCCGAGGGCTGCTGGATCGGGCGCACGGAGTTAGTGATCTCACGGCCGGTCCGGGTGAGGAAGCTCAGGGCTACGGTGTCCTTCTCGGCCAGTTTGTCCTTCAGTGCCTTGCCGGGTTCGCCAGTGAGGAAGGCTGCCTCTTCGGTGGTGTCCTTGAAGAGGTAAGGGATGCTGATGGCGTTCATTTCCGGCACGACGGCGGCGTATACGGAGGTCGAGAGGATCAGTGCGTCCAGCGAACCGCCCTGCAGGCGGGTCACCGCCGCGTTCTGGTCTCCGCTGAAACTCGTTCCGTTGGGAACAACAGTGACGGTGACGGAACCGTTGGAGGTCTTCTTGACCTGGTCAGCGAAGTGCTGTGCCGAGACGCCGACGGAGGACGTGAGCGGGTCAGGGATGGAGAGCTGGATCTTGGCTGGCGGAGCCCCGCCCCCGGTGGGGGCTCCGGAGGCGCATCCGGCGAGGACTGAGGCTGCCAGGGTGCAGGCCAACACTCCGGTGAGGGCGCGGGTCTTGGTATTCATGTGATGCCTTTCTTCGTTGGAAGGAGTCTTTTCCGGAGGCGTGGACGACATCAGGTGTTGTTCATTGCCGCGCCCGGTTTCGTGCGGGGGGAGGATCAGGCGGTGACCGCGGATTCGGCGACGAGAGCCTCGGTTTCCCGGCGGAGCTCCAGGGCCTGGGCGAGGGAGTCGTCCATGATGACGTCGTCCCATCCGACAATTGCGCCCTTGGAGATGTCGTTGCGCAGTTCCACGTGGTGGGCCAGGGCCACGGGCAATGCACCGGTTGCGACGGAGTGCTTGGCCGAAACCAGCTGGCCCCACACGGTGTACCCGCCTTCGCCGTCGAGGAATTCCCCGGCCTTGAGGTCTTTCTTCGCCGTGGCCACAACGTCGCCAAAGAAACCGATCGGCGAACCCGTGGCGATCCCGCGGAGAGCTGCGTTGGCGATGGACATATTCAACTCGAGGCCCACGTAGTGGTACGGGCGGTACAGGGCTGCGTACTGGCCGGTGGGGTCCGGGTGCCACGGGTACTCGGTGAAGCAGCCGGAGACGTACGCGTTCGTGGCCTTTACGACGACGAACACGCCCTCCTGCGTGTTATGAGGGATCCAGGTGCCGTCGCGCTTGACGCTTGACATGACCTCGACACTGCCTTCGTGGGCGAGGACTCCGCCGACGTCTGCGGGACGGCAGATGGTGGCAATCTCCTCGACGTCCCCCGGCGCAAAGGTCAGCCCGGCGTCAGAAGGCACCAAGCCGGCGCCGTTGGCAACGGCGGCCATTTCAATGGAGGCCTTTGTGCCGTCGCGGAAGGAGGTGTGCATGTTCGGGTTCAGCTGCCCGGAGTCGGTGAGTTCCTTGGAGAACTCCCAGTTCTCCCAGACGTTGTCCGGGTTCATCTCGTGGTAATGCTCTAGGAATTTTGCGCCCTTGCCCGCGCAGACAACATCGAAGCCGCTGGTCCGGGCCCAGTCGACGAGTTCCATGATCAGCGCCGGTTGGTCACCGTACGCCATCGAGTACACCACACCGGCAGCTTCTGCGCGCCTGGCCAGGGCAGGACCGGCCAGGGCGTCTGCCTCGACCGTGACCATGATGATGTGCTTCTTTGTCTCGATGGCACGCAGGGCGTGCTTCACGCCGACGATCGGGTTGCCCGTCGCTTCGACGATGACGTCGATGTCCACATCAAAGAGCTCATCGGCGTTGGCGACGATCGTCGTGGTGCGGTCCCTGAGTGCGGTGGCGATATCCGGCGCGATCTGGTTTTTGGGCCAGCCGACCAGATCGAATGCGCCTTCCGCACGCTTGACGTTGATGTCGGCGATCGCCACCACATGGATCCCGGGGATGTTATTTGCCTGCGCCAGGTACATGGTGCCGTAGCGGCCGGCTCCGATGAGTCCGACCCGAACGGGGCGGCCTTCCTGCTCGCGGTCGCTAAGGAGTTTATGGAGGTTCATGGGGATCTCTCTGATTGACGTTCCGCATCGAGAAGGACCCTCCACCGAAAAGGGTGGAGCAACTTCGTCGTCGCAACTGTAAATTTAGGACCGGAGTGGAACCGGTTCCACATTTGTACCAGTCGGTGTTAGGCTGTGTCAACAGTCACATCGAAACGCACTCGATGGTTTCCGGGGCCAAGGCCACGTGACTGATGATTAGCTCAGGCGGCCAACCGTCCATACAGGACCTCAAGGAGGAGGAGCAGTGAAAAAAGCGCCCACGATCCGCGACGTCGCGGCGACAGCGGGAGTTTCAGTCTCCGTCGTATCCCGCGTCCTGAACCCGGAATCGGGTCCGGTAGCGCCGGCCAAGCGCGAGATGGTCTTGAAAGTCATCGATGAACTTGGGTACCGGCCCCGCGCCGCCGCCCGCGAACTGAGCGTCGGGCACACGCCCACTATCGGGCTGGTCGTAGCGGACCTGGCCAACCCCTTCTTTGCGCAGCTCGCGGACCGCATCGTCTGGGAAGCCCGCAGCCACGGCGTGCAGGTAATGGTCATGACCACCCAGGAAGACCCGCACCTCGAAGCCGACTCCCTTGACACACTCCTGGACCGCTCCGTCGGAGGAGTCATTGCCACCCCCACCGGGGCAAACATTGAAAAGTGGGCCCGTCTCCAGTCCCTGGGCGTGAATGTCGTCTTCGTCGACCGCACCATTGCGGAACTCGCCAACGTCGACGTGGTAAGCATCGAAAACGTCGATTCAGCCCGGCGCGCCACCGAACACATGCTCGGCCTCGGGCACAAAAGGATCGGCCTCATATCCGGTCCAGTCAGCACCTCCACAGGCCGGGCAAGGATCCAGGGCTACCAAAGCGCCCATGACAACTTCTCGACCAGCGTCGACCCGCAGCTGATCCGCGACGTACCCTTCCGCGGCGACGGCGGAGGTGACGCCGTCGGATCCCTCCTCGCACTCCCCGACCGCCCCACGGGCCTCATTGTTGCCAATACCGCCCAGGTTCAAAGCTCAGTTCGACGCCTCGTCCAGGTCGGCACAAGCATTCCGGGCGACCTGTCCGTCATTGTTTTTGACGACAATCCCTGGACGGAACTGACAAGCCCGCCGCTGAGCGTGATCCGCCAACCCATCGACATGCTCGCCGTGCACTCCCTGGAACTCGTATTGGGACGGATGCAGGGCAAACTCCCTGACGCCCCCCGAACGATTCAAGTCAAAGCGGATTTCGTCCCGCGCAGCAGCTGTTCGCCCCTCCTGTTGTCCCCTACCCGATAAGGAAAACCCATGACCGTCATTGTCACCGCCGTCTTCACGCCCAAGGACGGGGCTTTCACCCAGGTTGCCGCTGCCCTCTCACCCGCCATCGCTGAGGTGCACGAAGAACCCGGGTGCCAGCTCTACGCCATCCACGAGGCGCCCAACGGCCAGATCATCATGATCGAAAAGTGGGAAAGTGCCGAACTGCTTGACGCCCACGGCGAAGGAGAGCCAGTCAAACGCCTCAACGCCTCACTCGAGGGCCTCCTGGCGGCACCCGTCGAGGTTACCCGGCTCTCACCGATCCCCGCCGGAACCGGTCATCAGGGAATGCTCTGATGAAACCCGTCATTGTTGTCATGGGCGTGTGCGGCGCAGGAAAATCCACCGTCGGAGCCGCGCTTGCACAACGGCTCGACGCCACTTTTGTCGACTCCGACTCCCTGCATCCGCAAGCCAACGTCGAGAAAATGGCTGCAGGCAACCCGCTGACAGACGAAGATCGATGGCCCTGGCTGGACCTCGTCGGCGCCGAACTGGCGTCCGAGCACCCAACAGGAATCATCGTTGCCTGCTCGGCGCTAAAACGCGTCTACAGGGATGCAATCAGGGCCAAAGCACCAGCCACAATGTTCGTTCAACTCAGCGTCGACCTGCCACTTCTGCAAACCCGCGTTGCAGAACGTCCCGGGCACTTCATGCCGCCATCCCTCCTCACGTCCCAACTGGAGACGCTCGAGCCCCTCCAGGCAGACGAAGCAGGTCTGGCCGTGGCCACACTCGAAGGCGTAGGCGCGACTGCCGATACGATCTTGGCCCAACTGCACGACCAGCAACCCATTCGGGCTTAAACAGACACGAAAGTCGCTTCAATTGGATGGGTGCCGGTGCAGCCAAAAAGCGCGAGGCCCCGACACCGCTGGACGAATCCGCAGGTCGAGGCCTCATGTGGAGCCTCCTGTCGGATTCGAACCGACGACCCCCGCTTTACAAGAGCGGTGCTCTGGCCAACTGAGCTAAGGAGGCGCGCCCTGTTGGGCATGCGCCTGAACGGCGCTAGATAAGGTTAGCCCAAGTCCGCCCGCTCGTAAAAACGCGGAACCTGGCTTACAGGCAAAGGGAAAGGCCCGGCCCCGGATGCAAACCGGGACCGGGCCTTCGTCAGACAGGCAGGTTATGCCTTCGCGTCGATCGCTGCCTGCAGGAAGTCGGGGAACGGGGTCTGGGCGCTGTCGCCCTTGCCCCACTGCTTGCCGTCCACGAATACGGACGGCGTACCGGTGACGCCGATGGCCGCAGCTTCCTTGGTAGTGAACTTCACGTAAGGCCGGTACGTCTTGTCGTTCACGCAGCTGTCAATATTGACGCCCATGTCTGACGCCATGGACTTGAGTTTGTCGTCCGAGAGGCCCGCACTGCCTTCTGCAGGCTGGTTGGCGAACAGGGCGTCCACAAACTCCGCGTACTTCTCGGGGGACTCGTTCACAACGCACGCAGCGGCGTTCGCTGCACGCGAGGAATAGTTCGTGGAGGACCGGTTGTCCAGGAACCCGAGCGCGCGGTATTCAACCGTGATCTTGCCCTCGTTGCGCAGGGCCGTCAGCTGCTCGTTGTACTGCGCCTCGAAGTTTTTGCAGACCGGGCAGATGAAGTCGATATAAAGGACAACCTTGACCGGCTTGCCGGCCTCAGCCTCCGCGCCGGGGGCAACCACTTCGGCCGGGGCGGTCTGGGGCGGTTCGCCCACAGAAGCAGCGTCCACAGTGGACGCGTCCAGCTTCGCCACCTCGGTGTTGGCCAGCAGGGTGATGCCGCCGTGCACGTTGCCGTTGGCCGGCGTCGGTCCCTGGTCCGCGATCGGTGCGTTCTGCCGCATGGTGGTGGTTACAACCAGCGCCACAACCGCCAGGATGGCAACCACTGCCACCACAATTCCCCAGCCGATCAGCAGCTTGTTTCGCTTGTCCTTTTTGAGCTGCGCCTCACGGATCAGGCGCGCCTTCTCGCGTGCCTCCGCTGTTCGCTCAGCCTTGGACTTACGTACTTCATTTGCGGGGCTCATGTGTTCCTTGGGTCGATCGACGTGGGGGGACCACTCAGTGGCAACTCCATTATTTTAGGGGAGAAACCTGAGAGCTTGCGCTTTCAACTATTCCTCCGATTGACCAACGGACGAATAGCACGGAAGATTCCGCCCCGTTAGGGTGGGCTTAGAGGCACAAGCAACCCCAGGGGGCCGCAATGCAAACACCTGTCCAGGAAAAACCTACCGCCACGACTGAATCCGGCGCTGCCGGACACGGCCACGGTGATGGCACAAAATACGACTTCATGGTGGTCTCGAACAGACTGCCCGTAGACCGCTGCGCGCCAGGGGAAAGCGGCGACGACGGCTCCGGCTGGAGGCGCTCACCCGGCGGTCTCGTGACCGCCCTGGCTCCGATGATGACCAAAACCGACGGCGCCTGGGTTGGCTGGCACGGCGCCCCCGATGAGACGGTCAAACCGTTCAGCCACGGCGGGATGGATCTCGTCCCGGTCCAGCTCAGCACCGACGATGTTGAGCTGTATTACGAGGGCTTTTCCAACGCCACGCTGTGGCCCCTGTACCACGACGTGATCGCTCCCCCGGAGTTCCACCGGACCTGGTGGGACGCCTACCGCAGGGTCAACAGAAGGTTCGCTGACGCCGTCGTACGCCATGCCGACCAGGGCGCAACCGTGTGGATCCAGGATTACCAGCTGCAGCTGGTGCCCCGCCTGCTGCGCGAAGCGCGGCCTGACCTGCGGATTGGGTTCTTCAACCACATCCCGTTCCCGCCGCCGGAAATTTTCGCCCAGTTGCCCTGGCGGCAGGCCATCATCGACGGCCTGATGGGCGCGGACCTGGTGGGTTTCCAGCGCCCCAGCGATGCCGGCAACTTCATGCGGTCTGCCAGGCGGTTCCTGGGCGCCAGCGTCAAGCAGCAGCAGGTGCATGTCAAGGGCCAGGACGGCGAGATCACGCACATCGCCAGGGCCCAGGCCTTCCCCATCTCCATTGACGTGGCCCAGATCAGCGAGCTGGCCAACAAGCCAGAGATCATCGAGCGTTCCCGCCAGATCCGGCAGGACCTGGGCAACCCCAAAACCATCCTCCTGGGTGTGGACCGGCTGGACTATACAAAGGGCATCCGCCACCGGCTCAAGGCCTTTGAGGAACTCCTGAATGAGGGCAAGCTGACGGTCGGTGACGCCACCCTCATCCAGGTCGCCAGCCCCAGCCGTGAGCGGGTGGAGCAGTACCGGCTCCTGCGCGAGGAGATCGAGGGCACCGTGGGCCACATTAACGGCACCTACGACACCATCCAGAACACAGCCGTGCGCTACCTGCACCACAGCTACCCGGTCGAGGAAATGGTGGCGCTCTACCTCGCCGCCGACGTCATGCTGGTCACGGCCCTGCGCGATGGCATGAACCTGGTCGCCAAGGAATACGTGACCGCCCGCACCCAGAATGACGGCGCGCTGGTACTCAGCGAGTTTGCCGGCGCAGCCGACCAGCTCAAGCAGGCACTGCTGATGAATCCGCACGACATCGACGGGCTGAAGGACACCATCATGCGGGCCGTCAACATGTCCCCCAAGGACGCCGCCCGCCGGATGCGGTCCATGCGCAAGCAGATCCTTGAACACGACGTGGACCACTGGTCCGCGGACTTCCTCCACGCGCTCAACGAAAAGGTGGTCCGTGATGACTCCTGATGCCCGCCCGGCCAAGGGCCCGCTGACGCTCGCTCCGGAACTCCGCGACGCCCTCCACCGCATCGCCCAGACGGAACACCTGCTGGTAGCGATGGACTTCGATGGCACCATCGCGCCGATTGTGGACCATGCAGGCGACGCCCGCCCGCTTCCCCGCTCCGCCACGGCGCTTGCCGGGCTCGCCGCCCTGCCGCGTACGACGACGGCACTCATCTCCGGGCGCGCCCTCGCCAGCCTGCGCGCGGTGGCTTCACCCCCGGTGGACACGCTCCTGATAGGCAGCCACGGCGCTGAAGCCTGGCTTGGCCCGGGCTCCGCGGAGCTGACGCTCGACGACAACCAGCGTGCGCTCCTCGCCGAGGTGCGGGGCATCCTGGAGGAAATTGTGGAGCAGGCGCCGGGCACCCTCCTCGAGGACAAGCCTGCCGGCGTCGTCCTGCACACCCGCCTGGCCACCCCCGATGTGGCCGAGGACGCCGTGGCAGCCGCCCGCGCCGTGCTGCAGGACCGCCGGGGCGTATTCCTCAAGAACGGCAAGCAGGTCCTCGAAACCTCTGTTGTTAATGCTTCGAAGGGTGAGGGTGTGACCTTCCTGCGCCAGATCACCGGAGCTACGGCCGTCCTGTTCGCCGGCGACGACACCACTGACGAGGACGCCCTGGCCCGCCTGGAGCCCGGCGACGTCGGCGTGAAGGTGGGGCTCGACTTTACCCAGGCCCAGTTCAGGGTGGAAGCTCCGGTGCACATCGCCGAACTGCTGGAGACCCTGCTTCAGGAACGGAGCCTGGCGGTTGCTGAAGAGGTACCGGACAGCTTCAGCGGAGACGGCCAGTAGCCAACCTCACATGTGACGTCCGTAACATTTGGTCCTATTGGCGTTTGATCTGACATACTCTTGCTTGTGATGTGGCGCACAGACACCGTGCGGCGTCACGCGATACTCCTCGGCTTCGGCCGGGGAGTACACGGCTGAGAAACCGTGGACAACTGAACAAACATGAACCATTCACAACGGATCGTCCGGCACGTACCTGCCGGTGAAGGGATTGATAACTGTGGCTACAGTTACTTTTGATAACGCTACGCGTCTGTACCCGGGCACAGAAAAGCCCGCCGTCGATAAGCTCAACATCGACATCGCCGATGGCGAATTCCTGGTCCTCGTTGGACCCTCCGGTTGCGGTAAGTCCACCTCCCTGCGGATGCTCGCAGGCCTTGAGGACGTCAACGCCGGCCGTATCCTCATTGGCGACCGCGATGTCACCGACGTTCCGCCGAAGGACCGCGACATCGCCATGGTTTTCCAGAACTACGCCCTCTACCCGCACATGACCGTCGCGGACAACATGGGCTTCGCCTTGAAGATCGCCGGCGTCAGCAAGGAAGAGCGCGCCGAGCGCGTCCGCGAAGCAGCCAAGCTCCTTGACCTTGAGCCGTACCTGGACCGCAAGCCGAAGGCACTCTCCGGCGGTCAGCGCCAGCGTGTCGCCATGGGCCGCGCCATCGTGCGTAACCCGCAGGTCTTCCTCATGGATGAGCCGCTCTCGAACCTCGACGCCAAGCTCCGTGTCCAGACCCGTACACAGATCGCGTCCCTGACCCGCCGTCTCGGCGTCACCACCGTCTACGTGACCCACGACCAGGTCGAAGCCATGACCATGGGTGACCGCGTGGCTGTGCTGAAGGACGGCCTGCTCATGCAGGTTGACACCCCGCGCAACCTGTACGACAAGCCCAAGAACGTCTTCGTCGCCGGCTTCATCGGCTCCCCTGCCATGAACCTGCTGGAACTCCCCGTCGTCGACGACGGCGTCCAGTTCGGCGGAACCGTCTACCCCGTGCCGCGCGACGTCCTTCAAGAGGCCCACGGCAGCACCGTCACCCTGGGCTCCCGCCCGGAAGACCTCGAGACCGCACCGCAGGGTGAAGGCCTCAAGGTCGAAGTTGACGTTGTTGAAGAGCTCGGCGCCGACGCCTACGTCTACGGCCACACCACGCTCGACGGCAAGGACCACGACATCGTGGCACGCGTCGACGGCCGCCGTCCTCCGATGAAGGGCGAAGTCATCTACGTCCGCCCGCAGTCCGGCCACGTGCACCTGTTCGACACCAAGACCGGTCTGCGCCTGGGCGACTAGCCTTGAGCACTACCAACTAGCACTACCGACGGTGGCCCTCCTTACTGGACGGGCCGCCGTCGGCGTTAAGTCCAATGTTTAGGCCAGCCGCCCTATGTACGGAAGAATTGACCCATGACCGAGGAAAACAGCGCCCAGTGGCACGACGAACCCACCGACTACGCGCAGATCGGCAAACTGCCGCGGTTTGAGGCGGCCAGCGCCAATGACAGCAAACTTTCCGCGGTCTCCAGCTCGCTCAACATCACGGCGGCCGCCGCCGATCCGGAACTCCTGGACCTCCCGTGGCACATCGCACTTGAGGACTGGCCTGCCGAAAACCTGGCGGCGCTCCCCCGCGGCATCTCCCGGCACATCGTGCGCTTCGCGCACCTGGGCGGCTCTGTCATCGCCATCAAGGAAACGTCCGAACATGTGGCCCGCCACGAGTACCACATGCTGCGGAAGCTCGCCCGGCTGGACGTACCCTGCGTGGAGCCCGTGGCTGTGATCACCGGCCGGACAACGCTCGATGGCCGGCCGCTGAACCCGGTACTGGTCACCCGCCACCTGAAGTTCTCCATGCCGTATCGCGCATTGTTCTCGCAGATGCTGCGCAAGGACACACTGACCCGCCTTATTGACGCCCAGGCACTCCTGATGGTGCGGCTGCACCTTATCGGCTTCTACTGGGGCGACGTCTCGCTCTCCAACACCCTGTTCCGCAGGGACGCCGGAGCGTTCGCCGCGTACCTGGTGGACGCCGAGACCGGCGAGCTGTATCCGGACCTGTCCACGGGGCAGCGCGAATATGACCTCGAAATCGCCCGGGTCAACATCGCCGGCGAACTGATGGACCTGCTGGACGGCGGCCTGATCGAAGAGAAGGTGGACCCCGTTGCCACCAGTGAACTCATCATGGACAGCTACCGGCGCCTCTGGGCAGAGCTGACCGAGAAGGAATCATTCGAACTCGGCGAACGCTGGCGCGTGGGCGCCCGCATCCGCCGCCTCAACGAGCTGGGCTTCGACGTCGAAGAATACGCCATCAAGACCACGCAGAACGGCTCCACCATCCAGCTGCAGCCCAAAGTGGTGGACGCCGGCCACCACATGCGCCGGCTGCTGCGCCTGACCGGGCTGGACGCCCAGGAGAACCAGGCACGCCGCCTGCTCAACGACATGGATTCCTTCCGCGCGGACAACAACCCGGAGATGGACGAGGAATACAGCGCCCACCTCTGGGTCAGCCAGGTGTTCGAGCCGATCGTCCGGTCCATCCCGCGGGACCTGTCCGGCAAGCTCGAGCCTGCCGAAGCGGTCCACGAGGTGCTGGAACACCGCTGGTACATGTCCGAGAAGCAGGAACGGCACATCCCGCTTGCGGAAGCAGTACAGTCCTACATCGACTCCATCCTGCGGCACCGGCGGGACGAGGCAGCCATCATGCTCAACCCGGACACCGAGATGCTGAAGATCCTCGAAGTGGAGACTGAAGAGTCCAGGTACGGCGCCGATGAAACCATCGACGAATACCCCGACGTTGACGACTGAGGGCTGGGACCGGGTACCAGCACGGGTGTGTTAATAACCACCCCAACCAGTCAGCAGTAACTGGGCTAAATGGCCTTGCCCGGGTTCAGGATGCCGGCCGGGTCAAAAAGCTCCTTGATCCGGCGCTGCAGCTCCCTGACGGGTTCCGGCTGTTCCAGTCCCAGCCAGCGCAGCTTGTACTGCCCGATGCCGTGTTCCCCGGTGATGGTGCCGCCCATCTCCAGCGCGGCGTCGATGGAGGCGTCCAGCGATTTGTTCAGGCGCTCCATGGCGCCCTCATCGACGGCACTGTCCAGCCGGTCAACCCAGAACGTCGGGTGCAGGTTGCCGTCACCAGCGTGCGCCACCACCTTGAGGCTGACGTCGTGGGCAGCGGCGATCGTCTCCAGCGTCGCCACGTAGTCCACCAGGCGTGAACGGGGCACGGCAACGTCCTCGCCTACCCGATACTCGTCGTCGAC
>DATFAE010000106.1:0-6165 GCA_035254945.1 Arthrobacter sp. | reverse complement strand
CCGCCGGGGACTTTTTCCATGGTGGCCTTGATTGGAACAGACATCTAGCAACCTCATTGTTGGGGGGAGTGGGGATTGAGCCGCCCGGCTCAGATCATGATTAAGATCATAGAGACTATGCGCGTTTAGCGCAACCCTTGCTGCGTGAAATGCGCAATTGGCAGATTGCGGAGTCCTTGACGGCGCTGCAAGCTGAGAGGAGTCTTTATCGCACGGCACTTCCAGCCAGGAGGGCGCCGCAAGCAGCAGCTCCAGGAGGCCGTCGTGGTTTTGGATACTTCCTCAATGATGGTGGAGACACTCCTCGGACCCCTCAGGGTGCGGCGGGCCGGCGCGGGCGCCCCCGCGGTCCTGTGGCACAGCCTGTTCGTTGACTCCAGTACGTTCGACGGCGTCCTGCCGGACCTGGGTGCTCAGCGCGAGCTCGTCGTGATCGACGGTCCGGGGCACGGCGGCAGTCCCGGACCGCGCCGGCGCTACACGCTGGAGGACTGCGCCGCAGCGGCAACCCAGATTTTGGATGCGCTGCACATCCAGGGCCCGGTGGACTGGGTGGGCAACGCCTGGGGAGGGCATGTGGGAATCGTTTTCGCGGACAACTACCCCTCCCGCTGCAGGACGCTCACCACCATTGGCACACCGCCCTACCCGCTCACCGCGTCGGAGCGCAGGCAGAACGCCCTTCTCGTCTACCTGTACCGGGTAGTGGGGCCGCGGCCCTTCAGCCGGATCATGGTGGAGGCCCTGGCGGGCAAGGGAGTGGCCACCACCGCCCCGCAGGCCGCGGCGGTGGTGAAGGAGGCTTTTGTGGCCGGGGATAGACGCGGAAAGTACTGGGCCATGCAGTCAGTGATGATGCACCGCCCCGACCTCCGCCCGGTGCTGCCCCGCCTGCAGGTGCCCGTCCTGATGCTGGCGGGCCGCGACGATGCACTGCTCGACGCGGGGGAGGCCGAACGGGCGGCCCTGAGCGCCCCTCGCGGCCGCTTCGGGCGGGTCACCGGGGCCGGCCATGTGGCCCCGCTTCTTGTGGCGCCCCGTGAAGTCACCGAACGTGTCCTGGCGTTCTGGTCCGAACACCGCGGATAAGGCGGCGCCGGGGGTTTAACTGGAAAGGACGACGGCGGCGCGCACCTGGGTGCGTGCCGCCGTCGGGCTCGAAAGTCAGAGAGCATCAGTTTGGCTTTAGGGGGCAGAAGTCTTCCGTTGGGCGATCAGGACGAAAGCAAGCGAGGCAAGGACGCCGGCCAGGGCGAACGTGAGCATCCCGGTGAAAGTGCCGCCTCCGGACTGGATCAGGGCGCCGCCCACGATGGGTCCGATGGAGAAACCGCCGCCAATCATCAGGTTCGTTGTGTTCATGAGGTGTCCGCCGCTGGAGAGGTCGGAGAGGGTCGAGAGGAGATAGGGCAGGATGAAGGTCCAGGCGAACTTGAAGATGACCGCCGCAATGGCAAAGCGCATCAGGGCGGGTGCTCCGATGAGCAGCGCAATGCTGAGCGCCATGCCGATGTAACCGGCCAGCAGGTAGAGCCGGCGGCGGGGGGAGTCACCCAGCGCGGTTGCAACCAGGGCGGACAGGATCCCGGCGACCGTGGCCAGTGAAAGGATCAGGCTGCTGGCGGAGAGATCGATGCCGGCACCGGCCGAGATCTGGGCAATGAACGACCATACTCCGCTCAGCGCGACGTAGAACAGCAGTACTGCGGCCATCCCGGCGGCGGCCCTGAAGACGGGGACCCGTTTGGTTTCGGCTGCTGCAGCGGGCATGGACTTCCTGAGCACCTCGCCGTCGATGCGGTTCACCACGAGCAGGCAGAGCATTGCCAGGCCCGCGAGGGTCCAGTAAATTGCTGCCACCCCCGTGCCTGCGTACACGGTAGGGAAGACAGCCAGGATCAGGGCGCCCATGGCGAGCTGGAAGACCACGAAGATGCCGAAGGCGCGGCTGGGATTGCCTGTCCTGCCGCTCAGGGTGAGGATGATCACGGTAATGGATCCTGCGGCCAGGGAAGTCACCACCCGCGCGGCAACAAGGTAGCCGAAGTCGTCCAGGAAACCGGAAGCGATGTTTCCAGCAATGACGATGGCCGTGAACAGATAGGAAGCTGTGCGGAGGTTCATCCGGCGTAGCCAGAGGTACGCCGGTACGGTGGCCAGGCTGAAGGAGCCCAGTTCCAGCGAGAACAGCGTTCCCACCTGTACGGGCGTGAGTCCGAATTGTTCAACGAGCTTCCCGGCGATCACGGGGGCTATCAGCAGGACCGAGTACAGGACGGCGCTGAACACGGCGATGTAGGTGTATGTTCCCCGGTCCGTGGCGCTTGAACGGGGAGCGGTTCTTAGTGCTGTTGTCATGGTGGGCTTCTTTCTGGCGCGCCTGTGGAAGGCGGCGGGGGACAACGCCAGGCGCCGGAGTTGGAGGCGGCTGAGGGTTGATGAACTACGTTGTGAATGGTCCGGACGTACCGCGGGGAAGCCCTGTTCTGTGGTTAGGCTTGGGCCCTGGACGTTTCCTCAACTGGGCTTGTGGCAGTCGCGGAGGAATAGGCGTCGAATACTTTGCGCCCGGCAAACCATGTTTGCCGGGTTTTCACGAGCGGAAGCTCGTCCAGCGGAATGCTGTGCGGATTATCGCTGAGGACGATGAAGTCTGCCGATTTGCCGGGGCTTAGCGATCCGGCGACGTCATCCAGGCCCATGGCTTCAGCACTGTCCGTCGTGTAGACGCGGATGGCTTCCGTCAGCGTGATCGCCTGTTCCGGCCAGAGCGTCCCTGGGAATTGCCCCGTGGGGTCCTTCCGGGTCACGAGGCCGTAGATTCCTTCCCAGGCGTTCGGGGAAAAGCTGACTGGCCAGTCCGACCCCCCGGCAATGCGGGCGCCGGCGTCCAACAATGAACGGTTTGGCTGCATCTTGGATGCCCTTTCCGCGGG
This sequence comes from Arthrobacter sp., assembly GCA_035254945.1. Classification (GTDB taxonomy): domain Bacteria; phylum Actinomycetota; class Actinomycetes; order Actinomycetales; family Micrococcaceae; genus Arthrobacter. The sequence continues at coordinate 3,229 of DATFAE010000106.1, read as the reverse complement.
AAGCACCGTGGCGATCGCCTCGGAAATCACGCCCGGAAACCAGAGCGATGGGGAGATGTCGGCCGTTACGTTCAGTTCCGCGAAGCGTGGGATGTCCTGCTCCTGGACGAACTGTCCGTGGGCGATGTGATACTTGGGATCTTGGTGGCCAGCGGCGCGGACCTTTTCCACAACATCGAGTACCAGCCGGACCGAGGCGTCGCCGGTGCAATGGATCTTCGCTGAGATCCCGCGTTCGGCCGTGGTCATGAGCCAGTGCTCGAGCTCGCCTGGGGGCATGGTGGTGCCGCCGCAGTGGCATTCAGGGAAACCGGCCGCCGGAAGATACGGCTCGATAAAGGCTGCTGTTCGCGCTGGCGGGACGCCGTCCAGGAAGATCTTGATAAAGTCCGGCCGGTGATGCTCCGAGCGGAGCCCGTCGGCGTGGGAGATGATGCCCTCGCCCAGCGGACTGGTGCCGAAGATGAAGTCGTTGGCCTGCATGGAAGTGACAACCCATGCCTGCAGCCGGCCTGAATCGTCCAGTTCCTTCAACGCCTGCATGAGCTGCAGTGATGTGGCGGCATCCTGGAAACCGGTCACGCCGAAGGAGTGCAGGATCTCGACACCCCGCTGGGCCGCGCGGGCCAGCTGTCCGGTGGACGGCGGTTGCAGCCGGGCCAGGGCCCGTTCCACCAGAACACCGCCGGCCTCGATCAGGATCCCCGTGGCCCGACCGGAATCATCGCGCAGGATCTGTCCGCCTTCGGGGTCTTCAGTGCCATCGTCTATGCCCGCCAGTTCAAGGGCTTTGGAATTGGCCCAGCGGTTGTGCTTGCTGTCGTCTTTCAGAAGCGCGGGGCGTCCGCCGGTGACCGCATCAAGCCGGGCCAGCGCCTCGCCCGAATTCAGATCGGCGATCAGCCCCGAACCCCAACTCCCGCCCAGCACCCAGGCATCAGGCGCGAGATCCTCGGCGCGTGCTTCAACGGCGGCAAGTAACTGATCAAGGGTGAGGGTGGGGGGTGTATTGAGTTCAAACAAATCCATCTGCCCGGCGATCATGTGGTGATTGTGTACGTCCATAAGGCCTGGCATCACAAAGGCACCGTGGAGATCGATCACCGTGGTGCCAGGGCCAACCAATGCTTCGGCTTTGGCGCCCAACGCATGGACTTTGCCGCCGCTGATGGCCATAGCGGCCACGCGCGGCTGCACCTCGTCCAAGGTGTCGATAATTCCGTTCACCAGGAGAAGATCCGCCCTGTTCCCGCCCATGCCACCCGCCCCGATCGATCTGTTGATGGGACAACGGTAGCCCTCCGCTCCTACCAGTGGATTGCCAATCCGTGCACGACATTTGACGATGCCCGCAGTCCAGCGCAGCTTGGCGGCGAGCGCCGGATACGGCGAAATGGACAAACAGCGGCGGGCCGCAAGCGATCTGTTACAGTCAGGCCGCATGATCGAACTCCGGCCCGACGGTCCCGGCACAGTCGGCTTCCTCCACACGGCACAAGTCCACGTGGCTACATTTGAGGCCCTGTCCCGTGAGCTCATTCCCTCCGCCCAGACAGTCCACCGGGTGGATCCCGAAGCGCTGGAGCTTGCCAGGCGGGAGGGACCAGGGGAGCGCGTGCGGGCCGTGGTGGCCGGCCATCTATCGGAGCTCCGGGAGGCCGGGTGCGAGGTCATCCTCTGCACCTGCTCAACGCTCGGCGAGGTCGCGGAAAGGCTGTCGGGAGACGGTTTCGAGGTGATCCGGATCGACCGGCCGATGCTTCGCCGGGCCGTGACCCTCGGCCCGCGGATCGGTGTCCTCGCAGCGCTCACCAGCACCGTCGAGCCGACCACACGGCTCCTCACCGAGGAGGCTGCGGACGCGGAACCCGGCGTATCCTTTGAAGTCAGCGTTGTGGAGGGGGCCTGGGAGGCCTTCGTCAGCGGAGACGCCGAGGAGTACCGCTCCCGTGTCGCCCACGCGGCGCGCGCGCTCGCAAACCGGTGCGACGTCGTCGTCCTCGCCCAGGCGAGCATGGAACCTGCCGCCGCCCTGCTGGCCGGGCTCGCGACCCCCGTCCTGACGAGCCCTCGCTCCGCGATCGAAGCGGTGGCCGCGCTCATCCCGTCCCACCAATGGGGCGGCTCCGAACAATAGGTGGAGGTGGAGGCAAGTGAACGGACCGTCTGCCCACAGTGGGCCGCACTGGCGCCGGGTGATGGCCGCGCTAGCCGACCGGGATGAGAGACGCTTTTCCCCGATCTCCTGTCCCAGCAGCCGAAGCGCCAGCCCAAAAACGGAGTGGACCGTTTCGTGCGCCTGGGCCGGATCGACAGGTACCCGGCCAGCACGGCGGACCGGCGCGAGCTCCTGGCCTGGATCGTCGGCGAAGCCATCCAGCCGGGGGAGGACCTCACCGAGAGACAGGTCAATGAGCGGCTGCTGAGCTACACGGACGACGTAGTGCTCCTGCGCCGCTACCTTGTGGGCCTTGGGCTGCTGGAGAGGACCGCGTCAGGGTCCTTCGGTTGGCGTTTCGTACTACTTGTGAATTCCTTGGCGACCCTGCCGGCTTGTCAGGCCCATTTGCCCAGCAGTTCCTTGTTGGCTTTCCGCAGAGTATCGAAGCCTGCCTCGGGGAAGCCTTCGCGGCGCCCCCACCAGGCATCAGGGGTCCTTGAAACAACCATTCGCTTGCCGGCGCCGGAGGGAAAAATGTGCCACGCGTCTTCGGGCTGAAGGTCTGCGTGCCCAGGTCCGAGTACCTGGAACGCGAAAATCCCGGGAGCTGTCTGCTTTACGAAGGAGTGTTCGGCGGCGCATTCGTGATCTGAGGGGGCCGGGATGCCCCACTGGCTCATGACGCTGTTGGCGGTAACCGCCCCGAAGTGACTAACGACAACAGCCGCGTAGTCGTATAGCGGTGCCATGGACTGGAGCAGGGCCGTCAGGGCGTTGATGCCCTCCGGAGCCCCGTCCTTGTATTCGACACCGGCAAGGATCCACCCCTCGCGGGAGAACGTGACGTACCAGTCGCCGTGGGGTGTGGGAAACAGCAGTTCCGCCCACCCGATGTCCGCGCAGCAGCGGGTCAGTACTGCAGCGACCTGATCCGGCTCGCACCGGGACATGGTGAAGTGAAGGCCCGCGAGGATGGGCCCTTTGGTGTTGTCCTCAGCCCATCTGGCCAGCCGATCCACCGGGCCTTGGAAGGCGGACGATTCGACTGCCCAGCACGACTGGTTGTCC
>DATFAE010000105.1:0-3483 GCA_035254945.1 Arthrobacter sp. | reverse complement strand
GAGCTGGGGGAGCGGTTCATCGGCAACCCGCTGCTGTCCAACCTGCCGCGCAAGTACAAGACCGCGATCACCGGCCACCCCAGCCAGGACGTGGTCCACGAGATCAACGACTTCGCCCTGGTGGGCGTTGAGCACCCCGAGCTGGGCGTCGGCTACGACCTCTGGGCCGGTGGCGCACTGTCCACCAATCCGATGCTCGGCAAGCGCCTCGGTGCCTTCGTCCGCCCCGAGGAAGCCGCCGAAGTATGGCTCGGCGTCACCAGCATCTTCCGCGACTACGGCTACCGGCGCATGCGCACCAAGGCCCGCCTGAAGTTCCTCATGGCCGACTGGGGTCCGGAGAAGTTCCGCCAGATCCTCGAGGACGAATACCTCGGCTACAAGCTGGCCGACGGCCCCGCCGCGCCCAAGCCCACGTCCCCCGGTGACCACATCGGCGTGCACGAGCAGAAGGACGGCAAGTTCTTCATCGGCGCCACCCCGCTGGCCGGCCGCCTGTCCGGTTCGCAGCTGGTGAAGCTCGCGGACACCCTCGAATCCCGCGGTTCCTACCGCCTGCGCACAACCCCGCACCAGAAGCTTGTGGTGCTGGATGTTGCCAAGGACCACGTGGAGCCGCTGGTGGCCGAACTGGACGCGCTGGGCCTGTCCGCCCGCCCCTCCGTGTTCCGCCGCGGCACCATCGCCTGCACCGGCATCGAATACTGCAAGCTGGCCATCGTGGAAACGAAGGTCACGGCCGCCACCGCCGTGGCCGAACTGGAACGCCGCCTGGCTGACCTCACGGCCTCCGGCGAGCTGCCGCACGCGCTGTCCCTGCACATCAACGGCTGCCCCAACTCCTGCGCCCGCATCCAGACCGCGGACATCGGCCTCAAGGGCATGATGCTGCCCACGCCCGACGGCGACCCCACCCCGGGTTTCCAGGTCCACCTCGGTGGCGGGCTGGCTTCCACCGACCGCGAGGAAGCAGGCCTGGGACGCACCGTCCGCGGCCTGAAGGTCTACGTTGAGGACCTGCCGGACTACGTGGAACGCGTCGTCCGTACGTTCGTCGCCCAGCGCGCCGAAGGCCAGACCTTCGCAGAATGGGCCCACGCAGCAGATGAGGAGGCACTCCAGTGAGCAACACCCTCCGCACCCACGACGAACTGAAGGCCATCGCCGAGTCCGGTGCCGCCGAGCTCGGCTGGGACGCACCCGCCCGCGACGTGATCGCTTGGGTGGAGCGCAACTTCGACCTCTCCGCAGTGGCGGTTGCCTGCTCCATGGCCGACGCCGTCCTGCCGGCCCTGGTCGCTGACCAGATGCCCGGCGTCGACGTTTTGTTCCTGGAGACCGGCTACCACTTCCCGGAAACCTACGCCACGCGTGACGAGGTGGCCGCGAACCTGCGTGTCAACGTCGTGGACGTGCTGCCGGAGAACACCGTGGAACAGCAGGACCGGCTCCTGGGCAAGGACCTGTTTGCCCGCGATGCCGCCCAGTGCTGCGCCCTGCGCAAGGTGGCCCCGCTGCGCCGTACCTTGGCCGGCTACGAACTCTGGTTCACCGGCGTCCGCCGCGACGAGGCCCCCACCCGCACCAATACCCCGCTGGTGACCTGGGACGAGGCCAACGGCCTGGTCAAGGTCAACCCCGTGGCTGCGTGGACGTTCGACCAGCTGGTCCAGTACTCCGATGACAACCTCCTGCCGGTCAACCCGCTGCTTTCCCAGGGTTACCCCTCCATTGGCTGCCAGCCCTGCACCCGGAAGGTGGCGCCGGGCGACGATCCCCGCGCCGGCCGCTGGGCAGGGACCGACAAGACAGAATGCGGACTACACGTATGAGCACTTTCCTAACTGAGGAGACCACCCAGGTGACTGAAGCCGCCGTATCCACGCGCCTCTCCAGCCTGGACGCCCTTGAGTCCGAAGCGATCCATATCATCCGCGAAGTCGTGGCCGAGTTCGAGAAGCCCGCGCTGCTGTTCTCCGGCGGCAAGGACTCCGTGGTGATGCTGCACCTGGCCACCAAGGCCTTCTGGCCGGGCAAGGTCCCGTTCCCCGTGCTGCACGTGGACACCGGCCACAACTTCCCCGAGGTCATCGACTTCCGCGACCGCACCGTGGAGCGCCTGGGCCTGAAGCTGGTGGTCGGCTCCGTCCAGGAGTTCATCGACCGCGGCGAGCTGGCCGAGCGTGCCGACGGCACCCGTAACCCGCTGCAGACCGTTCCGCTGCTGGACGCCATCCAGAAGAACAAGTTCGACGCCGTGTTCGGCGGCGGCCGCCGCGACGAGGACAAGGCCCGCGCCAAGGAGCGCATCCTGAGCCTCCGCGACGAATTCGGCCAGTGGGACCCGCGCAACCAGCGCCCCGAGCTGTGGAACCTCTACAACGGCCGCCACACCGTGGGCCAGCACGTCCGTGCGTTCCCCATCAGCAACTGGACCGAGCTGGACATCTGGCGCTACATCGAGCGCGAGAACATCGAGCTGCCGGGCCTGTACTACGCCCACGAGCGCGAAGTGTTTGCCCGCGACGGCATGTGGCGTGCGGTGGGCGAGGTTTCCCAGCCGCTGCCGCACGAGGAAGTCATCATCAAGACGGTCCGGTACCGCACCGTGGGGGACATGTCCTGCACCGGTGCCGTCGAATCGGCCGCAGCCACCGTGAGCGACGTTGTGATCGAAGTTGCCGCCTCCACCATCACCGAACGTGGTGCCACCCGGGCAGATGACCGCATCTCCGAGGCAGCCATGGAAGACCGCAAGAAGGATGGTTACTTCTAAATGAGCACCGAAACTTCACTCCTGGCCGCCGAGCTGGAAACAGCCCTGCCCACCACTCTTTTCCGCTTCGCCACCGCAGGATCGGTCGACGACGGCAAGTCCACCCTGGTGGGCCGCCTCCTTCACGACTCCAAGGCGATCCTCGCCGACCAGCTCGACGCCGTCGCCCGCACCTCAGCGGACCGCGGCTTCGGCGGCGCGGGTGCCACCGGCACCCAGGCAATCGACCTCGCCCTCCTGACGGATGGCCTGCGCGCCGAGCGCGAGCAGGGCATCACCATCGACGTCGCGTACCGCTACTTCGCCACGGACCAGCGCAGCTTCATCCTGGCCGACTGCCCCGGGCACGTCCAGTACACCAAAAACACGGTGACGGGCGCGTCCACGGCGGATGCCGTCGTCGTACTCATCGACGCCCGCAAGGGTGTCCTGGAGCAGACGCGCCGGCACCTGTCCGTGCTGCAGCTGCTGCGGGTGGCGCACGTGATTGTGGCCGTGAACAAGATCGACCTGGTGGACTTCAGCGAGTCCGTTTTCCGTGAGATCCAGGCCGACGTGCAGCAGGTGGCCCGCGAACTGGGCATCGGCTCCGCAGAGCTGGGCAGCGCGGACCACATCGATGACCTGCTGGTGATCCCGGTGTCCGCCCTCGACGGCGACAACGTGGTGGACCGTTCCGAGCGCACCCCCTGGTACGACGGCCCGGC
>DATFAE010000104.1:0-14937 GCA_035254945.1 Arthrobacter sp. | reverse complement strand
GCATGTTCTGAACCGTGCCGGGTACCGTGGCCGGCGTGACCGTGGAGGCGTCGAAGGAGCATTCCGGGCACGGCCGGGAAAGGACCCAGGTCCAGTCTTTGACATCGGGAACGATAACCATGGCAGCAGTCTAGGCCGGATCAGCCCAGGCCATGGCAGGACCCACCACATCCACGGGCTGGGACAGCGGGATCCCCGAACCGTCACGCCTGCCGTGCTCCTGCGGCAGGGAGCGGGCCACCCCGGATGCCGACGACGCCTTGGCCGGACCGTGCCCTGCCCAGCCGAGGAGCAGCGTGTCTTCGCCCTTGAGGAACCGGTGCGCCCGGACCCCGGCGGTGGCGCGGCCCTTGACAGGGTATTCGGCGAACGCCGTCACCTTCGCCGCGCCGGGCGCTGTTCCGGGCAGCGCTCCGTTGGTGCCGGCGATGGTGACCACCACGGCATCGTCGTCCCCCGGGGCCACCGTGCCGAAAAACAGCACCTGGTCGCCGTCTGCCAGCTTGATGCCGGCCATGCCGCCGGCCGTCCTGCCCTGGGGCCGGACGGCCCCGGCTCCGAACCGGAGCAGCTGGGCCTGGCGGGTCAGGAACACCAGATCGGCCTCTTCGGACGCGGCCGGGGCCACGCCCACCACCTCGTCCTTGTCCTTGAGGGCGATGATCTCCCAGTCCTCGCGGTTCAGGGGGTAGTCGGGCTGGACGCGCTTCACCACGCCCTGGGCGGTGCCGAGTGCGAGGACCTGGTCCAGCGGGACGAACGCCACCAGCGATTCGCCCTTGAGCAGGGTGATGAAATCCTTGGCCTGGACGCCGCCGGCGAGGTTGGGCAGGCCGGACATCGGGGGCAGGACCGGCATGTCCATGACCTGCAGGCGCAGCATGCGTCCCTGCGACGTTACGGCGGCAATCTCTCCGCGGGCCGACGTCTTGACGACCGAGGAAAAGACATCGTGCTTGGACCGCGGACCGGACTCGGCGAGGGGCTCCTGGTTGGAGGTGCGGGCAATCTGCCCGGATGCCGTCAGGATCGCCCAGCAGGGGTCATCGGCGATTTCCAGCGCCAGGGGCGCGGCTTTGCCCTTGCCGTTGGGAGTTGCCGCCAGCGCGGCAGCCACCGTGGGGGAGACGGCCTCGGATTCGAGCAGCACCGTCCGGCGCGGCGTGCCGTACTTTTCGGCGATTTCAGCCAGTTCAGTGGAGACGAGCTCCCGGAGCCGCTCTTCGGAACCGAGGATTGCCTCCAGCTCCGCGATCTCGCGGCGCAGCTCGTCCTGCTCCTTCTCCAGCTCGATCCGGGAGAACTTGGTCAGCTGGCGCAGCCGCAGTTCCAGGATGTAGTTGGCCTGGATCTCGGTGAGGTCGTAGATGGACATCAGCCGAACCCGGGCGGCCGCGGCCTCGTCGGAGGAGCGGATGATCTGGATGACCTCGTCGATGTCCACGATGGCCACCAGCAGGCCCTCCACCAGGTGCAGGCGGTCCTTCTTCTTGCCGAGACGGAAGACCGTGCGGCGGCGCACGACGTCGATGCGGTGCCCGACATACACCGACAGCAGCGCCACGAGCCCCAGGGTCTGTGGCTGGCCGTCCACCAGGGTCACGTTGTTGATGCCGAAGGAGTCTTCCATCGGGGAGTAGCGGTACAGCTGCTGGAGCACGGCGTTGGGGTTGAACCCGTTCTTCAGCTCGATGACCAGGCGCAGACCGTGCTTGCGGTCTGTCAGGTCAACGATGTCGCTGATGCCGGTGAGCTTCTTGCCGTTGACGGCGTCCTTGATCTTCTCGATCACCTTTTCCGGCCCCACCATGTAGGGCAGCTCTGTGATCACCAGGCCGGTTCGCCGGGCCGACAGCTGTTCGACCTCCACCTTGGCGCGGGTCTTGAACGAGCCACGGCCGGTGGCGTAGGCATCGCGGATGCCGTCCAGGCCCACGATCCGGCCGCCTGTGGGCAGGTCCGGGCCGGGCACAAAGCGCATCAGGTCATCCAGTGTGGCATCCGGGTGGGCAATCAGGTGCCGCGCCGCGGAAATCACTTCCACGAGGTTGTGCGGGGCCATGTTGGTGGCCATCCCCACCGCGATGCCGGTGGCACCGTTGACCAGCAGGTTGGGGAACGCCGCCGGAAGCACGTCCGGCTGGGTCAGCTGGTTGTCGTAGTTGGGGACGAAGTCCACCACGTCTTCGTCAAGGTGGTCCGTGAGCGTCAGCGCCGCCGCCGCGAGGCGGGCCTCGGTGTACCGCGGGGCTGCCGGGCCGTCGTCGAGCGAGCCGAAGTTACCGTGCCCGTCGATGAGGGGGAGCCGCAGCGAAAAGTCCTGGGCCATGCGCACCATGGCGTCATAGATGGCGGTGTCGCCGTGCGGGTGCAGCTTGCCCATCACCTCGCCCACCACGCGGGCGCTCTTGACGTGGCCGCGGTCCGGCCGGAGGCCCATCTCGCTCATCATGTAAAGGATCCGGCGCTGCACCGGCTTCAGGCCGTCACGGGCGTCAGGCAGCGCCCGGGAGTAGATCACCGAATAGGCGTACTCCAGGAAGGAGCCTTCCATCTCGGACGTGACATCGATATCCACGATGTTCTCGGTGAAGGGGCTGGAATCCACTGCGGGGGCTGGACTTTGGCGGCGGGCCATGGGGCTGGTAAATCCTTCTGGGGTACTGGTCTTTGCGCTGATTGGCTGCACTGGGGTGTGCTGCGGGAGTTTTTGGCTAGGCTAAGCCTATGGTGGATCAGCCCGGGGACGGCGTATATCCGGAATATTGGGAAGCCGATGTCGTCCTGCGGGACGGCGGAACCGCGCATCTGAGGCCCATCCAACCCGACGACGCCGACGCCGTCCAGGCCTTCCACATGCGGCAGTCGCAGGACTCGATCTACATGCGGTTCTTCGCCTTCAAAGCCAGGCTTTCCAGCAAGGAGCTCAAGCGCTTCACGGAGGTGGACTACCGGGACCGGGTGGCCTTCGTGATCACCATCGGCGGCGAGATCATCGGGATCGGGCGCTACGACCGGCTCGCTGACCCCACCGAGGCGGAGGTCGCCTTCAACATCGCCGACGCGCACCAGGGCAGGGGCATCGGCTCTATCCTGTTGGAACATCTCGCAGCAGCGGCCCAGGAAAACGGGATCCGCCGGTTCAGCGCCGAAGTGCTCCCGGAAAACCGGAAGATGCTGATGGTCTTCTCCGATGCCGGCTACGACGTCAAACGCCATTTCGACGACGGCGTGGTCAGCCTCGAGTTCAACATCGGTCCCACGGACAAGTCCCGTGCCGTGATGGAATCACGCGAGCACCGCGCCGAGGCGAGGAGCGTGCGTGACCTGCTGACGCCGTCGTCCGTTGCGGTGATCGGTGCCAGCCGCAAATGGGGGACCGTGGGCTACCAGCTGCTGGAACACATCATCGAAGGGGGCTTCACCGGTCCCGTCTACGCCATCAATCCCGAGGCGCTGGAGCTCGCCGGCATGCTGTCCTTCGGCCGGCTGACCGAAGTGCCCGGTCCGGTGCAGCTTGCCGTCATCGCCGTCCCATACGAGGAAGTGGCCACCGTGGTGGACGACTGCGCCGCCGCCGGCGTCAAGGGGGTGGTGGTCGCCTCTGCAGGCTTCGCGGACGACGGCGAACGCGGCCTCGCGCGGCAGCGTGAACTGGTGCGGAAGGCACGCGCCAACGGGATGCGCGTGATCGGACCCGCTTCGCTGGGCATCGTCAACACCCACCCGGACGTGTCACTGAATGCCTCCATGGCGCCTACCCTGCCGCGCCGCGGAGGCCTGGGCCTGTTCAGCCAGTCGGCGGCGATCGGAGTGTCCCTCTACGCCGCGTCCAGCAGGCGCCGGATGGGGATTTCCACGTTCCTCTCGGCAGGCAACCGGGCAGACGTCTCCGGAAACGACATGATGCAGTTCTGGGAGGACGACGCCGACACCGCCGCGGTGGCACTCTACCTGGAATCGATCGGGAATCCCCGCAAGTTCTCCCGCCTCGCCCGGCGGCTGGCACGCATCAAGCCGGTGATCGTGGCGAAGTCCGAGTCCATGGGCCTGCGCCTGCCGCCCGGGCACGCCGTGCGCACCACCCAGGCGCCGGCGGGGGCCCTGGATGCGATGATGCGCCAGTCAGGCGTCATCAGGGTGGAGACCATCGAGCAGCTGATGGATGTGGCGCAGATCGTGGCCGGGCAGCCGCTGCCGGCCGGCCCCGAACTGGCCATCTTCAGCAATTCGCAGGCGCTGGGCAAGGTCGTGGCGGACAGTGCCTTGGCCAGCGGCCTGGGAGTGGGAGCCCTGGTCACGGACGTGGACCTCGACGCCGGCATGTCCCTGGCGCTGCCGGCCCTCCGGCGCAGCCTGCAGGACACGCTCGCCTCGGAGCACGTGCACGCCGTGGTGGCGGCACTGCTTCCGGCCCGGGGCCTCACCGTGGAGAACATCGCCGGTGTCCTGGCCGAGTGTGCCGCGGAAGCCGGGAAACCCGTCGTGGCCGCCTTCACCGGCATCCTTGACCCTTCCATCTATGTGGAGGGGATGGTGGGCGAGTCACCTGCCATCCCGTGCTTCTCCAATGCCGGCGCGGCCGTGGCGGCATTGGCGGCCGTGGTGCGGTACGCCGAATGGGTGGCGCGGGACCAGGGGCACTTCGTGGAGCCCGCCGGATGCGACCCCGACGGGGCCCGGGCCAGCCTGGACGTGCTCCTCGCCGACGTTCACGGCGAGCAGCTCAAACAGCTCAACCAGGAGGAAGCCTCGTTGCTTCTGGGGTACTACGGAATCCGGGTCCTGCCTTCCGTCGGATTCGACACAGCGGACCAGGCCGTTGCCGCGGCAGACACCCTGGGATGGCCTGTCGCCGTCAAGACCACGGACCCGGCGCTCCGGCACCGCCTCGATTTGGGCGGTGTGCGCCTGGACATCGAGGATGCCGAATCGCTGCGCCACAACATCGTACAGATGCGCCGCTCGCTGGCCTCCTATGGGGCACCGTCGCTGGAGGTCCAGTCCATGGCACCCGTGGGGCAGGCGTGCACGTTCCGGGCCATTGAGGATCCGCTGCTGGGGCCGGTCATCTCGTTCGGCCTGGCCGGGGACGCTGTCAACCTGCTGGACGACTGGGCGCACCGGGTGCCGCCGCTGTCCGCGGCGGATGTCAAGGACTTCATCCGCAGCCCCCGCGCCGCCCGCAAGCTGTTCGGCTACCAGGGCCTGCCCGCCGTGGACGTCGCGGCCCTGGAGGAACTCGCGGGCCGGCTGGCATGGATGAAGGACAACCATCCGGAGATTTCCCTCGTCGAATTCAATCCGGTGCTGTGCGGAACGCAGGGCGTTGCCATCCTTGCTGCGGACGTTCGGATCGGGAACGCGGCCCAGCGGACGGACAGCGCCCGGCGGGCCATGCTGGGCTAGCGGCAGTTAGCAAGTCCCCGGCCGATCTGTGAAAATGGGGGAATGAGCTCACAGCCTCCCACGTCTACGCCTCCCACGCCCGGCAATGACAACCAGGCCACCCGACCCCACAGCTCACACAGCCACAGCGCGCAGGGCCAGAGCCTTGACGGTGCACTCCAGAGGGCAGGCTTCTACCCCCGGCTCGTGGCGGACGTTGTTGACGACGCCCTCGACGGCCGTGACTGCGTAGCCCACCTGGTCCACCTTGAGACGCACTTTGACCGGGCCGAGGTCCGGCGCCACATCACGGTCCTGGTCCTCACCTCGGACATGCTGGTGATCACGCATGTGGACGACCAGCAGCTGGACGAAGCCGGCGAACAGATCGTGGCGCAGATCTCCACCGAATCCGTCCCCGTGGCCCAGATCCGCTCGGTGGTGCTCAGCTACATGTACGCGCAGCCGCAGAACTACAAGCCCTCCGATCCCGTGCGCGAAGTGACCCTGGCGATCGCCTGGTCCGGCGGCCAGCGGCTGGACATGGGCCCCGCCAGCTGCGGGGACCCGCAGTGCGAAGCTGACCACGGCTACAGTGGCACCATCGCCCAGGAGGACATCGTGCTGCGGATCAGTGCCGAAGCGGACGGTCTCCAGGCGGTCCAGGACGCCAAGCTGTTCGCCCGGGCCCTGCGCGCCGTCAACACCGGATCCTCCGCCCCGGTCCTGCACTCCGCCCAGTCCATGCAGCCCCGCCCGCGTGCCGGCGTTTTCGGCAACCGCCTCAGCCGCGGCCACCAGCAGCGCTGATGCCGGCCTCGGGAAAAACGACAGTCCCCCCGGCTCCCGCCGAAGCGCCCGGTCCAGCCGCCCTGCCGCAGGCCCCCGCCTTCGGCCAGCGCTCCATTGCGGACGTGCTCACCAGTGCCGCGGCAAGCCTGGGCGTGGACGGGTTCACCAATACGCTGGGCCTTCCGTCATCGTCGCGCGTGTGCGTGGTCCTGGCGGACGGACTGGGACGGAACTTGCTGAAGCAAAAGTCGGCGCATACGCCGTTCCTGCGGTCCCTGATGCACAACGGCCAGGGAGCCGTCCCCGTCTGGCTGGACTCCACGTTCCCGTCCACCACCGCAGCGGCCCTCGCCAGCTTCGGAACCGGGCTGGCTCCGGGCCAGCACGGGATGGTGGGCTACGACGTCCTGGACGCGGACCAGGACAAAGTGGTCAACATGCTGGGCAACTGGGACGCCGGGGTGGATCCGCTCGCCTGGCAGCCGTTCCCCACGGTATTTGAACGGGCCGCCGCGTCGGTGGACGTGACCACCGTCAGCCTGCCCCAGTTCGGCAACTCACCCATGACGCAGGCCGCCCTCCGCGGCGGGCGCTTCATCTCCGGGACCACATCACATGCCCGCACCGGCGCTGCCGCCGAAGCCATGGCCGTCGCCGGGCCGGCACTGATGTACTTCTACGTCAACGAACTGGACAAGGCCGGCCACCGGTACGGATGCCAGTCGGAACAATGGGAACACCAGCTCGAGGAGCTGGACGCCACGGTCAAACGCCTCAACGCCTCCCTCCCGGCCGGAACCACCGTGCTGCTCACCGCGGACCACGGCATGCTTGACGTCCCTCCGCAGCAGAGGATCGACTACGCGGCCGATCCCGCCCTCATTGCCGGCGTGCGGCACACCGCGGGGGAGCCCAGGATGGTGCACCTCTACCTTGAGGACGGCGTCGACGGCGGCGCCCGGGACCGGCTGCTGGATGCCTGGCGGAACCGGTTCGGCGACAGGATCTGGGCGTTCACCCGGGAGGAGGCGGTGGCGGGCGGCCTGTTCGGGCCCCTGCGTCCCGCCGTCGGACCTCGAATCGGTGACGTGATGATCGCCGCGAGGGATGCCCTGGCGCTCTATGACAAGCGGCGCGTGCGGCCGGCTGCCATGGAGGTGGTGGGCCAGCACGGCTCGCTGACGAAGGCCGAACGCGAAGTCCCGCTGCTGTGTTTCACCGCGGAAGGCAGGAAAGCCGGCCGTGGCTGAGCTGGTGTTCTTCTCGGGGACCATGGACTGCGGCAAGTCGACCCTGGCCCTGCAGATGGACTACAACCACCGTGCCCGCGGACGCGGCGGGGTCAGGTTCAGCCGGAACGACCGCGCCGGCGGCTCCCGGATCTCCAGCCGGCTCGGCCTGGAAACCGACGCCGTGGAGGTCACGGACGCTACCGACTTCTGGGACGAGGTGGTCACCCGGCGCACCCGCGGACAGCGGGTGGACTACCTCATCTGTGATGAGGCGCAGTTCTACTCGCCCCTTCAGGTGGAGCAGCTGGCACGGCTCGTGGACGAGATCGACGTCGACGTATTTGCGTTCGGGATCACCGCGGATTTCCGCACCCGGCTCTTTCCCGGGTCCCAGCGGCTGATCGAACTCGCCGACCGGGTCCAGGTGCTGCAGGTGGAGGCCCTGTGCTGGTGCGGCCGGAGGGCAACGCACAACGCGCGCACGGTGGACGGCGTGATGGTGATGGAGGGCGCCCAGGTGGTGGTCGGCGATGTGGACATGGCCCTGGACCCCGCTGCGGTCGGCACTGCAGGCCACATACCGGTGGTGGGCTATGAAACGCTGTGCCGCCGGCACTACATGCGGCGTGTCACCGCCCACGGAGCGAACATCATGGCCCAGCAGGACCAGCTCCTGCCGTTCGAGACGGACGCTTGCCTGTGGCGCGGGTCAGGCGGAACTGCGGGCTAGTCGCCCCTGGTCCCGAACACGATCTCGTCCCAGGACGGAATGCTGGAACGCTTCGGCTTGGAAGGCTGCCTTTCCGGTACATCCGCGTCCCGGTCGGCACGGCCGGCCGGAGCGGACTCGTCAGGTGCCCGCCGCTGGTTCCGGCCCCCCAGCAGCTCCTCAAGGCCGAAACTCGCACCGGTATGCGCCGGGTTCTGTCCCGGCGCGGCAGGAGGAACATCCTGGCCGGCAGGGCGGGCCGGGGACGCGGCAATGGTGATTTCGCGCGTATCGGTGCTGACGCCGTCGTGCAGTTTCAGCACGTCCTCGCCGTCGTCTTCCTTGTGCAGGGGAATCAGGCTCAGCCGGGACAGCATGGACGGCCTGGCGTCGCGCCTGCGGGTCAGCGGATCAGCCTGCGCTGCCGGAGCGTCCGGCCCGGAAGCGGCGGGAGCCGGCTCCTGCTGCTCGGGTTCAGGCTGGACCTCGGACGGCCTCGGGTGGGCTGCCGGTACGCCGTGCGTGAGGAGCAGGGCCAGGGCGTCGTCGGCGTCCTCGTCAACACCCAGCCGCTGGCCGCGGCGTGAACGGAGCATGTCCAGCAGGCCGTCGGCATCCTTGCCGCCCTGCGGGACGGCCTGCGGTCCTGTGTGCGGGCCGCCGGAGTGGCGTGCGGCGGCTTCGGCGTCTGTCTCGAAATCGAAGGGCCGGTCTGAGACGGCTGTCAGCCGCCGTGCCGGCACAAGGCCGTCGAGCGGTTCAAGTTCGCTGAGCTGCTGCGCCCAGCGGTTGGCATTCTGCAGGGATTTGCGGGCAGGGCTGAACGTCCACAGGGCCGGTGGTTCCTCACCGATCCCGGCCGTGCCGTCCTTTTTTGCTTCGAAACGCGCGGCAACAGTCCAGCTGCCGTCCGGGCGCCGCCACGAGTCCCACTCGACGGATGACGGCTCGATGCCATGCGCCCTTAACCGGTGCCCCACCATGTCGTCCAGGGATGCCGGGTTGTCTCCGAAGGCGGAACGGTAGGCGTCATGGCCTGGGGACGGGGAGGCCACCTCGATTTTCCGTGCCTGCTGGGCCACGTACTCACGTTCGGCGAGGACAGGGCCTTCGTACCGCTCAACCTTGGCCAGGGGCAGCCCGGAAAGCTCCGCCACGTCCGCGGCGGTGGCACCGCTGCGGATTCTCGCCTGGATATCCCGCGGGGACATGGCAACGGGTGGCGCGGCGGACGCTGCCTTGGCCGAAGACCGGCTGGCCGCCCGCAGTGCTTCATCGATCGGCAGCTGGAACATCTCGCCGCCGGCACCGCTCAACAGGAGATGTTCTCCGTCGTCGTGTACGCCTACAAGCCGTAGATCCTGCATACAAATCCTCCACCCTGGCATTACTATCAATCGAAACTCTGCCACCCGGCAGTCCCTTTTTGGGTTAGGAGCTAGGGCGCGCCGCGATATTCCGGGAGTTTCCGGGCCTCCAGCAGTCCGGGCAGGTCCGGCTGCCGCCCTTCCGGGCACGGCTCCGGACCGGCCCGCTCCGGGCTCTGGCTTTTACCTCCGGCTTGCGGAAAGATGTGCCCCACGCAGGGCACGAACGCACAGCGTCCCGCGTTATGCAGGTGGTAAACCGGCCACCGGAACTGGAGCGAGGTTAAGAGGAAATGGCCACCGATTATGATGCGCCGCGCAAGTCCGAGGAAGACCTTAACGAGGACTCCCTTGAGGAACTGAAGACGCGGCGTTCGGACAAGCCCACTGCGGTGGTGGAGGAGGATGAGAGCGATCTCGCCGCGGGCTACGAACTCCCGGGCGCCGACCTTTCAGGCGAAGAGCTCCTGGTCCAGGTGGTCCCCGCGCAGGCTGACGAATTCACCTGTTCGTCCTGTTTCCTGGTCCGCCACCGGTCACAGATCGCCAGGGAAAAGGACGGCCGGTTCTACTGCGTGGAGTGCGAGGGCTGAGCCGAAGCCGGCCGTCTGGCGGCCAGTGCCGCCGTGGCGGGCTGAGCTACTTGACGGCGAGTGCCGCCGCGAGCTCTTCGGGCCGCCGCGTTGACGTGAGCCAGTACGGGGTCCGGTCCGACGGGTCGGTGATTTCGATCCTGACCACGGGGTCGATCCAGCCCCGGATGCAGAGGTAGGCAAGCCCGTTGAGCCGGGTGCCCCGCTCGGCCGTGGCTTCCTTGGCCCGGAACGCCTCAACCCCGCCGACGAACCGCCGCTCGATGGTTGCGCGTCCGACGGTGAGCGCGTCCCGGGTGACCGTGATGGTGGGGGTGGAGAGCACCAGCAGCACCGCCATGATGGCGAACAGCACCGCGGCCGCCGTGTAGCCGGCCGCGGGGCTGATCGGGGCGAACACCAGGATGCCCGCCCCGGCGATCCCGGCGACAATGATCCACACCCACGGTGTTGGCCAGAGTTTCTCCCGGAAAACAACCGAAGGACTGGCGGAGGGGCTGTTGGGAACCGGCACGGCGGAGCTTGATTCGGGCATGTCCCCAGCTTTCCATCTTTGGATGGCTATTTCATCTTGGTCCGGAACCGCCCAAGCTAGGCCGAACAAGCAGGCGGGCGTTAGAGTGAGTGACTGTGACTGACGAACTTGCCACAGTAGAAACCGCTTCCAAACCCCAGGCCCCCGCACTGCTCGGCGCCCCCACCCTGCAGGTACAGCTGAAAATGCTCGACGCAGGCCTGGAGGCCCCGTCCTACGCCCACCCGGGCGACGCCGGCGCGGACCTGCGTGCACGTGTTGACGTCGTCCTGCGGCCGGGCGAGCGGAAGCTGGTCCCCACCGGGGTGTCCATCTCGCTGCCTGACGGC
Organism: Arthrobacter sp.; assembly: GCA_035254945.1. GTDB lineage: Bacteria > Actinomycetota > Actinomycetes > Actinomycetales > Micrococcaceae > Arthrobacter. The sequence continues at coordinate 3,992 of DATFAE010000104.1, read as the reverse complement.
TTCGTGGCCCTTATCCATCCGCGGTCCGGCCTGGCCACCAAGCACGGGCTGACGATTGTCAACGCGCCCGGCACCGTGGACGCCGGCTACCGCGGCGAAATCTCCGTGACCCTGCTGAACACGGACACCACCCAGGACATCGAACTGCGCCGCGGCGATAGAATTGCACAAATGGTCATCCAGCGGGTGGAGTACGCGCAGTTCGTCCGGGTCGATGAACTGGACGGGTCGGTCCGGGGTGCCGGCGGATTCGGCTCCACCGGCGGATTCACCCCTCCCACAGCCTGACGGCCTGCCGCAGCGGGGCCGGAAGGCAGCGCAGCCGGTGCGAACGGCCGCTGGCCGGAACACAGAATTGACGGCGGCATCCAGGGTTAACCGCAGGGACCGCCGGCCAGGCACATTCACAACTAAGGAGACGACCCATGGTTTTTGGGCTCGGCAGGAAAGCCAAGAAGGAACAAGCAGCCGAACCGGATGCCCCGGCGTCGCCGGAGGATTCCGCGGACGAGGCAACGGACGTGACCGGCCGCAGCGCAACCGGGCCGTTTGATATCTCCGAAATCACCAGCCGTGATGGCTACGTGGACCTTGGTGCCCTCCTCATTGCACCCAGCGAAGGACTCCAGCTTCGGCTTGAGGTGGAAGAAGCCACCCAGCGCGTGGTGGCGGTGACCATGGACCTGAACGGCTCGAGCCTGCAGCTCCAGGCGTTCGCGGCCCCCAAATCCGAAGGTCTCTGGGACGAAATCCGGGAACAGATCGGCCAGTCCGTGGGCAGCCAGGGCGGCCAGGTCGAGGAGGTACAGGGCCAGTTCGGCACCGAGCTGGTGGCCAAGCTTCCCGCGGGTGCTTCGGACGGCAGCCAGGGCTACCGGGTAGCCCGCTTCGTTGGCGTTGACGGCCCGCGCTGGTTCCTGCGCGGCGTCTTCGGCGGAGCCGCAGCCATGGAGCGTGACGCGGCCGCGCCCCTGGAAGCACTGTTCCGCAGGATTGTGGTGATCCGTGGCGACAGCCCCATGCCGCCCCGCGATCTCCTCCAGCTCCGCCTGCCCAAAGACGCCAGCGTGACCCCGCCGCCGGGTGCCCCGGCGCTGCAGGAACCCGAACGCGGTCCGGAAATCACTCAGATTGGCTGATTCCCCCCAAGGTGCCGCGTCCCCGCACGGCGGAGCCGGACTGCCCGTCAGCCAACTCCCGGAGAAGGGCCGAGTGGCCTGCCACGGGTTCATCGAGTCGGTCACCTACATGCCGGCTGACCAGACTGCCGCGTTCACGGCCATCGTCACGGATTCGGAGGGTCCCCGGGCTGGCTCCCGTCCGGCGAAAGGCCGGCTGCGGGTCATCTGGCTGGGCCGGCGCCGCGTTCCGGGTATCGACGCCGGGACCGAGGTCAGGCTCGAGGGCATGCTGACGCACAGCCAGGGGTTGCCCACCATGTTCAACCCACGCTATGAAATACTGTCCCGCCAGGAGAACGAATGACCGTACCCCAGCAGCCCGAGAAGCCTTCCGAACCGGCCCAGGAGCCGCCAACGATCGCGGGGCTGGCTGAGGGTTACGCGGCCAGGGCCGGCCTGCACCGCACGCATGACGGCCGGGTTGACGTCCTGCGCAGCGCCGGCGGTGTCCAGGGCATCGCCGAGAGCATCGTTCCCGGCCTGCTTTTCCTTATTGCCTACACCCTCACCCGCGGGCTGGAGCTTTCACTGGTGGCAGCCCTGGCATCCGCAGCGGTCTTCACCGTGGTGCGGCTGGTGCAGCGCCGGCCGTTGACCCAGGCCCTGGCAGGCGTGGTTGGTGTGGGAATCTCAGCATGGCTCGCCAACTCGACCGGCAAGCCGGAGGACTTCTACCTTCCCGGATTCATCACCAACGCGGCGTACATCCTGGCCATGGTGGTGTCGATCCTCGTCAAATGGCCCGTGGCCGGACTGCTGTTCGGCTTCATCCGCAATGAAGGCGTTCACTGGCGCAACGACCCCGCACGCCTCAAGGCCTACCGGCTGGGGACCTGGATCATTGTCGGCGTCCTCGCACTTCGGCTCATGGTGCAGGTTCCCCTTTACATGATGGGCGGCGAAGGGCTCACGGCGCTGGCCACGACCAGGCTCATCATGGGTGCGCCGCTGTACATCCTGGGCATCTGGATTGCCTGGCTGCTCACCCGGCCGGTTCCGGCAGCCGCCGGAACTCAGCCGTCGAAGCCGTCGTCCTCCGAAACCTGAGCTTCCACCGGCTGGGCAGCCCCGGGGCGTGCGCCGTCGTCGGTGGCTTCGGCTGGTTCGGCAGAGAGCAGCGCGCGCAGTTCGTCTTCAGCCGCGATGGTTGTGACGAAGAACAGTTCGTCCCCGCCGTCGATCACATCATCCCGGCTGGGTGTGATGGGGGCGTGGTCGCGCAGGATGGCCACGAGGGTGGAGTCCTCAGGCCAGCGGATCTCGCCCACGGTCAGGCCGATGGCGTGCGAATCGTGCGGGACAGTGAACTCCACGATCGAGGACACCCCGGTCTGGAGCGTGAGCAGCCGGACGAGGTCGCCGATCTCCACAGCTTCCTCCACCAGGGCGGTCATCAGCTGGGGGGTGTTGACGGCCACATCCACGCCCCAGGAGTCGTTGAACATCCAGTCGTTCTTGGGATTGTTGACCCGGCCCACGGTGCGGCCAACGCCAAATTCGGTCTTAGCCAGGAGGGACACCACCAGGTTGACCTTGTCGTCACCGGTGGCTGAAACCACGACGTCGGCGTCCTCCACTTTGGCGCCCTGCAGGGTGCTGAGCTCACAGGCGTCGCCCACCAGCCAGTGCGCACCGCGGAGTCCGCTGCGTCCGATGACCTCAGGCTTGAGGTCGATGAGCAGGATTTCATGCTTGTGCGCCAGCAGTTCCCTGGCGATCGACGAGCCGACGCTGCCGGCACCCACGATGACAACTTTCACTACAACTCCTTGGCGGGTGCTTTGGCCAGAATGTGGGCGACCTGCGGGCTCCGGTCCACCTGCAGCAAGGCGTGGACAGTGTCGCCGTCCTGGTAGGCCATCCCCGGTTCGGGGAGGATACCCTCGCCGAACCGGGTGAGGTAGGCGACCCGGATGTCGGCAGCCTTCTCCATCTCGCTGATCCGGTGGCCGATCCAGCCGGCGTCGAGGTCCAGTTCCGCCAGGACCAGCCGGCCGGACGGTTCCCGGAAGTCCCCTGCGAGATGCTGTTCGGGCAGGATGCGCCGGAGGACCTGGTCTGCGCTCCAACGCACCGCCGCGACCGTCGGGATGCCGAGCCTTTGATAGATTTCCGCGCGGCCGGGATCGTAGATCCTGGCCACGACGTGCGGGACGTGGAACGTCTCACGGGCCACGCGGGTGGCCAGGATGTTGGAGTTGTCGCCGCTGGACACCGCTGCGAAGGCGTACGCCTCGGCGACTCCGGCCTGCTTCAGGGTGTCCCGGTCAAACCCGACGCCGGTGACCTTACGGCCCGTGAAGCCCTGCCGGAGCCTGCGGAAAGCGCGGTCGTCCTGGTCGATGATGGCCACTGAATGGCCGGCATCCTCGAGCGTGTGCGCCAGCGTCGCCCCCACCCGGCCACATCCCATGATCACGAAATGCGCCACCGTATCTCCTCAACTTTCCCTGGCCGTTACTGCTGCTAGAACTCTACCGGCACGCCCCGGCGATCGTTCAGCCGCGGGTCAGGCGGTGCCGTTGCCTGCTGTCACGGGATCCGGGCACCGGAGCCGCTGCGGGAGGGGATGCAGGTGGCCGATGCCGTCTGCGCTGACCTGGAGGACGCGTGCCGTGGGGATGTCGTAGAAGAGTCCCGTGAGCTGGACCGTGCCCGCCGTCACCGCACCTGCCGCCGATGGGTGGTCCTGGAGCCGCTCCAGCTGGACGGCGACGTTGACCATGGCCAGCTGGTCCACGGGACTGAAGCCCGCCTCCGATGCCGCGCGCTGCACGGGGTGGCCGCCGCGGAAGGCCGCCAGGCTGGCAT
>DATFAE010000103.1:0-24083 GCA_035254945.1 Arthrobacter sp. | reverse complement strand
CCACCTCATCCAGGCCGCAGTAGCCAACCACCGCGCCACCGGGGCGACAAAGCTCCTGGACGTTGCCCGAAAACTGGCTGACCACGTCTGTACCATGTTCGGGCCCGACGGGCTGGAGAAAGTCTGCGGACACGCCGAAATCGAGGTGGCCCTCGTCGAGCTCTACCGGGTCACCGACGAACGGCGCTACCTGGACCAAGCCAAGACCTTCATCGAACGCAGAGGCACCGGAACGCTGCCCCTCTTTGAATTTGGCCGAGCCTACTGGCAGGACGACGTGCCCGTCCGGGCTGCCACCGTCCTGCGCGGCCATGCCGTCCGCGCCTTGTATCTGGCCGCCGGCGCGGTCGACGTTGCGGTTGAAACCAACGACACCGAACTCCTTGATGCCCTGAAGCTCCAGTGGCAAAATACCGTCGCCCGCCGCACCTACATCACCGGCGGAATGGGCTCACACCACATGGACGAAGCCTACGGGGAAGACTTCGTGCTCCCGCCGGACCGGTCGTACTGCGAAACATGCGCCGGAGTCGCCTCCAACATGTTCAGTTGGCGCCTGCTGCTGGCCACCGGCGACCCGCAATACGCGGACCTGATGGAGCGGACGCTCTACAACATTGTGGCGACGTCGCCCTCCGCCGACGGCAGGTCCTTCTTCTACGCCAACACCCTGCACCAGCGCACCACCGCAGGGGAGGCCCCACTGAATGAAGACGGCGTCTGCATCAGGGGAGGCTCAAGCGGCCGTGAAGCGTGGTTCGAAGTGTCATGCTGCCCGCCCAACGTCGCCCGGACCTTGGCCAGTCTCAGCTCCTATGTTGCAACCACGGACGCCGACGGAGTGCAGATCCACCAGTATGCGGCGGGGCGCATCCGCGCCGAATTGGCCACCGGCGCCCTGGTCCTGGACGTCGAAACAAGCTACCCGGCCACGGGACGGATTAAGCTGTCCGTGGCGGAAGCGCCCGATGCACCCGTCAGCATCAGTCTGCGGGTTCCCGCCTGGGCCGCCGGCGCCACGCTGAGTGCCGGCGAAGGCACGAGGCCTGTCCTCGCCGGAACAACCACGGTTACCCGGGCTTTCCGGTCCGGCCAGCAAATCATCCTCGACCTTCCCATGAACCCCAGGTTCTCCTGGCCCGATGACCGGATCGACGCTGTCCGCGGCTGTGTGGCCATCGAGCGCGGCCCTGAAGTCTTCGCCCTGGAATCCGTTGACCTCCCCGCCGGATGGGAGCTCTCCGACGCCCAAGTAGACACCCCGGCTGGCCTCGGCGAAAAGGACGGCACCGTCACCGTACGGCTGGCGGGATTGCACCGCGGGAAGTCCGGCAGCGCCTGGCCCTTCACAAGCCAAAATGAGACGATGACCACCGGCGGAGCTCAAGTGGCGTTGGTGCCGTACCACTCCTGGGCAGAGCGCGGGAGCTCCACCATGCGGATCTGGATCCCGGCATACAGCCCGACCGCCCGTTAGCACCTCACAAGCATCATCTGTGACTTGAATAACACAGGCCCCTGCCATAGGGTGGATGATATCGATTTCACTGGGTTAATTATCCAAGATGCCGCACACCGCATCCCCAGTCTGTAGAAGCTCGACTCCAACAAAGGCGTCAGGAACTATGTCCAATACCAAGACGACCCCCCTTGCGGATCCGGCAACCACGCAGGATCCGCAAACAGGGTTAGGTCCACGGCCCGAAATCCGCGGCCGCACAAGGAATAAACGTACCTTCAAGGCCCGGCTTCGTACCGACTGGCCACTGCTGCTGCTCGCCACGCCGGGAATCCTGCTGATTCTGGCCTTCCACTATGTGCCGCTCCTCGGCAATGTCATCGCCTTCAAGGACTACCAGCCGTTCATTGGCATCTGGGACAGCCCGTGGGTCGGGTTGGAAAACTTCAGGGTGCTCTTCAATGGTGACCCTGCATTCATGAGGGCACTGGGGAACACGCTCATCATTCTGGTCCTGCAGGTGGTACTGGTTTTCCCCGCCCCCATCGCGCTTGCCCTGCTGCTCAACAGCCTGATGTCGAACCGGCTCAAGCAGTGGGTCCAGAGCATCCTCTATCTGCCGCACTTCATGTCCTGGGTCATCGTCGTGGCTGTGTTTCAGCACATGCTCGGCGGCGGAGGGCTCCTGAACTCGATGCTGCGGTCTGCAGACTTGGCCACCGTGTCGATCATTGGCAACCCTGACCTCTTCAGGGCATTGATCACCTCACAAGTGATCTGGAAGGACACCGGATGGGCCACCATCCTGTTTCTGGCCGCTCTGGCCGGCATCGATCAGTCCCTGCATGAAGCCGCAGCAGTAGACGGGGCCTCATCCTGGCGGCGAACCTGGCACGTCACGCTGCCGGGTCTGCGCGGACTGATCATCCTGCTGCTCATCCTCCGGCTGGGCGACGCCTTGACGGTCGGCTTCGAGCAGATCATCCTTCAGCAACAACACGTCGGGCTCGAGGTTTCAGAAGTTCTGGACACCTACGTCTTCAACAACGGGGTCATCGGCGGAGCGTGGGGCGTCAGCACAGCCGTGGGATTGGTGAAGGGGATCGTGGGCCTGGCTCTGGTCCTTGGCGCGAACAAACTGGCCCACATGTTCGGAGAAAGGGGCGTCTACCACTCATGACCAGTTCCACAACCACCAAGCGAACGGGACGCGAGCGGCACCCCGCCGCCAACGAACGTCCCATGTGGATGGGCAAGCCACACCCTGCTGTTCAGGCACTCAAGGCAGTCATTCTTACCGTTGCCTGCGCCCTGGTCATCCTGCCCTTCGTTGCAGTGATTTCAACCAGCCTCTCCGATGAGGAAACGGTGCGGCAGGCCGGCGGCTTCGTCCTCTGGACCACCGAACCGACTTTCGCCGCATACCAGCAAATATTCTCAGGCGGCGTGGTCACCCGCTCCGTCATGGTCAGCACCGGCGTGACAGTGGTCGGGACGCTCATCAGCATTGTCACAACGGTCGCCCTCGCCTACGGGCTGGCACGGCCCAAAACGCTGGGGGCCAAGCCATTGTTGATGACAGTCCTCTTCACCCTGCTCTTCGCCCCCGGGCTCATTCCCTCTTACCTGATGGTCAAGGAACTGGGCCTGATCGACTCCTACTGGGCGCTCATCCTCCCAGTTGCCGTCAACGCATTCAACGTGATCGTTGTGCGGTCCTTCTTCATGGATATTCCACAGGAACTCATCGACAGCGCCCGGATTGACGGCGCCTCCGAGTTCACCGTCCTCACCCGCATCGTTCTCCCGCTCTCCCGCGCGGTGATCGCCGTCGTCGCCCTCTTCTATGCGGTGGGCTATTGGAACGCGTTCTTCAACGCCGTCCTCTACCTCAACGACAATTCCAAGTGGCCCCTGCAGCTCGTCCTGCGAACTTTTGTAGTACAGGGCCAGACCTACCAGCAATCGCTGGACGGCTCCATCCCGCCGCCGCAGGCCGCCCTGCAGATGGCCATCCTCGTGGTCTCCATCGTGCCCATCCTCATTGTTTACCCATTCCTGCAAAAGCATTTCGCTAAAGGCATGCTCACCGGTGCTGTCAAGGGCTGACGCCTTCCAGGTCCCAGTCCGCAATTTTTTTCAAAGGAGAAACAACATGACCGCTTTCAAACCATCGCGGCGGCGATTCCTCAGCGCAGCAGTCCTGCTGGGCGGCGCGGCAGGCACCGGGCTGCTGTCCGGCTGCGGCGGCGGTTCCTCCACCGGGAACGCCGCGGCCAACACCACAGTGATTCTTCCCACCTACATCCCCTCTGACCTGGTGGCCGCTGATCTGCCCGGCAAGGGCGCGGCAATTCAGCCGGGATTCTTTAAGTACCCGCTCGATGATCTGAAAAAGACCGTAGAGCAGGCCCCGGGTGTCGGCAGCGTCTTCAGTTTCCTCACCCTGACCTTTGGGGCGGTAGGAACCCCGAAGGAGCAGAACAAGTACTGGCAGTTCATGAACAAGGAACTGAACGCAGACATGGATGTCCAGACCACCCTCGCGGATTCTTATCTGCAGAAGGTCCAAACCGTCGTCGCCGGCGGACAAATCCCTGACATGGTGACCTTCGGCAGTAACTACCCGATTCCGCAGACCCCCGCCCTGCTGAAGTCAAAATTCACCGAGATCACCACCCATGTCTCCGGGGACGCCATCAAGGACTACCCGAACCTGGCCAACATCCCCTCGGAGGCCTGGCAGGCGACCGTTTTCAACGGCGGCATCTACGGGGTCCCCTGCCCGCGCCCCACAGGCGGCGCGCCCATTCTGGCCTACACTGACAGCTTCGCGGCAGCCGGCGTCGCGGATGCACCCGGGAGCCTTGAGGAACTACGTGAAGCCCTCAAGGCCGTCACTGACCCGGGCAAATCCCTGTGGGGGGTCTCCAACCCCTTTTCGGCCGCCTACTACGGACGCCTGGGCAACGGTTCTCCCAACAACTGGCGTGAACACGGTGGCAAATTCACCCACGAAATCGAAACCGAAGAGTTCGAGGCGGCGCTGGCGTGGGCAGTCGAGGTCAAACAGGACGGATCCATCCACCCGGACGGGATCACGGTTGAAGACGGCAACCGGCTGTTCGCAGCCCGTAACGTGGCCACAACCCTCGGCAGTGCTACCGGCTGGCCAGGCGTCTACGCCGCTGCTGCGAAGGCCGGCACGAAAGTCGCGCCCTGGGTCGCTCCCGGCGCCCCAGGCAAGAAGGCGGTGCTCCACGCCAGCAGCCCGTACGGGTTCTTCACTGCCTTTGCAAAAACGGAGGACACCGAACGCATCAAGGAATTGCTCCGTATCGCCAATTACATGGCATCACCATTTGGCAGCCAGGAACACCTCAACATCACCTACGGCGTCAAAGACCTCCACTGGACAGAGAAAAACGGAACCATCACACCGACCGACCTGGCGAAGACCGAAAAGGGCGTCAGCTTCAGCTACCTCAGCAACGCCCCCATCCCGCAGTTCAACCCTGGCTTTGAGGACGGCACCAGACTGATCCACGAATTCCAGACCAAGACGGAGGCCATGCTCATTACCGATCCAAGCCTCGTTCTCTTCTCTGACACCTGGAGCAACAAGAAGGCACAGCTGAACACGCTGATCACCACGGCCATCAACGACGTCGTACTCGGCCGGAAACCTCTGACAGCCGTGAAATCCGAACTGGTTCCAGCATGGAAAGCTGCAGGCGGCGACCAGGCCCGCAAGGAATTCGAGGAGGCTCTCGCCGCACAGTAAACATCTGGCCGGGCCGCGGGAACGGTGACCAGCCTCGGCGCCGTTCCCGCACCAGCCAGTCACGAAGACCATCGGGCCGCACTCCATCCGCCACTCTTGCCCCGAGCCACGCATCCGTCCCGAAAGGACCCCATGTCATCCGCCACCGGACTGACCTCGCCAGCGCAGGACACCGAACGCCCCCGGACCGATTACTGGCACGATTTCGTGGATTTTGGGGACACAGCGTCCGAAACCGCGCATGCCTTCAGCAGCGAAGCGAGCACCGTCATCGCGGAGGGCCCTGGTCCCGCGACCGGGCCGTTGGCCCCGGGCGCTGCAACGGTACTTCACGGAAACCCCGGTGAACCCGGGCGGATAGCACTGCCCCTTCATCCGCCAGCGACCCGGCTGGCAGACCTGCGCTTCACCATAAAGGTCGACCCGGCGCTGCAAAACTACCTTACGGTCAAGTTCTGGGGAGAAGACTCATCCCCGTACAAGACCCTGATCCTGGTCAACGACGAGCAGGCACAGTACCGGACCGTTGGTGACTACGAACCACTGAATGTCGGGACGAGGGGTGGACTGCCCGGCCGCTTCTTCCACTCCACCGCTGCGATTCCCTTGGCGTCCACCACCGGACAGCGAAGCGTTGAGATTACGCTCCGGACCTACGTGCTGTCGTACAGGACCCTCGCCGGCCAGACCGGTTTCGAAAAGGCAACCGAGCCGTCTCGGAGGTTCTTCTCGGCCGGCACCCATACGACCGCGGTCCTGCCACTCCCCGTGCTACTGCCCGAGCGCCGCCCAGTGGCTGCCGACCCCGGCAGGCAGAGGTACATCAAACCCGAACGCGCGCCCCTGGACCAGGAAAGCACCCTGGTCGTCGGCTTTCGCAAATGGCAACAGGAGCATTTCGAGGCCCTGGAAGCCCTCGCCGATGCAGGGCAGCCCCTGCCGATCAGCCGGTACGACGACGACCTCCGCTTCTACGCCGAAGCGCTCCTCATGCCCTGGTCGCCGGCCACCACCACGGAACGCCGGCGGCTTGGGCTGCAGCGCATCTTCGCCACAATAGACCACTACACCCGCGAGTACTACGGCAACGTCATGCTCCTTGGAACCGGAGGACACCAATCCGACTGGGGCGGCTACTACGCAGCCCTCGGTGAAGCACTGTACATCGTCGAAAACCTGATCACCGACCCGGAAGTGTGCAGCAGCGAGGAGTTTGAGTCATTCCTGCTGGAACCGTTCTCAACCGGAAGCCAGGCCGGCGACACGTCACTTCCGGACGCCGGCTGGGACGGCGGTCCGCTGACCCGCAAGGACGCATGGGAACGCGTCTTAAAAGCAAACTTCGACTTCGCCCGCTCCCGGCTCAGTTACATCTACAACCAGGTGATGTACACCTATGAAGGCGCCTGGAAAGCCCACGAAGGACTGCGCATCATTAACTCAGCGCATTACCAGGGCCGGGAACGCAGCCACCGCATCGTGCGCGAATTCCTTGGCGTTACACCCTTCCTTGGCGAGGAAGTCCTGACCGGACCGGACGGCCGCGACCTTGACGTCCACCATTCCCTCTATCACCACGACGGCAACGCCGAATACACCAGCGACTACGTCCAGGTGATCATGAAGGGCCTGGCCCGCAGCAAGCTCGATAATCAAGGCAGCCAGGTCCGGCGGATCCCCTACGGTCCTCACTATTACGGGCTGACCCTGGCCGGACTGACACGCGAAAATGGCTACGTGGGCGTATACGGGGAAGCCACTAACTACTTCCCCTGCTGGTTCTTCCGGACCCTCGGGCACGCCGGGGACGAAGCACTCAACGATGACATCCTGAAAGTGGCCCTGAAAAACCTCCACGCCCGCGGGTTTACCCGGTATCAGGGGCAAACGGCAACCGGGCACCGTGCCATGTTCATGCAGCAGGTCATCGATGACAGGAACAGTGATTACCCGGGACGCCCCGCCTACGGCACGGACGAGGACTCCGGTGCCGCCCTGCGCTACGCGTCGCTGGAGGAATTCATGGCCCGGAACCCGGACCGGTACTCCACCCCTGAATGGGAGGAGTACCGCGAGTACGCCCGGGAAGCGACAGGTTACGCACAGCAGCAACTGCTGGATGGCCAGTTCTTCGACACATTCCACCGCCGCTGGCTCGACCGCAAGCTCAAATACGACCTTCGGATCCGGGAAACTTTCGCCTATGTCACCGGTGGCAGGCAGCAGCTCCTTGGAACGGCGGGGGCCGGCCGGCTCCTGCCCCACTCACGCCTGAACGCATACTCACCGCAGGAGCTGCAGGACCTCGGCGTCGACGTCGCCTGGGATAACTCCTCTTTTGCCTGGATGGACATCGACAACCTTCTGGTCTCTGCGCGCGACGGTGACACCCATCTGTTCGTGAACCTGCTCGAAAGGAATACCGGCCTCTCAGGGGCCAGCAGGGCCCACATACAGCACGAAGGAACCGAGCAGCTGCTGCAGTTCCAGGCCGACACCGAAATGACCTTCAGCTACGTGATGCTCCGCGGCGCCACCCGTGAGGAATACCGCCAGAAGGCACAGGATGAGGTCATTGAGGGCCGGCCCTTCGCCTTGACCGGTGAGCTCCTGCCCGTGGCCTGGCAACCCGGACTGGGTGAAATCCGCCGGGACAACTTCATCGAGGACAACCCCTACTCGGCCTACCCAGACCTGGTGGTGGCGCACCTGGGGGAGTACCTCATCGCCATCAACACCACCCGAACGGAACACGGAAACGACCGTGCCATCCCCGTCCCGCTCCCTGCCGGGTACAAGCGTGCAAGTGTCCACGACCTCGTCAGCGGCACACTCCTGCCCCTCACGAACGGCCAGCTGACGCTTGGGCCGCTGTCCGCCGTCGTCCTCAAAACAGGCGAGCTGCCGTCTAACTACAGCCCCCGCGTCGCGAGGGTACCGGCAGTCATCGCCACGGCCGGACATGGAAAGATCGGGCTGAACTGGAAAGCAGTCGAAGGGGCCACCGGCTACACCGTCACAAGAATCCGGGACAGTTCGGTACCCGTCGTCGTGGCCGAGGACATCCCGGAAACATCAGCCATCGCTGCCGCCAGCGAAGCCCGGGCTGAATACACCGTCACCGCAACCAGCGCCCACGGGTACGGATTGCCCTCGCAGCCCGTGCCGTGTCGTGCCCTCCCCAGCGGGACAGGGCCCCGGTTCACCGCCGCACGGATCGGGTCCGGATCGGCCCTCGTGATACCTGGCCCTGAAAACCGCTACGAGTTCAAAAACGTCACGGTCGGCGGCTTCGCAGGCGGTGATGACGCAAACCTGTACCTGCGCGGTGGCCAGGACTCTCTGGCCGCGGCAACCGACCTGGCTGCCGGCTCGATCGAAATCACGGCCCGCCTCGCCGCTTTCCCGGCCTCCGGCGGAGTCCTGCTGCGCTCTGACCTCTCGGGGCGATCGGGTTATGTCTTCTTCGGAGTCGGCTCCGATGGCCGGCTGGTCCTGCGCACCCGCACCCTGGACACGCGGGAAGACTATGGCGCCGGCAATCCGGGTGATGACGCGGGTGGAGGTCAGATCCGTAGCCCACACCTGCGGGAGCTCAGCCAGGTGAACATTGACAACCGGCCGTGGCTGCGCCTGCAACGGGATGCCAGGAGCCACCTCGTCACCGCACTGGTTTCCGCAAACGGCAGGACCTGGCAGCGGGTGGCGCGGGACATCATTCCATTGCCGGAGATCGTGCACACCGGTGTCTGCACCACCAGCGCCTGTGTATTCGAAGAAGTCGACCTGACGGGTCTCGATCCGGAGATTCCGATACTGTCGGTGAGCTATCAGGGGGAACGTGCGGAACTGGCGTGGACCAAACCGAGGACTGTGACCGTTTTCGACGTCCATGAGGTCAGTGCAGCTATGGAAGCGGTTGTCATCGCCGAGGGACTCTGGCAAACCACGTTTACGTTGCCGGAACCGTCCGGCAACCGGACGTACAAGGTGGTGGGGAAGCGGCCCGGCGGGGGAACGGTCAGCAGCGCCGGGCTTCTCGTGGAAGTACCCGGCAACTGAGCAGCAGGAAGGGTCGGTGGTGATGGGAAGTACGGCGCCATCACCACCGGCCCTTTTCCGTGCCTGCCGTGCTCGGCGGCTGTCATTCAGCTAGCTGAGACGGACCCGGCAGGCCCGCCTCAGCTGCCGCGGGAGCAGCCCCTTACGGGGTCTTGATGAGAACCAGTGCCTGGTGGGCGGCGACATTAGCGGTCGCTCCGTTGACAGATCCATTCCCAGTAGGGGTGGCGGCCGTCCAACCGCTTGTCAGGCCGAGGTCAGCCTGCGCCACGGCGTCACCGCTGTTGAGCAGGATCATGGCGCGTTCACCGTTCGCCGCAACCAGCTCATACGCCTTCAAGCTCGCTATACCGGTGGGGTGTTCACTGGTTTCCAGCGCCTTCTCGCCTGCCGCGCGTGGCTGCAGCAATACGGTGTGATCGGTGCCGGCTGGTTGGCCGAGCTGGATCCACTGCTGGTTCGGCTGGGGCCAGTCGCCCGAGACCCTGCCGGAGTCCAGGGCAACCGATGGTTGAGCCGCTCCCAGCAGGTGAACGTCCAGATCGACGCCTTGGTATCCGTGCGCCGTGAGCTTGCCAGGGGTCTGGTCAATGCTCGTGGTGAGCGTGTGCAGGTTGAACCGGCTGGGAGCGGAGGACTTGATGCGGTCCCAGATCAGGAACGAGCTGAAGGCACCCTTGAGCTGGACAACGTTCCGCTGATAGTCGGTGGCGCCGGGTGTGGCGCCGCCGGTCTGGATCAGGTCCAGGTTGTCGGAGTGATGGCGTACCGGTGTCGTCACCTGGGGTGCAGTGCCCTGCCATGTCCCGTTGACCTGGAACTGGACGACGTTGTGTGCAGCGGCACTGTTGAACCAGACGTTGTCACCGTTGAAGTAGCCGCCGGTCCCGGAGTCGAGCGCCAAGGGCACGGACTTACCCCACAGTGAGAACCCTGACCGGTCATCGTGGTTATGGCCAAGCGGCCGCGGCGTGTTGGACATGATGAGGTAGTTTTCATCCGCCGTGCCAACCTTGTCCCGCAGAATGTCATAACCGACGCTGGCGACCGTGGACGAGGAGAGTTGAGGGTCCTGGGCGGGAAGCCCGGGATCAGTGTTCAACAGCGGGGGCAGCGCCCACGGGTTGGCTCCGGTATCGGCGACGGGTGACCCTGCCCTTTGCCACGTCCATTGCATCTGTGCGGAAAGCTCGGGGTCGGTTTCCTTGTAGAGGGAGGCGTTCCACCCAAGAATTCGATAGGGCTTCTCGTTGTAGTCGGCATCACCGATCGCCGGCATGAGCACCGTTCCGGGCGACTTCGTATTGGTTGAGTCGACCGGGGTCTGGATGTTCACCAGGAACGAGAACATCTTCTTCAGCTTAGGATCGTTCACAAGGTCGGTCCCGCCGGCCCGCTTGAGCGCCTGGGCGAAGGGCACGAGCCGGACCAACGGTGCGGCGTGGTAGCGGATTGTTTCCGGAAACGCGCCGTCGTCGCCAACCACGGTGTCCAGTGTCCACCTCACCTCGCCCTGGGCATGTGCCCGGTATGTGGCGGACGAGGTCAGGTTGGGCAGTGCCATGCTGACAATCCCTACGCCGATGGCTCGGTCGAGGTTCCAGTTCGAGATCCGTCCCGCTTCGGTAGACCTGTTGTAGTACGTCTGGTTCATCTGGGTGTCTTGCATCCAGCCCAGCCGGTCCGTCAGCCATGCCCGGTCGGCGGCGCTCATGGACTTGGAGCCGAGCACCAGATCCAACGCCTGCGCGAAGCCACCCATGGCACGGCCGAAGTGCACCGCGCCATAGCCGTCCTCGCCATTGGGCCTGCCCCCGGAGTTGAGGGCGTAGGTCATTCCCCAGATGGATTCTCCAATGAGGTACTTCAGTCCGAGGATGGCTTTCTGTGCTGCGGCTTCGTCCCCGGTGACCAGATAGACGTTGGCACTTGCCTGGGTGGCTTCAAACAGCGGGGAATCCCAGCGGGTGTGGGTGTCCCAGTTGTAGGCAGGTGCCTTGTAGGCGGTGCCTACTGGCACGCCGGAGTCATCGGTAAAGGTTACCGTCCACCTGAGCCCGGCGCCGTCAATGAGTCCTCGCTGGCTGATCGTGGCACCCAGCGAGTAGCGTCCGCCAGCCGTCGCGGGAAGGTCCGTGTTCAAGATGGCGGTAATCTTGTCGCCCGGGGCCGCCCCTGTGTATTTGAGGGAAGCGGTGTCTGCTATGGCCCAGTCCGTGGACTTAGTGAGTTGAGCGCCAGCGGTGCCTCCGCTGGCTGCCCAGGCACTCTCTGCGGAGCCGAAAGTCTCGAAACTGCCGTCGGGGATGGACAGCGGCTGGCTGTTGGCCAGGGAGGTGAGGGTGATTCCGTCCACCATCGTGGAGCCTTTGCCGCTGAACTCGGCGGAAAGGCGCATTTTTGTCGCGCCGGCTGGGGCCGTGTAGATATTGCTTTGTCCCCGGTGTGGGTTGATCAGGTAGGCAGGGTCTGACAGCTGTTCGATGCTCCACTTTTCAGACAGAGCGAGTTGTCGTCGATATTCTTCACCGACGGGGCCGTTCTTGACGCGTTCCCTGAGGGCGCTGACGTCGCCCTTCCCCAGAAGCAATGACGGGCGCGACGTATTGCCTGCCTCCTGCGAAGGGTCGATGACCGTGCTCCGAATCAACGAAAGGTCATCGAACCAGGCCTGGCCCTTGCCTGCGACACGCACGAACGCCTTCGCCTCGGTGGCGGCGGCAGGGGGGAACCCTTGAAGGCCGGAGGCATGCCATTCGCTGGCACCTTCGACCGCTTCGACCACCTGTTCGCTGAGAGTCGTGCCGTTCGCGTCCAGGTATTTCAGACCGGCCGTTGCCTTACCGGATTGAAGAGCGGTTTTCACCGCCGCTGAGAAGTCGTATCCGGCGAGCCGCTCAACGGGGAACGGCGAAGACTCCAGCACGGACTGGTCGGCATCGGACTGGTTTTTGATCGTCAGAGAGCTTGAACCGGTTTTCGCTGTCCCTGCGTCCGGACCGGCCAAGTTCCCTTCAGCCACGCCGGGAACAGTCACTTGGCGGGAAATGGAAACATCGTCAAACCAGGCTGTCCCGGCGTTGTACAACCGGTAGTCTATCCGGACTGAAACAGCGCCAGCCGGTGCCTCCAGCACTGACTCAACATAGGTCCAATCTCCGGTGGAAACGGAGTTCTGTACGATCTTGTCACCGCCAACGGTCTGACCATTGGCATTGCGGAAGATCACCAGGGGGCGAATATCGCCAGGCGCGGCGTTCTGTCCTTTAACCCAGAAACCAAACTTGTAGATTCCCGGCGTAACGGGAACGTAGTTGATCTGCTGCCAGTCACCGATCCCGCCAGGTACCCCGTCGATCCGCAAGGATTTCGAGCCGGAATGCGCTACCGCGGAGTCCCACACCATCGTTGCTTTGGGTGTCGCGTAGTTGTACGTCTTCCAGTTCGCCGGCGAGGTCGTTCCTTCTTCGGCAGAAGGATTAGGGACCGGGACCGGTTCCCACTGAGTGGACGCCGCGGACCACCCGTTCGCAGCTGATGGTGCCGCGGTTGCAAGGGCTTCGGCTCCTCCGTTGGGAACAAGCTCGCGCTGCTGGCGTACGTCCGGTGACACGTCATCCACATCGATGGAACCAGAGCCCTGGACTTGCAGAATAACTTGAACATTCTTTGCATCAGCGGGGGTCACCGCCGTCAGACTTACTGCCGACCATGACCCGGACTTCAGGTCAGCGGCCGCGGACTGTTGGCCCACTTCCTTACCGCCGGCGTCTGTAAAGCGGACGCGCAGTTCAGCCTTTGGAGAGCCCTCCACCAACCGGACCATCATCCGGTAGAAGACAACCTCAGTGCTCTTTTTGAGCTTCACCTCCGGGGAGCTGAGAATCGTCGGGGCCTCGGAGGAGGAGGCCACCCGCACGCCCATGGCCCCTGTCCGGGCTGAGGAATTGCCAGTGGTTGCCGTTCCTCCACTGGAGGTCCAGCCACCGGGAAGTCCCGGCGCTGATGCATCCTCAAATGAGCCTCCCGGTATGTCGAAGCCGGGCGCAATGTCAGTAACAGGAGCCTGAGGGAGCGCTGCCACGGCCCCCGTCGCCAGGGCGGCACTGACAATTAGGGAGAGGGTTAGAGCTCCGCCCAGCGGGCGGCAGAGTGTTTGGTGCTTCAAAAGATGAACCCCTTCGTTCCGGTGCAGGTGAGCGACATCAGACGTCCGTGCAGGGCACAAGATATGACGCAGATCACTGATATCGATATCACCTTAGGGGTCGACGGTCGCGCATGGCAATAGCGGGTCTCAGTCCGCAAGTATCGCTCCCGCCCTTGCAAGGGGTTGGGCGGTATGGTGAAATCGATATCACAACAAGCGCAGGGCACCTGCGAATTGTTAGCCGCCTATTGCGCCGCAGGATGTTGCACGAACCGGGCGTGCACTTTTGATGCGTCCCACGGCGTGTTATCCCATCTCTTTCGGACCCCAATAATTAGTACAAAACTGGAGGGCGCGACATGACCCAGGCAGTTCAAATCATCCGGCACGTTTCCGCCACTGACGTGGCCTCACGTGACAATTTGCTGGACTCAGCAATTGAAAATCTCATCCCGGACGCACTCGCACTCAACCACGGCATCAAAGTAACCCGGGTCCAACCCGGAGACTACATCGTAGAAACAACCCCTGAAGTTCCATGCGGTTACACCATCTGCGCGCCACACACTAGAACGGCATGACGTTACCGGAAAAACGCCGAGGTTGGCCCGCCTGCCAGTCTGCTCGCGGAGGTATTGATGGACCCCGGGGATTGCGAAGTCCACTTTGCCGTAGCCAGCAGACTCGATCAGGCCAGCCGCGACGGGCCTGTTCCGGTATTTTGAAACTACGTTGGGCCTGGCCTTGAGGATAGCGCCGATCTGACCTTCCGCGGAGGGGCCATCCTGGGGCGGGGAGGCCTTCGCTGTAGCGGTCCACCGGCGTGGTGGCGACGCCCGTCCAGCGGATGGAATTGCCGTAAGGGCTTGGCGCGGCTCCCACTGCCAGCGTTGTGTCCCCCCGCTGGGGTGGCTCTGAGGCCGTAATTACGTGACTTGAGGCCGTGGAGGCGAACAGCCCGACACCGATCACGGCCGGGCTGAATCATGGGCTTATCCCCGATGCTGGTAGTTGTGGACCAGTACCGAGGATGGAGCCCCTCGGTGCTGATCCGGACCTCCCTGGCGGCGCGGCTCGCCCAAGCGCATTGAAACTCTTGCGAACCCGCGTCAGGAGATAGTCGCATACCGCAGCCGCCGGAGCTGCGCGTCCCGCTTAGGCTGGCGGCGCTCCCCGGCCCGGCAACATAGTGCTGCTGATTACCGCCTTGCTCAAGCGCGCCCCTCAGCCGTTTAGGCAGACTAGTTCCTGTACCAGCTATCCAAAAAATTGTGACTTGTATCTCTGATATCGATATCATATGCTCAGGGAGTGCGCCGCTTTCAGGCGACGAAGCGCCCAGAAGCCCCTCCGCCTCTGCTTGCCAGCACCACACATCACCCCGGACAAAGGAGCCCGCATGACTGAACTGACCCGTCGCACATTTGTACATGCCGCCGCGGCGGCCATGGCGACAGCAACGATTTGGACCCTCACCGATGCTGGTGTCGCGGAAGCGGGCGAAAGTCAAACCTCGGTCCCTCTGGACAGACTGGGATTCGGCGACTCAGCTGCCGAAGCAGAGCATTCCTTCAGCCATTCCCTTTCCAACCAGATGACCGGGGCCCTTTCCCAACCGGCAAGGACGCTGAGCCCGTCCGATCCGGCGGGACCGTGGGGCGGTACGATGCGCTTCCGCATGAAGGTCGATCCTCGAAAGACCACGTACTTCTCACTGAAGCTCTGGGGCGAGGACTTCGCCGCGCTCGAGGAGGAGTGGCGCCTCCAGCTCTTCGTTGAGGGCAAATCCGCCGGTTGGCTTGATCAGGGCCCGGTAGATGGGCTCGATCAGATGAGCCTTGCCCCGAGGACTGCCGGGCTGTTCTACCTGCACACGATCCCCCTGCCGGAGAAGCTGACGAACGGCCAAACAGAGCTGGACCTGGAGATTCGGTCCCTCGGAAGAATCTGGGCGTACGGCGACGAAAAGAGCTTCTACAAGCCCATGACCAGCCCGTCACGTCCGATATACACCGCGTACACCCACACCAACCCGTACTTTTCCCCGGCATCCGGGGATCCATTTGGCACCCCAACACAGCGCGGAGCGCGCGAAGATGACTCCGCCGCGGCAATCCAACTGGTACACGACCGCGTCCTGAACGACCAAAAGGCTCTTCTCTACGCCAAACCGTCCGGCTCCATCGATCCCTGGGCCTGGATGACCCTGGCCCACGGATACCACTGGGAACAAAGCCCCGCCTTCGGATCACCGCTTGCCCTGGCAAAAATCTGCGAGGCCATCGACGCCACCTACATTGCGTGGAAAGCCAACAATGCTGTCCTCACCTCTTCCGGACAACAATGGCTGGGCTTCGGCCGGGTCGGGCTCGCACTGGACACGCTGTGGAAAGACATCCAGCCCTTGCTGAACAACCAGGTCACACAGGGAAGCACCGTTGTGCCAAACCCCGGCTTTGAGGCCGGAACGGCAGGCTGGTCCGTCACCACGTGGCGGGGCAGTGGCACAGTCACAACAGACCCATCAGTCGCGCGGTCCGGATCCGCCTCGCTAAAGGTCACTGCCAACCCGAATGGCACCACGGGCAGCGTCGTCGGCGTCACGCTCGCCGGCGCCAGCCGGCCTCTCGTCGGCACGGGAACATACCGGGTGTCTGTGTGGTGCCGCACCGATGCTGTGACCTCACCCGGGGCATATCTGAACGTGCTCTTCTACAACTCGGCAGGCGCCGTGGTGCAGGCGGACCGCAAGTTCTTTGCGGCAACCGGCACCCACGACTGGGAGCAAATCGTCACCGAGCTCGCCACTCCGCCGGGAGCCGCACGCATCCGCATAGACCTTCGTGTTGAGGGTACCGGCACTGGATGGTTCGACGACGTCGCCTTGGAACTCGTCAACGGCACTCCGCCGTCATCTGGCACCCTGCCCCCACGCAGTGACGCCTATCGTGAGATGCTCCTGGCCAGCCGCGAATACTGGCGCCAGAACCAGCGGCATTACACCAACCAGGTCCAGTTCACGAGCCTCGGAATCTACCTCTGCAACAAGGGCCTGGAACTGCTCTCACCGGCCGATGCCTGGCCGGAGGAACGGGCACGCGAGTGGATTTACGAGGCAGTCGGGCTCCTGCCCCTCTCAAGCGGCGAGAACGCCGACGGAAGCAAGAAATGGAAGCTTGGGCACCAGTACCACATCTATAGTGAGCAGGGCCTAAGCCGGGAACTCGGCTATGTGGGCGGCTACGGCGAAATCACGGGCGACCTGCTCGTGGCGATGTACGAAGCAGTGACCGAAGGGGCCATCGCCCGAAAAGATGAAACGCTGCGCGCCCAGGTTGAGAAGCTCTTCCTCGCCCGGGGATGGTTCCGCCATGAAGGTCTCGACGAGCACGGCCACCGCGTCATGCGCCTGGAGTCGATCATCGGCTGGCGCAACGAACACTTCCCCGGTGAGGTTGTCTACGTAACTCCTACCGACAAGGACGTCAACCCACTGCAGGCGTCATCGGCGTTCCCAAGCCCGAAACTTATGGGCTGGTCACAGCAGATGGTTGAAGACGGTCAGCTCGGACCAATCCTTTCGCTCCTGCACACCGACACCACAGCACGAATCGGCCTCAACGCCGCACGCTTCATCATGCGCGACCTGCCGCACTTCCGCGCCGCCGCTCCCAGCAGCGAACGCCTCCCTGCCGGATGGGGGCAGCCCGACTTCGTCTTTGCCGACGCCACCACTGGCGTCGTCGCCGTGAAACGCGGCGACGAAGTCCTCTACACGTCCCTCTATTGGCGTGCACGGCAGGCCGTGAACCGATGGGCACGCGTACATTTGCTGCGTCCGGACGCTGAGCGCAGCGGCACCATCCGGTGCGACGCCGAATTCGGCTCCGCAAAACCCATCGGAACCTTCACCATCCAGGACTGGGTCTGCTGGGACTACACCATCAACGACAGCGACGGCAATGGCATCCGTCCCGGCGGGGTCACGCCGCCCGGCCCAGCGCTCCAGCAGGCGTACGCCGGAGAAGAACTGCCGATCGCCCGGACCCCTGCAGATATGGATCCGAAGCTCGGCGCCACAACACTCGGTGTGGAAGCCATAGAATCCGGCAGAGCACCGTTCTACCGTTTCTCCTATGCCGGCTACCACATCGCAATGAACACCACGAAAGACCAGAGCTTTGATTACAAGTGCCCCGCGACGGGCACAGGTATCGACTGCGTCACCGGAACGCCAACCGACCTGCCGAAGACCCGCCGCATCGGTCCGGGCCAAACCGTCGTGCTCTTCGATCCGTCAGCTCGTCCCTGACCCAGCCCGGGTGGCGGTGCTCGCCAGAGAAACCAGACTCTGGCGAGCATCCCGATCTAAGGCAGTTGCGGTGTACCTGAACCGATCAGCCGGTGCTTACTCTGAAGCTCCGGGGTGTGTAGCCCGAGCTGCCGCCCTTCAGTTGAGTAGGTTTAGTTTTCCACGAGGGAGACGTCGCGGATGGCGCCCTTGTCGGCGGACAGGGCCATGGCTGCGTAGGCGCGCAGTGCCGGCGATACGTTGCGGACACGGTTTCGGGCTTTGTATCCACCTCCGGTTTTGATGGCGGCGGCTCGCTCGGCCAGGACGTCATCGGCAACGCCCAGGTGAATGAGTCGCTGCGGGATGTCGATGGTGATGATGTCTCCGTTTTCGACCAGGGCGATGGTCCCGCCGGCGGCCGCCTCGGGGGAGACATGGCCGATGGACAGTCCTGAGGTTCCGCCGGAGAAGCGTCCGTCCGTGATCAGGGCGCATTTGGCACCCAGCCCGCGGCCTTTGAGGAAGGAGGTGGGGTAGAGCATTTCCTGCATGCCGGGACCGCCTCGCGGGCCTTCATAACGGACCACGACGACGTCGCCTGGCTGGACGCGCTTGTTCAGGATGATGTCGCAGGCTTCTTCCTGGGAGTCCACAACAACGGCGGGCCCCGTGAAGGTGTGGATGGATTCGTCCACACCCGCGGTCTTCACTACGCAGCCGGCCGGGGAGAGGTTGCCGCGCAGGATCGCCAGGCCGCCGTCTGCTGAATAGGCGTGGTCGATGTTCCTGATGCAGCCGTTTTCGGTATCGAGGTCCAAAGTGTGCCAGCGCTCAGACTGGGAAAAGGCGGAGGAAGAACGCACCCCGCCCGGGGCAGCGTGAAACAACTCGACCGCTTCCGGCGACGGGTTCTCGCCGCGGATATCCCACTTGGCCAGCCATTCCTTGAGCGACGGCGCATGGATGGAGGTCACGTTCTCATTGAGGAGGCTGGCACGTTGAAGCTCGCCAAGGATGGCGGGCATGCCACCGGCGCGGTGCACGTCCTCCATGAGGTAGGTCCCGTTCGGGGCAACCTTGCAGAGGCATGGGACCTTGCGGGAGAGCCGGTCGATGTCAGTGAGCGTGTAGTCCAGTTCTGCTTCTTGGGCCGCGGCGAGCAGGTGGAGGATGGTGTTCGTTGACCCGCCCATGGCGATGTCCAGGGCCATGGCGTTCTCGAACGCCTCGCGGTTTGCGATATTCCGGGGCAGGACCGAGTGGTCGTCGCCGTCGTAATAGCGGCGGGAAAGTTCCACCACGATGGCGCCGGCATCCTCATAGAGGGCCTTGCGGGCAGTATGGGTGGCCAGGGTGGAGCCGTTGCCTGGCAGTGAAAGGCCAAGGGCTTCGGTCAGGCAGTTCATGGAGTTAGCGGTGAACATTCCGGAGCAGGATCCGCAGGTGGGGCAGGCGGCTTCTTCAACGGACAGGGCATCCTCGTCGGAGATGGCCTCGTTGGCGGCATCAGTCATGGCGTTGACCAGGTGGAGCCGCTTGCGGACCGTTCCGTCCACCAAGACGGCAGTGCCGCCTTCCATGGGACCACCGGAAACGAATACGGTGGGGATGTTAAGCCGGAGTGCGGCCATCAGCATCCCGGGAGTGATCTTGTCGCAGTTTGAGATGCACACCAGGGCATCGGCGCAGTGGGCGTTGACCATGTATTCAACGGAGTCGGCGATAAGGTCGCGGGACGGAAGGGAGTACAGCATTCCGGAGTGGCCCATGGCGATGCCGTCGTCGACGGCGATGGTATTGAACTCGCGGGCGATTCCCCCGGCGGCGTGGATGGCCTCGGAAACAATTCGTCCCACTGGCTGGAGGTGGGTGTGGCCGGGGACGAACTCGGTGAAGCTGTTCGCGACGGCGATGATGGGCTTTCCGAAATCCTCACGGGCTACGCCGGCTGCGCGCAGCAGGGCGCGGGCGCCGGCCATGTTGCGGCCGTGGGTGACAGTGCGGGAACGAAGAGGAGGCATGGATGTGCAGTCTTTGTGTAGAGGAGTAAGTGGACGGAGCGGGGCAAGGAACCGCGGGTGCGGCTGGTTGTGACGTTCGGAGTAGACCCGTCGGATGCTAGGCGGTTTTCACCAGGTTTTCGGTTTGGACGTTCTCGCGTTCTTCCAGCGCTCCGGTTACGGAGGCGGTGAGGCTGTTGGCGATGTGGGTCCGTGCGAGGTCGGCCGCGCCGGGTCCATCTCCGGCGATGACGAGCTCGAGTATCTGGTGGTGCTGGTTCAGGTCGATGGTCCTGGGCTCATCACCGGAGGGAAGCTCCAGGCCGATGCGGCGGTAGCGATCGGACTTATCCCACAGGTCATCCAGGAGCTTAATCATGACCTCATTGTGCGAAGCGGTGTAGACGGCCCGGTGGAATTCGCGGTGCACCGTAATGGCGTCCTCGCCCCAGACCCGTGTTACGGGCAGGAGCTTCTCCGCTGCTGCACGCATTGCTGCGATATCAGCTTCCGTCCTGCGGGCTGCTGCCAACTCCGTTGCCGATGGTTCCAGAGAGAGGCGGACTTCAAGGAGTTCGCGCGCTTCCGCGGCACTCATGCTGGCCACGCGGGAATCCCTGTGGGTGTCCATGACAATCAGGCCTTCGCTGGCGAGCCGGCGGATCGCTTCACGCAAGGGAGTAATGCTCATCTGCATGCTGTCCGCCAGCTCGTACTGGGAGATGCGCGAGCCAGGGGTTAGGCCACCGGAGAGGATCAGCTGGCGGAGTTCGCTGTACGCCAGACTTCCCTTGCTGGAAAAGACGTTCGTGGTGGTCATTTGCTGCTCCGGATCTCTTTACCGGGGTCGTCATCCCCATGAACTGAGTGTACTGCGAAAACATCTTATAAGAAATCTTCGATCTGGGCTTGTGCTCCCCATCACTTGCAAGCTAGCCTAGACAACACGGTCTTATAAGATATTTGCTAGACGAGCCCCCGTACCCCCGATTCTGGGGCTTGCTTCAAACTAGTTACTTATAAGAAATAAGTTCCCACTCAGGAGAAATTCAAAGATGAAAATCGTTTCCGCCCACGTCGGCACCATTCCCATCAGTTCCTCGATCCGGAACGCCTTCATTGACTTCACCAAGATGGACTGCACGATCATCGCGCTCGTCTCAGATGTGTTCGTGGACGGCAAGCCCCTGGTTGGCTATGGCTTCAACTCCAATGGCCGCTACAACGCGACGGGCATCCTGAAGGACCGGATCCTTCCGCGCATCATGGATGCCCCGTCCGAGGACCTTCTCGATGACGACGGCCAGCTCTCGCCGGAGAAGGCGTGGGACCTGATGATGTCCAACGAGAAGCCCGGCGGACACGGCGAACGCTCGGTCGCCGTCGGCGTGGCCGACATGGCCCTGCACGACCTCGCCGCGAAGATCGCAGGCGTCCCGCTGTACCGGTGGATCTCGGACCACTACGGCGACGGCAACCCGGACAAGGACGTCTTCGTCTACGCCGCCGGCGGTTACTACGCACCGGGCAAGAGCCTCGAGGACCTGCAGAACGAAATGCGCGGATTCCTGGCCAAGGGCTACAACGTGGTCAAGATGAAGATCGGTGGCGCGGACCTCGCCGAGGACCTCCGCCGCATCGAAGCCGTGATCGAGGTCCTCGACGGCGACGCTTCCCGCCTGATGGTGGACGTCAACGGCAAGTTCGACCTGGAGACGGCGCTGGAATACGGCAAAGCCATCGACCAGTACGGGCTGTTCTGGTACGAGGAAGTCGGCGACCCGCTGGACTATGCCCTGAACGCCACCCTCTCCGAGCACTACAAAAACCCGATCGCAACCGGAGAGAACCTGTTCTCGCTCCAGGATGCCCGCAACCTGGTCCGCTACGGCGGGATGCGCCCGGACCGCGACTTCATCCAGGTCGACCCGGCCCTAAGCTACGGCCTGACCGAATACCGCCGGATCCAGGACATGCTGGCCCAGCATGGCTGGTCCTCACGCCGCTGCATCCCCCACGGCGGACACCAGTTCTCCCTGCACATCGCAGCAGCCCTCAAGCTTGGCGGCAACGAATCCTACCCGGGCGAGTTCCAGCCCACCGGCGGCTTCACCGATGACGCTGTGATCGTCAATAGCCGCGTGGCCCCGGGTGACCTGCCCGGCATCGGCCTGGAAGGCAAGGCCGAGTTCTACAAGGTCCTGCGCGCACTGCACAACTGACCAATCCGGTAGTGCCCCGGTCCCGGGCAGCATCACTGCCCGGGACCGCACCTCTCAAAATTTCCCTGTCTGTCGTGCAAAGGAGCACCCAAGATGTCATCCCACACCCTGCAGAATCCGCAACATTCCACCCCGTCCACGCAGCGATCCCGGTTCGGCCGGCTGATTCGCGAGCTCTGGTTCCAAGTTGTCCTGGGTGCAGTCCTGGGCATCGCCGTTGGCCTGCTCCTGCCGTCCGTCGGTAAACAGCTCACACCGCTCAGCGACTGGTTCATCGCCCTGGTGAAGATGATCGTCATTCCCGTGGTGTTCTGCGTCGTGTCCCTTGGCATCGCCTCGATGGACAGCCTGCGCAAAGCCGGCCGCATCGGGGTGAAGGCGCTGGGCTACTTCCTCGTCCTGTCGCTGGTGTCGATGCTGATCGGCCTGGTCGTCGCCAACGTTTTCCGCCCCGGCGAAGGCATGAACATTGACCCGTCGCAGCTGGACTCCAGCAAGGTTCCCGCGGCCGCCAACAAAGGCTTCGACGGTCTCGAGTTCGTCAGCAACATCATTCCCGAATCACTGTTCGGGGCCCTCACCGGCCACACCATCATCGCCGCGCTGATGGTCTCCATCATCTTCGGTGCCGCCATGAACGTCTCCGGCGAAGCCGGCGCGTTCCTCACCAAGGGCATCCAGGCCCTGTCCACCGTGATCTTCAAGATCGTCAGCTGGGTCATGCGCCTCGCCCCCATCGGCACGTTCGGTGCCCTGGCAGCGGTGGTGGCCAACTACGGCACGGCCAGCCTTCAGCAGTTGGGTTACCTCGTCCTGCTGTTCACCGGCACCTGCATCCTCTACGTCCTGGTAGTCCTGGGCATCATCGCCCGAACCTGCGGACTGAACATCTTCACCGTGATGCGCTACTTCAAGGCAGAACTGCTGATCGCCCTCAGCACCTGCTCCAGCGAAGCGGTCCTCCCGCAGCTGATCAAGAAGCTCGAAGCCATGGGCGTCGGCAAATCCACCGTCGGCATCGTCATCCCCTCCGGGTTCTCCTTCAACCTCGACGGATCCGCCGTCTACCTGACCATGGCCTCAGTATTCCTGGCCCAGGCCGTCGGCATGGACCTCTCCTGGGAACAGCAGCTGGTCATGGTCGGCGTCATGATGCTCACCAGCAAGGGCACCGCCGGAATCGCAGGCGGAGCGTTCATCGTGCTGGCCAGCACCCTGAGCTCTGTCGGCGGGATCCCGCTGGCAGCACTCGCCCTCATCGTCGGCATCGACCGGCTCCTGAACGAAGGCCGGGTGTTCATCAACGTCCTTGGCAACGTCATGGCAGCCGTCGTCGTCGGCAAATGGGAAAAGGACTACGACCCCGAACAGGCCCGCAAGGCACTGCACGCCCATAGCCAAAAGACGAACCGAATCGAAGCAAAGACACCGGCCGCCGTGGAGGCGGACAAGGTCGACGTCCACTAACACCGCACCAGGCGGGGCCGCCGCACATTGCGGCGGCCCTGGCCGCGTGATCCGTAGACCCGCAACTGCTGACGGCAACGCATCCACACCGAATGCAAAGAGGAGCCCACCCACATGGCCGCCCGCATCCTGATCGCCACCGACTACCTCCACCCCGGAGATAATGTTGACCAGCTCCTGCGCGAACGCGGTCTGGAACCGGTGTACTCGCCATTCCGGGGGCCACGGACCCTCGAGGAACGCCGCTCGTTGTTCGCTGGCATCTCCGGCGCGATCCTGGCCAGTGAACCGGTCACCGCCGACATGCTCACCGGCGCCGCCTTTCTGCAAGTCATCGCGCGCAGCGGCGTGGGGTATGACTCCATCGACGTCCAGGCCGCGGCCGCACAAGGAATCAGGGTCTGCAACGCCCCCGGAACAAATCACTACTCCGTCGCCGAACTGACCATCGGACTGATCATCATGGCCGCACGCCGCCTTGGCGAGGTCACCACCGCCGTCCGCCAAGGCCACTGGCCCCGCGAAGCTGGCCACGAACTGCGCGGTTCCACCCTGGGCATCATTGGCTACGGCCCCAGCGGACGCGCCACCGCAAACCTGGGAGCCGCCCTCGGCATGAATGTTCTGGTCAGCACCGCCCACCCC
>DATFAE010000102.1:0-5875 GCA_035254945.1 Arthrobacter sp. | reverse complement strand
GCTCCCGGGTCTGCATTCGGGTCCATCCGCAGGGAAGCTGTATGGACGTAGTGTCCTCGCATGAAGCCCATTGTTCCAGCAGGATGAGGTTCGCATACCCTGGCCGAGGCAGCGGAAAGGCCTCCGCAGGGGAGGCCTTTCTTCGGGAGGTTCCGGCCCGGCGGGTCAGACTCTCTCGTGGGCGCGGTCAGCAACCGGTTCCTGAGCTGCGGGCGTCTTCCGCCAAAGCGGGAAGGCCCAGAACGTGAAGTCCTGCGCCGTGTAATGCGGCTCGGGACGGTCCGGCGGTGTTTCCTGGCGCGCTTCGGGTTTCCGGTCGGCTTCCTTCTTGTAGCCCCACCCGAAATCCTTGCTCGATGAGTAGCACATCACAGACCTCCTCATAGTGACTGCCTCTTAATCGTCCTCCCGTTGCGGGTCCGAGTCGACACCTTTTCGGCTTTTAGCCCGCGCCGGTTTCGCCGGCCCGGAGTCAGTGCCGGAGAACGTCATCCGCCTCCTGCGGGTTATGGAACTCGCAGGGTCCGTGGTGCCTCAGCGGCAGCAGGCACGTCCGGCCGCTGGCGAGGTGGACGTTCCCGCAGCGGCCCGCGCGGGCAAGGTCTTCCCGGACATGGATGTTGCTTAGGTCTGGCCGCATGCCTGGTTCCCCGGCGCCTGTGAATGGTTGCTCAGCGTTCATGTCCGTTGCAGCTCCTCTTTGAGTGCTTGCCGTCAGCGATCGCGGCTGGTGTATTGCTGTCCCTTAATTCTGCTCTCCTCCGGTTACCAATGGGTTACGTGGGGCGACAGATTTTCAGCATGACAGGCGGGCCACGAAAGCGTGCTTCACCGGGCAGCCACGTCAGAAGCCCAGCTGGGCCGCCACTTGGAGGAGCAGCCGCTCCGAGCCTGGGGGGCCTACCAGCTGGATGCCCATCGGCAGGCCCTGTCCGGGGCTGCCGCCTGTCCAATGCACGGGTACGGTGACCGCCGGCAGTCCGCAGACGTTGACCATGGAGGACCACGGCGCGAATTCGCACTGCTTGCGGTAGTCGCCGTCGGCGTCGCCTGCCCATTCGGCGGCCGGCCAGCGGTCATCCCCGTGGGACGCGCCGGTGAACCAGCCCACCGGGCGGGGTGTCTGCGCCAGCGTGGGCATCAGCATCAGGTCCCACTGCCCGTATTGGGTGGTGGTGTCGCGCTGGAACTGCCGGAGGAATGCCAGGGCTTCATTGAGTTTGGCGGCGCTGCGCTGCTGGGCCCGCCGCCGGAACGTCCGGGTGAGCGGGGCCAGCAGCGCCTCGCGGTGGGGGCTGATCCTGGCGGTGCCGACGGCGGCCGTCCAGGCGGTGGTGAACGCGTCAGGGTAGCGGTTGTCGTAGCGGACGGCAGCTTCCGAGACTCGGTGTCCGGCGCGTTCCAGGAGTTCCGTTCCGGCCTGCAGTGCGTCCAGCGCTTCGGGCCCGGGGGTGAACGGAAAGGTGGTGGACCAGGGGCTGTCCAGGGTCATGCCGATGCGCAACGGGCCGGGTTCGTGCCTGACTGCCTCGCTGTAGGCCTCCCCTGAACCCAGGGCCAGCGCGTCCATCATCAGTGCCGCGTCCGCCGCGCTGTGCGCCAGCGGACCTGCCGCCACCAGCCGCGCCGGGTCGCCGGAACTCTCCCCGGAGGCCACCACGCCGCGGCCGGGCTTCAGGCCCACCAGCCCGCAGGCCGCCGCCGGGATGCGGACTGAACCGCCGCCGTCGCTCCCGGGAGCGAAGGGAAGCAGCCTCGCGGCCACCGCGGCAGCGCTGCCTCCCGAGGAACCGCCGGAACTCCGGCTGGGGGCATGCGGGTTGCGCGACGGCGGCGCGATGCGGTTTTCGCTGTAAGCCGTCAGGCCGAACTCCGGAACCTGGGTTTTTCCCAGGGACACGGCTCCGGCCGCCTTCAGTTCTGCGACGAGGGCACTGTCCGCCAGTGCAGGCTTATGGTCCAATGCGGCGCTGCCATGGGTGGTCACCACCCCAGCCACATCGGTCAGGTCCTTGAACCCGACAGGCATCCCGTGCAGGAGCGGCAGTCCGTCACTGACTTCACCGCCGGACGAACCGAGCCTGAGCCGGGCGAACTTCGCATCCGCGGCGGCGGCGTCAGTCATGGCCTGCTCGGCAGTGACGGTGACGAACGCGCCCAGGAGGCGGTTACTGGATTCGATCCTTGCCAGGAAGTGGGCCGTTGCTTCCCGCGCCGAAACTTCTCCGGTTCGGAGGCAGTCCCGCAGCTGGACGGCGGTCAGTTCGTGGATCTCAGGCAAGGAAACGTGGCTCCAGGCGCCTCTCGGAAACCGCGGCACCGCCGTCGTCATTGGCTTCCGCGGTGACGATGTAGGCGCCCTTGCCGCGGACCTCGGCAACCGCCTCGATAAGTTCCGTGCCGTGATAGACCAGGCCCACGCCGTCGTCCGTGCAGTGTGTTTCCCCGAGTGTCCCGTCGGCCACGAGGCGGTGGACCAGGGGCCGCCGCCGTTCCTCGGAATCGTAGTGGACGCCGTTGGCGTAGGGGAGGAAGGCCAGGCCGTTGGTGACTGCGCGCAGCTCCGGCCCGAACGAGTCGGTGGTCCCGCCGCGGTACCAGCAGATGGACCCGGCCGATACCCCGGCCAGCACCACTCCGCTCTGCCAGGCCCGGTGAAGGATTCCGTCCAGCCCGTGGGCGCGCCAGACGGCAAGCAGGTTCACCACGGAGCCGCCGTTCACCCACACCACATCCTGCTCCAGGAGGTGTGCCTCCGGGTCAGGGTGGTTGGGCATGGTGAAGAGGTTCAGGTGGCTGAAGTCGAAGCCGGCCACCCGGGCAGCGTCGTCCATTTCGGCATTGAACCAGCGCTGGTCCCCTGATGCGGTGCCCAGGTGGGTTACGCGCGGCGGCCGTCCGCTGACGCCGGAAAGCCCGACGGCGTGGTGCAGCAGTCCGCTAAATTCCAGGCGCGTCCGGGTGCCCGGCTTGATGCCTCCGGAGGTGGCAAGGATGGTGGGCTGTTCAGCGGGCAAGGATCCTCCTACGGGTCATCAACAGCGTAACTTGTCCCAGGTTTCGGGAGCGGGGCGATCTGCTGGCGCTAGGCTGGAAGGAGACCCGCGATTCTCCGAAAGAGGACTCCCATGAGCGATTTCGATTCCGTGCCAGTCAACGATGTCCCGGCCGACGCCGTGATCCTGGACGTCCGCGAAGACTACGAATGGGTGGCCGGACACGCTGAGGACGCCGTGCACATCCCCTTGGACCAGCTTCCCGCGCGCCTCGGCGAGCTTGACCCGGACGAGGACCTGTACGTCATCTGCCGGACCGGAGGGCGTTCGTTCCGGGCGGCCCAGTGGCTGACCGGGCAGGGTTACACGGCCATCAATGTGGCGGGCGGGATGGACATGTGGCTGGAGTCCGGCAGGCCGCTGGTATCGGACAACGGCCTGAAACCGTTGGTCCTCTAGCCAGCCCACAGTCCCGTCAATAACCCCTAAGGAATATCCGATGCCTGCGTCGCCCCTCACCTATACCTTCCTGGGGCCGGAAGGCACTTTCACCGAGGCGGCGCTGATGCAGGTCCCCGGGGCTGCTGCGGCAACCCGCATCCCGGCCTCCACCGTGAATGCAGCCCTGGACAGGGTCCGCGACGGCTCCGCCGACGCTGCCATGGTTCCCATCGAAAACTCGGTGGAGGGCGGGGTGACCGCCACGCTTGATGCGATCGCCAGCGGCCAGGAACTGCGCATCATCAGGGAAGTGCTGGTGCCCATCAGCTTTGTCCTGGTGGCCCCTCCCGGAGTGGCCCTCACGCAGATCCGGAGGATCTCCACGCACGGTCATGCCTGGGCCCAATGCCGGCTGTGGGTCGACGCAAATATTCCCGGTGCCGAATATGTACCGGGTTCCTCCACCGCCGCTTCCGCCATGGGGCTGCTGGAAGACGGCGCACACTACGATGCGGCGATCTGCGCGCCCATCGTGGCGCAGGAACAGCCCGGCCTGTCCGTGCTGGCCGAAAACATCGGCGACAACCCGGGCGCCGTCACCCGGTTTGTCCTGGTCGCCAAGCCCGGGGTCCTGCCGGCGCGGACCGGCGCGGACAAGACCACGGTGGTGGTGCCCCTCCCGGAGGACCATCCCGGAGCGCTGATGGAAATCCTGGACCAGTTCGCCACCCGCGGCGTGAACCTCAGCCGGATCGAATCGCGGCCCACCGGGCAGTACCTGGGGCACTACTTCTTCAGCATCGACGCCGACGGCCACATTGGGGATGCACGGGTGGCCGATGCGCTTGCCGGGCTTCACCGGATCAGCCCGGCCACGCGCTTCCTGGGTTCGTATGAACGGGCTGATGCGCAAAGTGCTGATATTGCCCCGCATACGTCCGACGACGCGTTCCGGGCGGCCCATGAATGGGTGGGTTCCATTCTGCGCGGGGAATCCATTCCTTCCGAAACCGCTTCCGGGGCTTCGCCCACAGCGTAGGTCCAAGTACTACCGCAGGCTTAACACTGTGCGTATGCTTACTTGATCCACATTTGGGGGACGGCCCCTAACGAAGGGAGCGGGTCATGACTAGCAGCAGTACTGACAATGACGGCCAGGGAATGATTGTCAATCCCAAGCCGACTGCCGACAACCAGGACTGGGACGGCGACGACGCAGACCGCGCTGACCGCCTGCGCTTCGAAGAGGAGCAGGCAATGATCCGTGAACAGTCCGAGGCCCGGGCTGCCAAAGCCGCCGCCGAGGCCGCAAAGAAGGCAACCGCTTAGGGCGCGGACGCCCAGTTTCCAACCGGCCGCAGCCCTTAGGCCGCGGGCTGGCCCTTGACCCGGATCAGGAGGGACCGCGGCTCCACGCGCACGGTGAGTTTGGTGGCCTCCCCGGAGATATCGCCGTCCAGCTGTGTGGGCATCGGCTCCGGGCACCTGATCACGATCTTCGCTGCCCGGTACATGGTCATGATCGGCAGGTTTCCGCGGTGTTTGAACAGGACCTTGCCGTACATGATGATCCAGCCAAAAGCGCTCCGGGGGCTCATCACCACCACGTCCAGCATGCCGTCGTCGATCATGGCCTGCGGAATGAAGTCGATGCCCCCCGGGACCAGTCCGCAGTTGGCAAAAAGGACGCTGCGGATGTTCCGGACCTGTTCCGGGCCGTCGTCCAGGGTGATGGACACCTTGCGCCGCCGGCCGGGCAGGTGCCGCATGCCGGCTTCGGTATAGGCGAGCCAGCCCACCGCTTTCTTGAGGCCATCATTGGTGTCCGCGAGGATTTCGGCGTCCAGCCCGATGCCTGCTATCACCAGGAAGGCGTGCTCGGAGGAATGTCCCGTGCGGGAGTTTTCGATCCCCATCCGCGCCGTGTCGATGTAGCGCTGCTGGCCGAACAGTGCAGTGTGGATGCTTGAGTGGAGATCGTTGACGTCCAGGTGCACGTTGCGGGCCAGCAGGTTACCGGTGCCCAGGGGGATGATGCCCATGGCCACATCGGTGTGAGCGAGGAACTCGGCCACCGGCCGGACGGTACCGTCTCCGCCGCCTACCAGCACGACGTCGGCCTTGTAATCAAGCGCTGCCCGGGCCTGGGAGTATCCAGGGTCCTCGGCCGTCGTTTCCAGGAACAGGGGATCGTCCCAGCCCGCGGCCACGCACGCCCGCTGAATGGCTGCTTTTGCTTCAGGGGCGCGCGCCTTGATGGGGTTGAGGACTACTGCGACCCTCTGGGGGCTGGTGCCGGCTTCGTGCGCATCTTCGGCGACCGCGCTGCGGAGGTGCAGGGCTTTGAGCTTGCGGACGCCCCACCAACTGGAGACGGCGAAGGCCAGTGCCGCGGCACTCAGGAGGTACAACAGCCAGTCGCTCATGGTGCTTCAACA
>DATFAE010000101.1:0-29620 GCA_035254945.1 Arthrobacter sp. | reverse complement strand
GTGTCGTCCACCACCCGCCGGACCGCGCCACGTTGCTGCAGCAGGTAGTAGAGGCCGCGGCCGCGGGAGATGTCATGGTAGGTGAGGTCCAGCTGTGCTATCCGGGGTGCGTCCAGGCCCAACCCATGGCGCTCCCGGTAGTTGTCCATCAGCTTCTTCTTGATGGCCCAGTCGATTTCCGTTTCAATACCCCGGGAATCGCCGCTCTCAATGGCGCTGAGGGTTCGTTCCCACAGGTCCAGGATCATCGGAACGTGCGGGTTATGAGCTCCGTGCTCCTTGACGAAGGCGGTGACTTTCGTCAGGTATTCCTGCTGGATCTCCAGGGCGGTGAGCTGGCGGCCGTTGGCCAGCCGGACCAGTGCCCGGCCACTGAGGTCATGGGAGATTTCCCGGATGCTGCGGATGGGGTTTTCCATCCGCATGTCGCGCATGATCACCCCGGCCTCGATCATGCGGAGGATCAGGTCCACCGTTCCGACCTTCAGGAGGGCAGTGGTCTCGGACATGTTGGAGTCGCCCACAATGACGTGGAGCCTGCGGAAGAATTCAGCGTCGGCGTGGGGTTCGTCCCGCGTGTTGATGATGGGCCGGGACCTGGTGGTGGCAGATGACACGCCCTCCCAGATGTGGTCAGCCCGCTGCGAGAACGCGTAGGTGGCACCGTGCGGCGTCTTGAGGATCTTCCCCGCACCGGCAATCAGCTGCCGCGTGACCAGGAACGGGATGAGGATCTCCGCGAGCCGGGAGAATTCCCCGCGCCGCGGGATCAGGTAGTTTTCGTGGCTGCCATATGAATTGCCAGCGGAATCCGTGTTGTTCTTGAACAGGTAGACGGTGCCGTTGAAGCCTTCCGCCGCCAGCCGGGACTGCGCTTCGTCCACGAGGTCGTCGAGGATCAGTTCCCCGGCCCGGTCATGGGCGATCAGCTGCGCGAGGTCGTCGCATTCGGCGGTGGCGTATTCGGGGTGCGACCCGACGTCGAGGTAGAGGCGTGAGCCGTTGGTCAGGAAGACATTGGAGGAACGCCCCCAGCTGACAACCTTGCGGAACAGGTAGCGGGCCACTTCCTCCGGGGCCAGGGGCCGCGAATCGGGGCTCGAATACGAAATGCCGAATTCGGTCTCGATACCGAAGATTCTCTTATCCATCTCAGTCCTCCTCAGCCAGCAGCGCCGTGATGTCGGCGTCGTTCAATCGCCGGAATGCACGCCGCGAACCGCGCGTGCTTTCCGAAAGCCTGTCCAGGACGGCAACCTCCACCGCCGTGGCCGGCAGCGCACCGGCTTCGGCGTCCGTGACAAGCCCACCCATGGCCAGGCGCACTGCTCCGGGGAAACGCAGCGAAGAACGCCAGCCATCCGCGATCGCGGCCGAGACACGGTCGGCCTGGCCGCCCATCACGATGAACCCGTGTTCGTCTGCGATGGACCCGTCGAAGGTCAGCCGGTAGAGGTGGTCCTCCTCCTGGGTCCGCGCCACTTCGGCCACGGCAAGCTCCACCTCGAAGGGTTTCTGTTCAGCAGTGAACACGGCGCCCAGGCTTTGGGCGTAGACACTGGCCAGCCCGCGCGCGGTGACATCCTCCCGGTCGTAGGAGTAGCCCCGGACGTCGGCATACCTCACCCCCGCCTGGCGGAGGCTCTCGAACTCGTTGTACTTGCCCACCGCGGCGAAAGCGATTTTGTCGTAGATCTCGCCGATTTTATGCAGCGACGGGGAAGGGTTTTCAGCCACCAGCGCAATGCCGTCCTGGCAGCTGACCACCACCACGGACCTGCCTCGGGCGATGCCTTTCCGTGCGAAGTCCGCACGGTCCTTCATCAGCTGCTCGGGGGAAACATAGAACTGCTGCGTCATATCAGGCCTCCCGCCGGGCGATGGTCCGCGCTTCGATGATGCTGCCTGCCACGGCAGCCAGCTCGGACTCAGGGACACGCCGGGCGCCGCTGCGGCTGACCGTATAGACCACGGGCCACAACTGTCGGACCGGGTCGGGCCCGCCGGTGGCGGAGTCGTCGTCGGCCGCGTCATAGAGGGACTCGACGGCGACGGCAACAGCTTCGGCTTCCGTCAAATTGGGACGCCAGAGTTTCTTGAGGGCGCCACGGGCAAACACCGAGCCGGAACCGACGGTGTGATGTTCACGTTCCTCGTACCGGCCGCCGGTCACATCGTAGGAAAACAGCCGGCCATACCCCGCTGCCGTATCAAATCCGGCAAAGAGCGGCACAACGGCCAGCCCCTGCAGGGCCATCGGCAGGTTCCCCCGGATCATGGCACCGAGCCGGTTGGCCTTGCCTTCAAGGCTCAGCAGGGTGCCCTCAATCTTTTCGTAGTGCTCAAGTTCGACCTGGAACAGCCTGGTGAGGTCGATCGCTATGCCTGCGGTGCCTGCGATGCCAAGCACTGAGTAAAGGTCGGCGGGAAAAACCTTCTCAATGTGGCGGCTGGCGATGACGTTGCCCATGGTCGCCCGCCGGTCCCCGGCCATCAGGACACCGCCGCCGTAGCTCATGGCCACGATGGTGGTGGCGTGCGGCACCTGCAGCGGCGTCACAGCTGCCCCGGACGGTAGGTCCCGGTTGTACGGAAGCAGTTCCGGACGGTCCCGCTGCAGATGCTCGGTGAACGACGACGTCGCGTTGGCGGCTACCTGATGGGCGGTTGATTCCTGCACTGATGCACTCCTTCAACGTAGTTAGTCAACGTTTTGCCAGATCTGCGGCCGAACGCGGCTCCCGCCGCCGTGTTGGACCGGTTACTGGCCGCCCTTTTGGACAAACGCCCGGACGAATTCTTCGGCGTTGGACTCCAGGACGCCGTCGATTTCATCAAGGAGGTCATCCACGCCCTGGGTCGCTGCTGATGCCTGTGCTTCGGGCGGTGCGGGAGGGGCCTCCGGCACGTC
Organism: Arthrobacter sp.; assembly: GCA_035254945.1. Lineage (GTDB taxonomy): Bacteria > Actinomycetota > Actinomycetes > Actinomycetales > Micrococcaceae > Arthrobacter. Next base: position 26,709 of record DATFAE010000101.1, on the reverse strand, counting down.
CTCTTCGACCTGGCTGTCGCGCGACTGCGGCTGCTGCTGCTCCTGGCCTGCCATTGTTATCTCCCTCTGTGAAAGCTCGGGTCCGGGTGGAACATCCGATACGCCCATATTGCCACGCTCTGCGCCTGCCGGGGCGGTTTACGCCCCCGGCGGATTAGGGGTATGTCCCAGCAGTTCTGCCAGGAAAGAACCCGCTTCCCGGTGCCGGGCAAACAGGCCGCCTGTCAGCGCTTTGGTCCCCCTCAGGGGCTCGCGGGTGGGCACCCGCTGGAGCCGCCCGTAGCCCGGCACATCGAAGATTACGGAGTCCCAGCTGGCTCCCACCACGTCCTTACCGAAGCTGCTGACACAGCGGCCCCGGAAATAGGCCCTCGTGTCCGACGGTGGTTCTGTCACCGCTGCGGCGATGCGGCCGTCGTCGACGATGCGCTGCATGCGGTCCCGTGCCAGCAGCCGGTAGTACAGGCCTTTCTCCGGCCGGATGTCCGCCCACTGGAGGTCCACCAGGCCCAGCCTGGCATCGTCCCACGCCAGGCCGTCCCGGTCCCGGTATCCCTCCAGGAGGGAGAGCTTGGCGAGCCATTCAACCGAGGAGGCGGCGGCTGGCCGGTCGCTGTCCAGCTGGGTCAGGGTGGTGGCCCAGCGCTCAAGGACATCATGGGTGTGGCCGTCGCCGTCGACGGCGTCGGCGACGCCGGTGTCCTGGGCGAGCTTGGCGGCTGCTTCGTGGTAGATCCACTGGAGGTCCAGCGCTGTCACCCGGCGTCCATCCAACAGCCGGAGCTTGGTGGTCAGGGACGTGTCATGGCTGATGGCCTGAAGTGCCGCGACCGGTTCATGCACCTCCAGCTTCGGCGCGAGGCCCGCCTCGATAAGGCTGAGGACCATGGCCGTGGTGCCGAACTTGAGGTAGTTGGATGCCTGGCTCAGGTTGGCGTCGCCGATGATGACGTGCAGCCGGCGGTACTTGTCCGCCGTGGCATGCGGCTCATCGCGGGTGTTGATGATCGGCCGCCGGATGGTGGTTTCCAACCCGACCTCGGCCTCAAAAAAGTCCGCCCGCTGGCTGATCTGGTAACCAGGAGTGGAACTGTCCTGGCCCAGGCCCACCCGACCCGCGCCGCAAAGAATCTGCCGGGTGACAAAGAACGGTGTCAGTCCCCGCACGATCTCACCGAACGGCACGGACCGCGGCATCAGGTAGTTCTCATGCGAACCGTAGGACACGGATTTGTTGTCCGTATTGTTTTTGTAGAGGTTGACCGCAGGAAGTTGGGGGTCCATGGCCAGCCGCCTGACCGTGGCCAGCGCCACCAGGTCACCGGCTGCGTCCCAGGTCACGGCATCGCGGGGATTGGTCACCTCGGGGCTTGAGTACTCCGGGTGGGCGTGGTCCACATACAGGCGGGCACCGTTACCGAGCACCATGTTCATCAGCAGCGTGCCGGACTCGTCCTGTCCGTCCAGCTCCAGTTCCTCACGGCCGTACGCAAGCGCAACAGCTTCCGCGTCGAGGACCGGTGGCTGGTCCGTGAGCTGGCTCGGATGCGCCGAGGCACGGTCAAGGGTCCAGCCGCGGGCGTCGTGCAGCGGCTCCTCGTCTGTATAGTCCCAGCGCGTTTCGGCGCCGCCAGCCGCGCGCTGCCGCGTCACCTGGGCGTACGCCTGCACTACCCGGGCCGACATCATGGTGGCGTTGGCGGAGGGGGCAGCCGGGGCGTGGATCCCGTATTCCGTCTCCGCGCCCATGACGCGCATGGCCCCGCCGGCGGGGAGTGATCCTCCGACGGCGGGTTCCGGGGCAGCCGTCACAGGTACTGCCCTGTGCTGGGCATCGTTTCGATGGACTTCCCGGGTTCCTGCCCGGCCTTGCCTTGGACGATGGTCCGGATGTAGGTGATCCGTTCGCCCTTCTTGCCGGAGATGCGCGCCCAGTCATCCGGGTTGGTGGTGTTAGGCATGTCCTCATGCTCACGGAATTCGTCCACCACCGCCCGGAGCAGGTGCTCGATCCGCAGTCCCTTCTGTTGCAGGGTCAGAAGGTCCTTGATGGCGTACTTCTTGGCCCTGTCCACCACGTTCTGGACCACGGCGCCGGAGTTGAAGTCCTTGAAGTAGAGCATCTCGGTATCGCCGTTGGCGTAGGTGACTTCCAGGTATTCGTTGGACTTCTCCGTGGAGTACATGGCTTCCACCGTGCGCTGGACCATGGCGTCGACAGTGGCCTGGACGTCGCCGTCGTATTCGGCAAGATCGGACTCGTGGAAGGGCAGGTCGGTGGTGATGTATTTGTTGAAGATGTCGGCAGCGGCCTCGGCGTCCGGCCGCTGGATTTTGACCTTGACGTCCAGCCTGCCTGGACGAAGGATCGCGGGGTCGATCATGTCTTCGCGGTTGGACGCACCGATGACGATCACGTTGTCCAACCGTTCCACGCCGTCGATCTCACTCAACAGCTGGGGCACTATCGTGGTTTCGACGTCGGAGGAAATGCCTGTTCCCCGCGTCCGGAACAGGGAGTCCATTTCGTCGAAGAACACCACAACCGGGCTGCCGTCGGAGGCTTTTTCGCGGGCGCGGGAGAAGATCAGCCGGATGTGCCGTTCGGTTTCGCCGACGTACTTGTCCAGCAGTTCCGGGCCCTTAATGTTGAGGAAGTAGCTCTTCAGGTCCACGTTGCCGGACCGCTCAGCCGCCCGGGCCGCCAGCGAGTTCGCCACGGCTTTCGCGATGAGGGTCTTGCCGCAGCCCGGAGGGCCGTACAGCAGGATGCCCTTCGGTGCCTTCAATCCGTGTTCGCGGTAGAGGTCCGGATGGAGGAACGGCAGTTCAACAGCGTCACGGATCTGTTCAATCTGCGGGCCGAGTCCGCCGATGTCCTCGTACGTGATGTCCGGAACTTCCTCCAGCACCAGGTTCTCCACCTCGGACCGCGGGACTTTCTCCAAGGCGTACCCTGTCCGGGAATCGATGGACAGCGCATCCCCGACCCGGAGCTTTTCGCCCAGCAGGGCGCCCGAAAGCCTGATGACCCGCTCTTCGTCCGCGCGCCCAACCACGAGGGCCCGGTCCGTGCCCAGCATTTCCTTCAGGGTGGCCAGCTCCCCGGCCCGTTCGTAACCGAGGCCGGCTACAACCAGTAATGCCTCATTAAGAAGGACTTCCTGGCCAACAGCAAGCTGGTTGATGTTCACGAGCGGGCTGATGCCCACCCGCATCTTCCGCCCGGCATTGAAGATATCCACCGATTCCTCGGTGGCGGCCTGGCCGCTGTTGCCGGCGGACGGCTGCCGCTTGGGATTGAGCTGGAGAATAGTGCCGAAGCTGTAAGGTGGCTGCCCTTCCTGGTCCAGGGCGTTCTTGAGCCGCAGGATTTCCGCTTTCGCGGCTTCCAGCATGGTGACCAGCTTGGCATTGTTTTGAGTTGCGGCCGCGAGCTGCCGGTCAATGTGCCTGAGCTTGTCCCGAAGGATGTTGACCTGCCTGTCGGCAACAGACAAATCATTAACGGCAGACTGCTCTGCCGGTGTACGTCCGGAGTCCTGGTTCGGAGTCTCCATGATGCATCAGCCCCTTCCTGCGCTTCTCTTAAGACCTTAGCCCCAAGTTGGCGGGTACAGCTGAAGACTCCCGAAATCTGGACTAGTTCGTGATCTCCGGATCATCCTTGACGTTCGTGCCGGCGATCGCGTCGCGGGCAGCCCGGCGGAGTTTCTTGTCTGAGACGAGCCGCTCCCCTACCGCGCCGGGCGTCCACGCGTTCACGTCCGCTTCGTCGAAGTCGGTTTTCGACGGGCGCCGTTTGACGGAAATGCCGGTCACGCCGTCGGCCAGGCGCCGGGTGACCAGGAGGAAACCGGTGTGGGCCACCATGCGGTGGTCGGGGCGTACCGCGAGGCCTTCAAGGTGCCAGCCGCGGACCATGGACTCCCAGGCGTCAGGTTCGGTGAACCGGCCGTCGGCTCGGATGGCCTCGGCGGTGCGGGAGAGCTGGGTAACGGTGGCCACGTAGTTGATCCAGACTCCGCCGGGAGCAAGTACCGTGGCTACGGCGTCGAGGCATTCCCAAGGGGCCAGCATGTCCAGCACCACGCGGTCAACGGATCCGGGCGCCTCGCTGCGGACAACTTCCTCCTGGAAGTCGCCCAGCGAAACCTTCCACGCGGGGTGCGGTCCGCCGAAGATCGTCTCTACGTTGCCACGGGCAATGTCAGCGAACTCCGCGCGCCGCTCGAACGAGTGCAGGTAGCCGCTGTCACCCACGGCACGAAGCAGCGAGATGGACAGCGCTCCGGAGCCGACCCCGGCTTCAACCACCCTGGCGCCAGGGAAGATGTCCGCCATGGTGACAATCTGGCCGGCATCCTTGGGGTAGACAACGGCGGCGCCCCGGGGCATGGAGAGGACAAAGTCGGAGAGCAGCGGGCGCAGCGTCTGGTACTGCTGGCCAACGTTGTTCTCCACAACGGAGCCGTCAACCTTGCCGATGATCTCATCATGGTTAAGGAATCCGCGGTGGGTGTGGAAAGCGCCGCCCACTTCAAGCGTGATCGTGTTCATGCGGCCGCGCTCATCGGTCAGCTGGACGCGTTCGCCTTCACGGAAGGGACCCCGCCGCCGCGCAGCTCCCACCGGCTGGGCTCCGTTGGCGGCAACTCCGTCCTGGGGTGTGGCTGCGGCTTCGGTGGCGGCAGATTCGCTGCTCATGAATTTTCCTCGCTCCTGTAAAACTGTGGGGCTGCGCACGTGATGGGACTGTCTGTCCGGCCTTGCCCCACATCGGAAACCGTGTGGCAGCTAAACGCGACCGGCAGGTAACTCTACCGGTTCTGGCGCTGGGGATACCTATTGGGGCGGACACTCTTACCGGTGATGGCCGCCACCACCACGTTTTGGGCCAGCAGCCCTGTCACTGTGCCGCGGTGGTCAACCACCGCATATTCCTGGCCCTCCAGCTGGCCAAGGTACTGGATGAGCTCCTGGCCCTCTGACCACTCGGGCACGTAGGCCCCCGGCCCCAGGGCATAGGACACTGCCGTCACTGGCGTGGAACTTGCGGCATGAGGCGGAACTGCGGCGACTGCGGAGGCGTCCACTACGGCCTGCGGGCGGCCGTCGGGCCCGCACACCACAACGGCAGGGAGGCCGGCCGGCGCGACCCGCAGGACGTCTGCAACGGTGGCAGTGTAGGGAATTCCGACGGCGGGTCCCGCCAGTGCGGCGGCGTTGACCAGGTGCAGCCGTCCGCGCATGGTCCCCTGCTGGATGGACGCCGATGCGCCCATCCAGAGGAATCCACCCACCAGGAGGGTGATCATGAGCATGGAGAATTCTGGAGACTCGCCGGCCAGCACGGGGCGGGCTATGAACCAGAAGCCCAGGGCGACGACGATGATGCGGCCGGCCCAGCCGGCTGCGACGGTGCCTTTGGCCTGGCTGCCCGTGGCTTTCCAGACGGCCGATTCGACGATCCGGCCGCCGTCGAGGGGCAGGCCTGGGAGGACGTTGAAGACGCCGATGACGAAGTTGGCCCACATGAAGATGTTGGTGAGCAGCTCCACCACACTGGGCAGGTCTGCGGTGGTCAGAACCAGCCACGCCGCACCCGCCAGCGCGACGTTGGCGGCAGGCCCGGCAAGCGCCACCAGCACGGACCGTCCGGGCGTGGCCGTGAAGTTTTCAAACTGGGTGTGCCCGCCCCAAAGGTTCAGGACGATTTTCTGCGTCGGCCAGCCATAGATCTTGGCGGTCAGCGCGTGGGCCAGCTCATGGACCAGCACGGAGATCAGGAGCAGGACAGCGTACGCAAACGCCACGGTGTAGGCAGCCCCGCCCAGGGCCGGGTTGCCCTGCTGCAGCACCGGCCCGTAGACGATCACTGTAAAGGCGGCGATGACGAACCACGAGTAGGCCAGGATGACGGGAATGCCGGCTATCCTCCCGAGGGGGATTCCTTCGCGGCGCGCCGGCGCGGCTTTTTCACCCATCTGCAGGACTCCCCAACGCCGCTTCCATGCGGCGCCCGGTGCCGGCGGTACCGTTGCGGTCCGCGGCGAGGGCGACCAGCTCGGCCACGGTCCGCCCGGACAGCGAGTCCCAGGTGGTGTGCCGGGGACTGTCCGGGATGGGCACGATGTGCGGAATGGCCACGGTGGACACGCCGGAGGCAACCGCAGCGGCGACGCCGGGTGCGGAATCTTCCAGGGCGATGCAGTGATCGATGGTCAGGGCGGGATCAGCGCCCTGAAGCAGTTCAACCGCGGTGAGGTATGCCTCGGGGTGCGGTTTGCCGCGGGTAACGGTATCCCCCGTCACCACGAATTCGAAGTACGGCTTGGGGAGGCTCGCAACGATTTCACGGGCCAAGGGGCCTTCGGACATGGTGACGAGGGCACACCTGACACCCGCCTGGTGCAGCTCGTCCAACAGTTCGCGGGCGCCCGGGCGCCAGGGGACGCGCCGCTGCACGCCGCGGATGACCTCGGCCGTCAGAGTGTCGATGATTTCCCTGCTTTCCAGGTCCACGCCGGCATTCTGAAGGATGCCGGCGGAATACGTCAGTGATTGCCCGACGAGCTGGATGGCCTGCCCATGCGACCAGGTGCCGCCGTGCGCTTCGACCAATGCATGTTCGGCCGCGATCCAGTAGGGCTCCGTGTCCACAATGGTGCCATCCATGTCCCAGAGGACTGCCTTAAGTGGGGAAATGGTGGCTGGAGATCGCATATGTTCAGTCTACGGTGCCCCGCTGGACGCACGCTGTGGGCTACGCCCTCGGCGAATACGGGCCCCCCGCAGCCAGGAATTGGGCGGCACCGATGATTTTTCGGCGCTTCATTCAATGCGTGGCGCCGGTTCTTGGACGTAGGGTGATGGGATGAATAGCTTCGACGGAGACACCACCGAACCGGGTGCCGAGGCCGGGCCGGAGCGGTTCCTGCAGCCAGTGGCTGAGGGTGAACGCATCACCGTAATGCTGGCCGCCTTTGAGGGCTGGAATGACGCGGGCGAAGCGGCCAGCGATTCGCTGCGCTACCTGAACAAGCTCTGGGGCGGCAAGAAGGTTGCGTCCATCGACGCCGACGAATATTACGACTTCCAGTTCACGCGGCCCACGGTACGGCGCAACGCGGCCGGCGAACGCAAGATCAAATGGCCATCCACCAGGATTTACAAGGCCAGCGCGCCCGACTCCAATGTGGACGTCATCTTTGTCCAGGGCACCGAGCCGTCCTACAAGTGGCGCGCCTACACTGCCGAGCTGCTGGTCCACGCGGAAGCCCTGAACGTTGACTACGTTGTGCTCGTCGGGGCGCTGCTGGCTGATGTGCCCCACAGCCGGCCCATCCCGGTCAGCACGTCCTCGGACGACGCACCCCTGCGGGAACGGCTGAACCTGGAAGCCTCCCAGTATGAGGGGCCGGTGGGCATTGTGGGGGTTCTGTCCGAAGTTTCCCTACTGGCGGGGATCCCCACGGTTTCGCTGTGGGCTGCCGTGCCGCACTACGTCGCCCAGGCGCCGTCGCCCAAAGCGCAGCTGGCGCTCCTGCACCGTATTGAGGAGCTGCTCCAGGTCCCCCTGGACACGCATGAACTGGCTGAAGAAGCAGATGCCTGGGAACGCGGCGTGGACGAACTCGCCACCGAGGATCCGGAGATCGCCGCTTACGTCCGCCAGCTCGAAGAGGCGAAGGACACAGCTGACCTGCCCGAGGCAAGCGGCGAATCCATTGCCCGGGAATTCGAGCGCTATCTGAAGCGCCGGGGCAAAGACAAGCAGTAAGGACCAACCCTGGCCGGACAGGAAAGTGCCTGCCCGCAACTGCGGGCAGGCACTTTCCTGTCAGCGAACCGCTAAAGGACCACGCCGAGCAGGGCTTCCACCGCGTCACTGACCAGCGCCTGGTCCTGGGGGCTGCCCGCTGCCGCGGCGGATGCCGCCCCGGCAGCCCAGCGGTCAACGGCTTCCAGCGCCGCCGGCGCGTCAAGGTCCGAAGCCAGGGCCGCACGCATCTCGGTGATCAGGCCGGCGGCAGAACCTTCCGGCGCAGCGGCAAGGGCGCTGCGCCACGCAGCTAGCCGGTCCTTCGCCTCCGAGAAGCCGGCGTCCGTCCACGACCAGTCGGACCGGTAGTGATGGGCGAGGATTGCCAGCCGGATGGCGGCGGGTTCCTCCCCTGCGGCCCGGAGCCGTGAAACCAGGACAAGGTTGCCCTTGGACTTGCTCATCTTTTCGCCGTCCAGGCCAACCATTCCGGCGTGCGCGTAGTGATGCGCCAGCGGGACGCCCGCCAAAGAGTAGGCGTGGCCGGCCCCCATCTCATGGTGCGGGAAAATAAGGTCGGAGCCACCGCCCTGGACCGTGAACGGGGCGGGCAGGTATTCCTGGGCGATCACAGTGCATTCGATGTGCCAGCCGGGGCGGCCGTCTCCGAGCTCACCTCCGGACCAGCTGGGCTCGCCCTCCCGGGCGACGCGCCACAGCAGCGGGTCCAGCGCCTGCCGCTTGCCGGCCCGCCCGGGGTCCCCGCCGCGCTCGGCGAAGAGCTCCAGCATCTCGGTTTCCGCCAGGCCCGAGATGTCGCCCAGGGTCCAGGCGTCGCTGGCCGCGGACTGCTTTCCCGCAGCCTCGACGTCGTAGTAGACGTCTCCGTCGGGCTCACCCGGCGCGCCGGGCACGCGGTACGCAAGCCCCGTGGCGAGGAGGCGCTCAATGGCCGGGACGATCAGCGGGATCGATTCCACCGCGCCGACGTAGTGGTCAGGTGCGATGACGTTGAGGGCTTCCATGTCCGTCTGGAAGAGCTCTATCTGGCTGGCGGCCAGGTCCCTCCAGTCGACGCCCGTCGCCGTGGCGCGCTCCAGGAGGGGGTCGTCGACGTCGGTGACGTTCTGGACGTAGGCCACCCGCTGGCCGGCGTCACGCCAGGCCCTGTTCAACAAATCAAACGCAACATAGCTGGCCGCGTGGCCCATGTGCGTGGCGTCGTAGGGGGTGATCCCGCAGACGTACAGAGACTGGTCGCCGTCGCCCTGCAGCTCAACTTCCCTGCCTTGGACAGTGTCAAAAAGCCTGATGGCAGGCATGTGGCCGGGCAGGTCAGGAACAGGGCGGGATATCCAGGATTTCACAGGGCAAGCCTACTGTCAGGCGCTGATCACATTGAAACCGAGCAGCAGATACAGGGCCAGGCCCAGGAGGATCCGGTACCAGACAAAGAGCCGGTAGCTGCGGGTGGAGACAAACTTCAGGAACCAGCCAATAATGACATAGCCCACAACGAAGGCGATGACGGTGGCCAGTGCCGTCTCGGGCAAACCGTACGGACCCGTAATGCCTTCCTTCGAGACCGTTTTGTAGAGCTGGTACAGGCCGCTGCCGAACACGGCGGGAATGGCCAGGAGGAAGGAATAGCGGGCGGCGGCTTCACGGGTGTACCCCATCAGCAGGCCCGCGGTGATGGTTCCGCCGGAGCGGGAAACTCCCGGGATCAGGGCCATCGCCTGCGCAAAGCCAAAGTAGATGCCGTGCTTGTAGGTCAGATGGGTCAGGTCCCGTTTCTGCTTGCCCACGGCGTCAGCCACGGCCAGCACCAGGCCAAACACGATCAACGTGGTGGCCACAATCCAGAGGCTCCTGAGGACGGATTCGATCTGGTCCTGGAACAGGAGGCCCAGGACGATGATCGGCAGGCTGCCCAGAATCACCAGCCAGCCCATCCGCGCATCGGGGTCCTGCCGGGAGACTTTGCCGGACAGTGAACCCAGCCACGCTTTGACGATGCGGACGATGTCATGCCAGAAAAAAACGAGTACGGCGGTCTCTGTGCCCAGCTGTGTGATGGCGGTGAAGGCGGCGCCGGGGTCGGCCGCATTGGGCAGGAACTGCCCAACGATCCGCAGATGCGCACTCGATGAAATCGGTAGAAATTCGGTCAGTCCCTGCACTAGGCCCAGCAGGGCCGCCTCAAACCAGTTCACGCTAAGACCCTACGTCATGGACCCTGCTGATTCCCCGTAAGCTTGCTGCTATGCAGCAGCGTTACGTCGGCAACAGTGGATTGCGTGTCTCCGCCCTTTCCCTCGGCACCATGTCATGGGCCGGCGAAACCGACGAGCAGGACGCTACTGAATTGCTGCGGACGTTTGTGGATGCTGGCGGCCGGCACATCGATACCGCGGCGTCCTACGCCGACGGCAGGTCGGAGGCCCTGATCGGCTCACTGCTGGGCGACGTCGTCTCCCGCACTGAGGTCTCGATCTCCACCAAGGCCGGAGTTTCGACGCCGGATGGCCGGCGGACCGTGGACACCTCGCGGAGCGCGATGCTTTCCGCGCTCGACGCGAGCCTCGCCCGGCTGGGCACCGATTACGTCGATATCTGGTTTGCGCAGGCATGGGATGCCAATGTCCCCCTGGACGAGACCTTGTCTGCGCTGGAGTTCGCGCTGCGCAGCGGACGTGCCCGCTACGCAGGCGTCTCAAACTTCAACGGCTGGCAGACCGCGAAAGCCGCCGCCATTGCCGGCTTTCCGCTGGTTGCCGCCCAGGCGGAGTATTCCCTGCTCCAGCGGAAACCTGAAGGGGAACTCATTCCGGCGGTGGAAGATGCCGGCCTCGGTCTCCTGGCGTGGGCGCCGCTGGGGCGTGGGGCCCTGACCGGCAAATACCGCAGTGGCATCCCGGGGGATTCCCGTGCGGCGAGCCCCGGCCTTGCCGCCTACGTGGAGCCTTATCTGGGCCAGCAGGCGTCCCGGGTGGTGGAAGCGGTCTCGATGGCTGCAAAGGGCCTGGGGCGGGCGCCGCTTGATGTGTCACTCAGCTGGCTGCTCTCACAGCATGGTGTGGCTTCGGCCATTGTGGGACCGAGGACTCCTGTCCAGCTCAAGGAGATCCTTGACGCGCAGCTGGTGCCCTTGCCGCCGGAGATTTCGTGCGCACTCGAGGACGTCTCCGGGCAGGCCTAGTCTTCGAGGATCTCCAGATCCTCTTCGTCGTCGACGTCGCTGCCTTCGTCTTCGTCCTCTTCGTCGTCAAAGACCTGGAGCGGCGTCACTTCGCTGTAGGCCTCGTAGAGCGCGTCCTCATAGACTTCGAACGCATCCGCGACGGCAAAAAAAGCCGCCTCAACGGCGGGGTCCCCATCACCGCGGCGATTGGACGCTGCTATAAGGTGTTCTTCCAAGGAGGAAGTCAAGGACTGAAGCGCGACACGCGGATCGATGCTCATGACTTCACGTTAGCCGGAAAAGGACGAAAATGGAGAGCAATGAAGGAACAATTTCTCACCAGCTCGGTCCAGCGGGAACGGGACTACCTGAGGCAGTACGAGTACCTCGTACTGACGGTCAGCCCCGACGATTCCCTGCCTGAAGCGCGGCGCCGGCTTGTGGAGCATTCCGAATACGGCAAGTGGGAACTGGAGCGCAGCAAGCTCTATATGGGCGGAGGCAGGCGCTTCTGGCTCCGGCGCCGGGTGATGCAGGTCCAGCGGACCGTCTGAGGCTGAGCGGCTGGAAATACCGTCCAGGGGACCGTCTAAGCCTCAAGCGGGCCGAGCCAGGCGTTGGCTACCGTGTTGTGTGCCGATTCGTCATCCGACGGGTGGAACATGCCGGCCAGAACGTCCCGATAGAGCCGTTCCAGTTCCGAGCCTCGAAAATAGCTTGAGCCTCCGCTGACCCGAATGGCCAGGTCCACCACCTGCCGCGCGGTTTCCGTTGCATTGACTTTCAACCCCACGAGCCGTGGGAACCACTGGGGCCCGTGGTCAGCCAGGGCGTCCACATCGCGGGTCACTGCGGCGAGCTGCGGGTAGAGGCTGTCCATGGCCATGGCGGCGTCAGCCACCTTCCATCGGATGTCAGGGTCCTGCGCGTAGCTCCGGCCGCCGTTCTTCAAGGATGTCCGCCGCTTCACCGCGTCCACACCTAAATGCAGCGCACGTTCGCCGATGCCCGTGTAGACGGCGGCCAGCAGCGTTTCGAAGCACGCAAAAATAGCGAAAATCAGCGGATCGGCATTGGGGCCGACGGGCAGTTTGCGGAAAATCCGGTCCACGGGGACCTCGGCGCCGTCCAGCACAGTGGTGTTGGACTGGCTGGCGCGCATTCCCAGCGTGTCCCAATCGTCCAGGATCCTGTAGCCGGGCGTGTCCCGCCGGATGAACCCGTGGACCAGCTCCCCTTGACCGTCCCTCGCCTGGCTGTCCTTGCCGAAGATCCCCAGCCTTGTCCAGGCCGGCGAGAGGCTGGTGAAGATCTTCGTCCCGGTGAAACTGTAGCCACCGCCGGCCAGCGGCGTGGCCGCCGTCCGGGAATCAAAAAGCACCGAATCGTTGCCGGCCTCGGAATTCCCGAAAGCGAACACCTCGCCTGCAGCCGCCTCCCGCAGGACAAACTCGAGGGAGTGGTCGCCCCTGCCAGAAAGGACCTGCGCGACGCCGGTCCAGACCAGATGCATGTTCACGGCCAGGGCGGTGGCCGGCGCCGCCGTTGCCAGCCGCCGCTGGCACTGAGCCGCCGCTTCAAGCCCAAGCCCCAAGCCGCCGTCGGACGCCGGGACGAAAAGCCTCAGGTATCCGGCAGCGGTGAGATCCTCGAGGTCCTCGTGGAAGAAGGAGTTGTCACGGTCATAGGCGGCGGCACGTCCCCGGACCCGATCCAGCAGCGCGTCGGGCAACACGTCTTCGGGCGTCATATCCGGGCCAGGCTCAGTAGTTCGTGAGCAGGGTGTTCAGGACCCGGGCGCCGAATTTCAGCGAGTCCGCCGGGACGCGCTCGTCGACGCCGTGGAACATCCCGGTGAAGTCCAGATCGTCCGGAAGCTGCAGCGGGGCAAAACCATAACCGGTGATGCCCAATCGGCTCAATGACTTGTTGTCGGTGCCTCCGGAGAGAGTGTACGGAAGCACCTTGGCTCCCGGATCTTCAGCATGCAGCGCGTCAATCATGGAATCGACCAGGTTACCGGCGAACGGGACCTCAAGCGAGACATCGTTGTGAACGTAGCTGACGTCCACGCCGGTCCCCGCGAGCTCACGGACAACTTCCAGTACATGCTCCGCCTGGCCCGGCAGCGTTCGGCAGTCCACCAGGGCTTCAGCCGACTCCGGAATAACGTTGTGCTTGTAGCCGCCCTTCAGCAGGGTGGGGTTCGTCGTATTCTGCAGGGTCGCCCCGACGAACCGCGCCACCGTACCCAGCTGGTCCAACAGGACGTCCGGATTGTCCGGATCGAATTCCACTCCCGTGAGTTCGGTCACGCCGTCCAGGAACTGTCGTGTGGTGGGGGTCAGTTCAATGGGCCAGTTGTATTCACCGATCCTGGTCACCGCGGCGGCCAGCCGCGTGATGGCGTTGTCGGTGTTGATCTGGGAGCCGTGCCCCGCCCGTCCGTGCGCCACGAGACGGAGCCAGGAGATCCCCTTTTCGGCTGTCTGCAGGAGGTAGGTGCGCTGCCCGCCGATGGTCGCCGAGAACCCGCCAACCTCGGAGATGGCTTCCGTTGCGCCTTCAAAGAGTTCCGGCCGTTTGTCCACAGCGTACCGGGCGCCGTATTCGCCGCCTGCTTCCTCGTCGGCGAAGAAAGCGAAGATGATGTCCCGCTTAGGTTTGCGTCCGGTCCTGGCGAAGCCACGGAGCACAGAAAGGATCATGGCATCCATGTCCTTCATGTCCACCGCGCCGCGGCCCCAGATGAGGCCGTCCTTGAGTTCCGCGCCGAAGGGGTCCACTGACCACTGCTCCCTGAGTGCGGGGACAACGTCCAGGTGGCCGTGGACCACAAGGGCACTCGCGCCCGGGTCCTCGCCTCCCATCCTGGTGACGACGCTTGCCCTGCCGGGGGCCGATTCAAAGATTTCGGCCGGCAGGCCGACTTCCTCTATGAGGCCGGCGGTGTACTCGGCCGCGGCGCGCTCTCCCGGTCCGGAACCGTCGCCGTAGTTGGAGGTGTCTATCCGGATGAGTTCCTGGCAGATCCGGACGACTTCATCTTCGGGACGGATATCAGTCATTGAGCACTCCTCATGAAGGTGGGTGGCTGCTGGGAACCAGGGGCGGATTCGCTTGCCATCAGCCTACCCATTTGGCCCGATTCCATGTTTCAGGAAAGTTCATGTTAGAGTTTTTCTCGCTGCTTCGGAGAAACGCGAAACGCTGAAAGGCGGAAACGTTGTCCGAAATACCACCTGCGCGGGTGGCGGAATGGCAGACGCGCTAGCTTGAGGTGCTAGTCCTCGAAAGGGGGTGGGGGTTCAAGTCCCCCTCCGCGCACAGAAGGGAAAGCCCCTGGAATCCAAGGATTCCAGGGGCTTTTTTGCATCTGCGCTCTATCCGTGTGGGATGATCCAGCCATCACCCTGGCGGCCATGCCCACCATGAGCGGCCTTGTCTGCACCTTGCTGCACTCGGCATGGCTGCGCGGTCCAGACACCCCTCCCCCAGGGTCACGGCTACACCTGCATACAACTCAAAGTGAATTACCTTCGTCCCGTATATATGGGCAGCGGCCAGCTGACCTGCATAGGAACTGTGTCCAAGCTGAGGCAGGTGCGCCGGAGTCCTGGCTGCCCCTCATGGGTCCGGCCGGTGCTTTTCGTCACATCCGGGTTGCTTCTGCGCCGTTGCCAAGGTTTAATCCGGTGAACCTATTGGGGAATACCAGCGTGATGCTGTACGTTTCATACGCGACAGACGAACCAAAGAAAAGAGAAACACCTAAGTGGCAACCGATTACGACGAACTCCGCTCCGACGTCAAGGAGTCGCAGGACAACTCGCTTGAGGCGCTCCAGTCCGCTAATGCACCGGACGCCCGCAGCGTTGTGCTGGAACTCGACGAGGCAGATGGACTGGACGGCGCAGGGGTTCCGGGCGGCGAATTCGTTGCCGAGGAGCTGATCGTCCAGGTCATCCCCCAAGCCGACGACGAGTTCACCTGCTACTCCTGCTTCCTGGTCCGGCACCGCTCGCAGATCGCGCGGCAGAAAGACGGACACAGCTACTGCACGGACTGCGAAGGCTGAAACCCGCACACGAACAACCCCGGTGACCGCTTAGGCAGGCGCACCTGGAGACGATGAGGCGCGCCCACGGCAACCGTGGACGTGCCTTTCGTTTAAACAAGCCGGCTGCGGACCATCTGGCTGACGGCTTTGCCGTCGAAGCGGCCAGCGACCTTCGCCGTGACAGGCTTCATCACCTCGCCCATCTGGCGTATGCCGGGCTTTTCACCCCGGGCGCTGAGTTCCGCGATGACGGCGTCCACGATCGCTTCCGCCTCGGCTTCGGTCAGGGGTTGGGGCAAATATGCTTCAATGACCTCGGCCTCGGCGATTTCAGCGGCAGCACGGTCAGGTTCTCCTGCCTCCGTATAGATCAGCGCGGTGTCGCGGCGCTTGGCCGCTTCCTTCTGCAGCAGCGACGTCACCTGGGCGTCGTCCAGCACCACCGGCGTCTTCCCTGACTTTTCGCGGGTTTCGATCTCCCCCAGTACATTGCGTACGGTCGTGAGCGCTGTCTTGTTGCGCTCCTTCATGTGCACCACAACATCAGCGTGCAGTCGTTCCTTCAAAGTGGACACGGTATCCCTCGATTCGTAACGCGCTCCAGGCCGGGGCGCGGGCAGGTCCACCTGCCCTCTAGTACCGTAGAGGGCTATGGCGCACTATGACTACTCCCCCGACGGCGGCGCATGAACTCCCTCCCCGGTCAACTGTGGCAGCGCCTCGTTGAAGCTTTCAGCAGGACGGCACTCCCCGACGTTTCCCTGGGCGAGCTGGCAGTAGTCCTCATTGTGGCGGCCGCCCTGTCCGTTCCCCGCGCCACCTGGCGGTACTTTGGCCTGCTGGCCACCGCCACCCATGAACTGGGCCACGCTTTCGCCGCAGTCATGAGCGGCCAAAGGCTGGGCGGGATCAGGCTCAGCCTGGACCACTCCGGGACAACCACAAGTTACACCCGTGGCCGGGTGGCTACTGTGTGGTCGGGCTTCTGGGGATACCCGGTTCCGGCGCTGACGGGCGCCGCGCTCGTCTGGTCCGGATTTAATGGCTGGGGACCGGCAGCGTTGACGGCGGGCTCGCTGATCCTGGTACTGTCGCTCCTTTTCATCCGCAACCTGGCAGGACTCCTCATCACAGTGGCGGCCGCCGCCTCGGGCGCCGTTCTGGTCTTTTTTGTGCCGCACGCCTTCACCGGCCATGTGGCGATCGTTCTTGGCCTTGCCCTGCTGGTGGCTGCGGTCCGCGACGTGATCAAGCTGATGCACGTCCACGTTCGCCGCAGGGACCGGCTGGCCAGCTCCGACGCCTACCTGCTCTACCGCTCCACGTCCGTGCCCTCCTTCATCTGGATCGCCATGTTCGCCGCCATCGTGTGGGGTTCCTGGATCATCGCCTGGCAGCCCATCTCCGCGATTCTCGTGGCGGGAGCATAGAGTGGTCCGATGAGCCAGGAAACGGGACAGGCACAAACCAGCGGAACCAGGGATGGCGGGGAACACAGCACCCTTGGCGCCTACGTCACCGGCGGTGCGGGGTTTACCCGGGACACCAATTACATCGAGGACCGGATCACCCGCGACGGCAGGCCCGGCGCCCACGGCGAACCGGGCTGGCCCGTCGAGGCAGGTCGGTACCGCCTGATCGCGGCAAGAGCCTGCCCTTGGGCCAACCGGACAGTCATCGTCCGGCGGCTCCTGGGCCTCGAAGACGCCATCTCCCTCGGCCAGCCCGGCCCAACGCATGATGCCCGCTCCTGGACTTTCGACCTGGATCCTGGCGGAGTGGACCCGGTCCTGGGCATTGACCGCATCCAGGCCGCCTACTTCCGGCGGTTCCCCAATTATCCGAGGGGCATTACCGTCCCCGTGATCGTGGATGTCGGCAGCGGTGAGGTGGTGACCAACAACTTTCCCCAGATCACCCTCGACTTCTCCACGGAATGGGCGGAATTCCACCGTCCCGGTGCTCCCAGGCTGTACCCGGAGCAGCTTCGGGCTGAAATCGACGCGGTGAACAAACGCGTCTTCACCGAAGTCAATAACGGCGTCTACCGCTGCGGCTTTGCCGGCTCCCAGGAAGCTTACGACGACGCCTTCACCCGGCTGTGGACGGCCATGGACTGGCTCGAAGATCGGCTGACAGACCAGCGGTACCTCGTGGGAGACACGCTAACCGAAGCCGATGTCCGGCTGTTCACCACGCTGGCCCGGTTCGATGCTGTGTACCACGGCCACTTCAAGTGCAACCGGCAGAAGCTCTCGGAAATGCCTGCGCTGTGGGGCTATGCCCGCGACCTGTTCCAGACGCCCGGCTTTGGCGACACCATCGACTTCGTCCAGATCAAGCAGCATTACTACATCGTGCACGCCGATATCAATCCCACCGGCATAGTGCCGCAGGGCCCGGACCTGTCAGGCTGGCTGGAGGCCCATGGCAGGGCGTCGCTGGGCGGACGCCCGTTCGGGGACGGGACTCCCCCGGGTCCGGTGAAGCAGGGCGAAGAAGTGGCGCCGGGCCACGGAGCGGAAAGCTGACAGGAAAGCGCTTTCTAACCGGCTATGCTGGGGCCATGCAGATTTCCCGTGGCTTTGCAGCGCCCGGTTTCGAGGGCGCTCTGGACCTGTTTGACTCCTTCCTCGCCGATGATGGGCACTACAGCGCCCAGGTAGCCGCTTATCATCAGGGAACGAAGGTGCTTGACCTGAACGGCGGACCCCACGTCGCGGCCGGCTCCATCACCGGGGCCTACTCATGTTCCAAGGGCGTGGCCGCGATGGTCATCGCCGTGCTGGTCCAGGACGGTGTGCTGGACCTTGACCGGACCGTTGCCCACTATTGGCCGGAATTCGGGCAGCACGGCAAGGACCGGCTCCTCGTCCGTGAAGCCCTGTCCCACCAGGCCGGGGTGATGGGCGTGGAAGGCGGCTTCGCCCTGGACGAATTCACCACACCGGAGGCGGCGGCACGGCTCGCGGCCACCAGGCCGGTCTGGCGGCCCGGCAGCTGTTTCGGCTACCACGCACTCACCATCGGAATCATGATGGAGGAGCTCTGCCGCCGCACCACCGGTGAAACGCTGCAGGCCCTGTACGACAGCCGCATCCGCCGGCCATTCGGCGTCGACTTCTTCCTGGGGCTGCCGGCCGAGCTGGATGGCCGCTACCGTAATGTCCTTTACGACGCCGACCCGCAGCAGCCGTGGCTGGACCCCCTGAGCCTGGAAGGGCTCAATGGCAACGCCGCAGTGAGCACCATCATGGAACTGCCCAACCAGCGGACAGTGCGCGCGGCCGGCATGAGCGCCGCCGGCGGTGTCGGCTCGGCCGAGGGACTCGCACGCCTGTACGCGGCGGCAACAACGGGCGTTGATGGCGGCGCGCCGCTGCTCTCCCTGGAAACCGTGGCAACGATGGCCCAGGAGCAGGTCTGGGGCCTGGACCGCTCCTCGGGCCTGGACAATGCCTTTGCTGTCGTGTTTATGAAGCCCCATCCCTCACGGAATTTCGGCAGCCACCGGGCGTTCGGCCATGAAGGCGCCAACGCGGCCCTGGGCTTCGCGGACCCTTCGTATGGCCTTGGTTTTGGCTACATTCCGCAACGGGCAGAGGACGGCCGCACACCCGGCAAGGCGCACCGGCTGGCTGCGGAAGTCCGGCGCGCTGCCGCCACCTTGTCCTAGCAGGGCGGTGCCCCTAATGTGAGGCGGATGGGAAATACTCAACCGCCGCGTCCGGCCCGGTGGGCCGAGGGGACCAAGCTGCTGCGCCGGGCGGTCAATGGCGTAGCGGTGGCGTTCACGGTACAGCGCCTTCAGCTGGCCGCCAAAGCTGCGCTGGCCGCCGGGCTGGCTTTCTTCATTGCCCCGTACATGCCGGGAACCGCTGCGGAGTATCCGTACTATGCGCCGCTGGGCGCCCTTGTCTCGATGTACCACAACGTGGCCGGTTCCGTTCGGCAGGGCCTTCAGACGCTCGTCGGCCTGGCCATGGGAATCGGCCTCGCGTTCCTTCTGGTCAATATCACGGACCCGTCCCCGGTGACCGTTGCCATCTTCATGGGCATCGGGGTTCTGCTCGCGGGCCTCCCCCGGCTGGGTTCCGGACGGGACTGGATCCCGACAGCGGCGCTGCTGGTCCTGTTGGTTGGCGGGAGCAATCCCGACGATTTTTCGTTCGGCTACCTCCTCCAGATGGGTGTCGGCGTTGCGGTAGGCATCGCCGTCAACTTCCTGGTGTTCCCGCCGCTGCACTTCAATGCTGCGGCCGCCAGCCTGGACGAACTGCGGCTGGCGCTTGGCACCCAATTAACTGACATGGGGGCGGCGCTCAAGGAGAAGTGGCCGCCGGAGCATGAGGACTGGTCCCGCCGCTCGGAGGAACTGGCAGCGGCCGCACGTTCCGTCCGGCACCTGGTCCAGGAAGCGGATGCCAGCCGGCGCGCGAACCCCCGCCGGAAGCTCCACCCCCGGGACGTGGACCTGGACTACCGCAACCTGCGGGAGCTTGAGCGGGTGACCTTCCACATCCAGGACATGACCGAAGTCCTTTCAGATGTCATCTGGCAGGACGAGGTTCCCTATACGGTTCCGTTCCGGGACAGCGTGCCGCTGGCGGATGCCATGTCCGCTACCGGTGAGCTGTTGCGCTCCTTCCACAGTGAGGACACCGAATCCCAGCAGGATCGGTTCGCTGCCGCGAAAGCGGCAGTGGAAGCCTGCATGGCCGCCGCGGCAGGACCTTACCCGGCCGATCGGGACGCGGATCAGGGGACAGTGACCGCTTCCGAATCAATCCTGCTGAGCCTGCACCGGATCCTGCGCGCGGTGAAGCCGTCACCTTAGAGGGCAGAGACTGTACCGAAAAAATGCCGGCGGCCGGACCGTGGGTTCCAGGCGACGAAGTCGGACTTTTGCCACGCCCCGCCGGGCAGCTGCGCCGTGCTGATGTCCAGGGCTACGCGTCCCGGGAGGAACACAGGCGCCTCGAAGTCAACGTGCCAGCTGAACGAATCGCCTTTCACTGCGCCGACGTCCGCCAGCGCCCTTGACGCCAGGTACATGCCATGGGCTATGGACCGGCGCATGCCCAGGGCCTTGGCGGACAGTACGCTGAGGTGGATCGGATTGAAGTCGCCGGACACTGCTGCGTAGGCCCGGCCTGTGTCAACGCCCAACTGCCACAGCGCCGTTGGATCCGGAGCCTTGAACTCGGCCCGGCTGCCCGCAGGCGACGGTTTGTCGATGCCTGGCAGGAAGACGCCCTTGGCCAGATAGGTCGAGACGCCCCGCCATCGGATCTCAGCCTCGCCGGCACCACGAACCTCTGCCACCACGTCCAGTTGCGTCCCGGAGCGGTGGCCCCGCAGGTTCTCCACACGCGCGGTGATGTCCAGCGGTTCCGGGAACAGGACCGGCGAGAGTTGTTCAACATGGTTGCTGAGGTGGACCATGCCCAGCAGCGGCAAGGGAAAATCGTCCCTGTTCATCACGCTGATGGCAAGCGGGAAGGCGAGGGCGTGAATAAAGCCGGCAGGGAGTACGTCGCTGGCTGTCTCCCCGATGAGGTGCTGGTACGCGGTGAGATTGCCGACGTCGGGTGTCACTCCCCTGACTTCGTGGCTGGCCGCCGGAAGCTCCGAGCCATCGTGGGATCCCAGGACGCGGCGGCGGGCTGCCTGCGCCGCTGCGTTGACATAGAGCCTGGAGAGGGACGGCATCTCGCCCAGGATGATCGGCTGGACTGTGGTCATGCCCCCACCATGTACTGTCCGCAGACGCGCAGGACGCCTCCGTTGATTCCTCCGGCGGCATCGCTGGCCAGGAAGGCTATGGCCTCGGCGACGTCGGTGGGCTGGCCGCCCTGCCTGAGCGAGTTGAGCCGGCGGCCTGCTTCCCTGAGCGCCAGCGGCACCCTTGCTGTCATTTCTGTTTCGATGAAGCCGGGTGCCACGGCGTTGATGGTCCCGCCACGCTCCGCCAGCAGGGGTGCGGAGGCCCGCACCATGCCCATTACTCCGCCTTTGGAGGCGGCGTAATTTGTCTGTCCGCGGTTGCCGGCGATGCCACTGGTGGAGGCCACCGACACGATGCGCGGTGAGTCGCGGAAGTGAACAGACGCGAGGAGGTCCTCGTTGATGCGGAGCTGCGCGGCAATGTTGACGTTGATGACGGAGGACCAGCGCCCGTGGTCCATGTTGGCCAGCAGTTTGTCCCTGGTGATTCCGGCGTTGTGGATCACGATGTCGAGGTGTCCGTGCCGCTGTACGGCGTGGTCAATGATCCGGTGGCCCGCGTCCTCGCGGCTGATGTCCAGCTGGAGCGCCGTGCCGTGGATTTCGTTGGCAACCGCGGCGAGGTGGTCCCCGGCCGCGGGGACATCCACCAGCACTACGGTGGCCCCGTCGCGGTGAAGCGTGCGGGCAATGGCTGCGCCGATGCCGCGTGCCGCGCCGGTGACAACGGCGACCTTGCCGGCGAGGGGTTTCCCAAAATCTGCCGGCAGGGTGCCTTCGGTGGAGGTGACAGTCAGGAACTGCCCATCCACGTATGCCGACCGTCCGGAGAGCAGGAACCGCACGGCGGCCAAGGCGCTGGGGCTTGTGGCCGTAAGCCCGTCCGCGAGCAGGATGCCGTTGCCGGTCGCGCCGGCACGGAGTTCCATCGCCAGCGACCGCAGGAATCCGTCCACGCCTTGCCTGGCCGCTGCCTGCGAGGGGGCCGCGCTGTTGGTGGCTGGCCGGGACAGGGTGATGACGCGGCCGTTTGGCGCGAGATCCCGCAGCGAGGCTGCTGCCGACAGGACCGGGCTTTCCAGGTCCTGGGGCCGGTCCAGCTCATCCAGGACCAGAACAATGGCACCAAGCTTCTCGCGCGGGACGGCGTGCCTGCGCACATCCAGGTCCCAGGAAAGGAGGCTGGCCGCCAGGGCGTCGGCGCCGGCGGTGCTGCCCTGGACCAGGATCGGTCCGGTGATCAGTGGCTGGCCAGGCTGGTACCGCCGCAGGATCGCCGGCTGCGGAAGGCCCAGCTTCCTGGCGATGTTCTTGCCCAGTCCCCGGTTTACGAACTGGGTGTATTTGTCTGTCATCCGGTCCCCCTACAGTGCTTCGAGAATTGCGACGACGCCCTGGCCGCCCGCGGCGCAGATGGAGATGAGGCCGCGTGCCGGCCGTCCATCAACGCTGCCCCTGGCGTGCACCATCTTCGCAAGCGAGGCAACGATCCGGCCGCCGGTCGCGGCAAACGGATGCCCAGCGGCCAGGGAGGAGCCGTTGACGTTCAGTTTGGCCCGGTCGATGGTTCCGAATGCGCCGCCAAGGCCAAGCCGGCTGCGGCCAAACTCTTCGTCCTCCCATGCGGCCAGGGTGCTGAGGACCGTGCCTGCGAAGGCTTCGTGGATCTCGTAGAAGTCAAAGTCCGCCAGGGTGAGGCCGTTGCGGGCCAGGAGCCGCGGCACAGCGAACGCCGGAGCCATCAGCAGCCCGTCCTTGCCGTGGACAAAGTCGACGGCGGCCGCCTCCCCGTCCACGACCGCTGCCAGCTTGGGAAGGTCATGGGCGTCAGCCCATTCCTCGGCAGCGAGAAGAACCGTGGAGGCGCCGTCGGTCAGCGGTGTGGAGTTGCCGGCGGTCATGGTGGCTTCAGTCCCCAGGCTCTTGCCAAACACCGGCTTGAGCGTGGCCAGTTTTTCCAGCGTGGTGTCGGCCCGCAGGTTCGAATCGCGCGCCAGCCCGCGGTAAGGCGTAAGCAGGTCGTCAAAGAATCCTGAGTCGTAGGCCGCAGCGAGGTTGCGGTGGCTGGCGAACGCCAGCTGGTCCTGCGCCTCCCTGGAGATGTTCCACTGTGCAGTGGTCAGCGCCTGGTGTTCACCCATGGAGAGGCCGGTGCGGGGCTCGCCTGTGTTGGGGGCATCGGGGGCCAGGTCCTTGGGCCTTAACCGGCTGAGTACCTGCAGCTTCTGGGGGATGGTCTTCGTCCGGTTGAGGTCCAGCAGCACCTGCCGCAGCCCTTCGCTAACGGCGATGGGGGCGTCGGACGCGGAGTCGACTCCGCCGGCGATAGCGGAGTCGATCTGGCCGAGCTTGATCTTGTTGGACAGGCCAAGGACAGTCTCCAGCCCGGTGGCGCATGCCTGCTGGACGTCGTACGCCGGCGTCTCGGCAGACAGCGCCGAGCCCAGCACGGCTTCGCGCGTCAGATTGAAGTCCCGGGAGTGCTTGAGCACGGCACCAGCGGCGACCTCCCCGATCCGCTCGTCCTGAAGGCCAAACCTGGCGATGAGACCGTCCAGGGCCGCGGTCAGCATGTCCTGGTTTGACGATTTGGTATAGGCACCCCCGGACCGGGCAAAGGGGATCCGGTTTCCACCCACGACCACCGCGCGGCGGAGCGTGGGAGCTTTTGAGGGGCCGAGTGGGCTGCTGGATTCCTGCGGACCTGCGACTGACTGTCCTTCGACGGACATGGATGTCTCCTCTGTTTTGGTCTGTTACCGATACCCAGCGTACCTGATACGCTGGGTATCGTGAACAATCTCCAGACGAAGTTCCCGCAGCCCCCGGCCGGTGCCAGTGCAGACGGCCGGTCGGCGCGCTGGCAGAGCCACCGCGAAGAGCGCCGCCGGGAGCTTATTAAGTCCGCGCGCCGGGCAGTGCACGTCCTTGGCAGCGATGCTTCCATGGAAGAAATCGCAAGTGCCGCCGGCACCTCAAAGTCTGTGTTCTACCGCTATTTCGGAGACAAGGCCGGACTCCAGCAGGCGGTGGGCGAGGTGGTCCTCAGCCAGATGCAGCGCCGGATCCGCGAAGCCGCCCAAAACGCGCAGACTCCCCGTGAGGGGCTGCTGGCCATGGTGTCCGCCTATCTGCAGATGGCCGAAACGAGTCCCAATGTGTACACCTTCGTGACGCGGCAGTCTGCGGGGGAACCGGACACCGCCCAAGGCTCAACGGCCATCTCCGGCGCCCTGGGCCATTTTTTCGATTCCATCGGCGAGATGATCGCGACACCAATGCGCGCGCACCTCGGCGACGGCAAGGAAGCCGTGATCGGTTACTGGCCCACGGCCGCGATCGGCCTGGTCCGCAATGCAGGGGAGCAGTGGCTCAGCACCCCGGATTCGCCCACCAAACCCGGCCAGGAAGCCATGGCACGCCAGATCACAGCCTGGCTGTGCGTGGGCATAGCCCCGGAGCTCGACCCCGCCAAGTCCCCTTGAATCCGGTGCGCAACGCTGGAACCTCCCCCCACCAATCCCACCTGTCAGAACCAACGAAGGACATTGACATGACCGAAGTAGTGGACCGCCCCGCCGGCAAGGGGCGCAGGCCCGCCAACCGGGCCAACGCCGGCTCGACCCCCTCCATAGCCCAGCCTCGAAAGGCCCAACCCGCCGTCGACGTCGCCGCCCTGGGTGAACAGCTCCTGGGAAAGTGGGCCGGCATCCGCAGGCAGGCGCGCCACCTCGCGGAGAGCCCGGAACTGCACAAGAAGGAGGGCCTGACCCACACCGAACACCGGAGCCGCACGTTCGGCCAGCTGAAGTACCTCGTAGACAATGAAGCAGTCCACCGGGCCTTCCCTGCCGCACTGGGCGGCTCCGACGACCATGGCGGCAACATCGCCGGCTTCGAGGAACTGGTCACGGCGGATCCGTCGCTGCAGATCAAGGCGGGCGTCCAGTGGGGACTCTTTGGGTCAGCCGTGATGCACCTGGGCACCGAAGGGCACCACGCAAAATGGCTCCCCGGCATCATGAACCTGGACATTCCGGGGTGCTTCGCCATGACGGAGACGGGCCACGGCTCGGATGTCGCCAGCATCGCGACCACGGCCACCTACGACCCCCAAAGCCAGGAATTTGTGGTCCACACACCGTTCCGGGCGGCGTGGAAGGACTACATTGGCAACGCCGCCATCGACGGGCTCGGCGCTGTGGTCTTCGCCCAGCTGGTGACCAAGGGCGTCAACCACGGAGTCCACGCCTTCTATGTTGACCTGCGCGAGCCGGCCACTAAGGAGTTCCTGCCGGGAATCGGCGGCGAGGATGACGGCGTGAAGGGCGGCCTGAACGGCATAGACAACGGGCGCCTGCACTTCACCAATGTCCGGATCCCCCGCACCAACCTGCTGAACCGCTACGGCGACGTGGACGCGGACGGCACCTACACCTCGCCGATCTCCAGCCCCGGACGCCGGTTCTTCACCATGCTCGGCACCCTGGTCCAGGGCCGGGTCTCACTGGACGGGGCCGCCGTCGCCGCGTCGAAAATCGCCCTTAAGGCGGCCATCCAGTACGCGACCGAACGCCGCCAGTTCAATGCCTCCTCCCACACCGACGAGGAAGTGCTCCTTGACTACCAGCGCCACCAGCGCCGCCTGTTCACCCGGCTGGCCACCACCTATGCGGCCGGCTTCGCGCACGAGCAGCTCCTGCAGAAGTTCGACGACGTGTTCTCCGGCGCGCACGACACGGACGAGGACCGCCAGGACCTGGAGACCCTCGCCGCCGCCCTCAAGCCGCTCAGCACCTGGCACGCCCTGGACACGCTGCAGGAATGCCGTGAAGCCTGCGGCGGCGCCGGCTTCCTGATCGAAAACCGTTTCGCTTCCCTCCGCGCCGACCTCGACGTCTACGCTACGTTCGAGGGCGACAACACGGTGCTGCTCCAGCTGGTGGCGAAACGGCTCCTCGCCGACTACGCCAAGGAGTTCCGGAACGTCGATTTTGGCGTCCTGGCCCGCTACGTCGTGGGCCAGGCCACAGGCGTGGCCATCCACCGCACGGGGCTGCGCCAGGTTGCCCAGTTCGTGGCAGACACCGGTTCAGTCCAGAAGGCGGCACTCGCCCTCCGCGACGAGGAAGGCCAGCGCGCCCTTCTCACCGACAGGGTCCAGACCATGGTGGCGGACGTGGGGTCCGCGCTCAAGGGCGCCGGAAGGCTGCCCCAGGGCAAGGGCGCAGCCCTGTTCAACCAGCACCAGAACGAACTGATCGAGGCTGCCCAGGCGCACGCCGAGCTGCTGCAGTGGGAAGCCTTCACCGAAGCGCTCCGGGACGTCACCGATCCCGGTACCAGGACTGTGCTGACATGGCTGCGTGACCTTTTCGGCCTGTCACTGATCGAGAAGAACCTGGCCTGGTACCTGATGAACGGCAGGCTCTCCATGCAGCGCGGACGCACGGTGGGCGATTACATCAACCGGCTGCTGGTCAAGATCCGACCGCACGCGGTGGACCTGGTGGACGCTTTCGGCTACGGACCGGAGCACATCCGGGCAGCGATCGCCACGGGCGCCGAAAAGGCGCGGCAGGACGAGGCCCGGGAATACCTGCGGGGGCAGCGGGCAAGCGGGCAGTCCCCCATTGAGGAAAAAGTGCTGTTGGCGCGCACCGCGGCCGCTGCCGGCGCGGCGGCCCGTCCGAACTGAACGCTCGCTTCCCGCCTGATAGGCCAACGCGGGGTCACTTTTGGCCCGATTAGGGCCGTTTATTCGGCCTAAAGTGACCCCGCGTTTGTTTCCCTGTTGCGGACGACGGCGCCGCTCCCCTCACGTGGGGAGCGGCGCCGTCGTTGTTTATCACCGCTTAGGCGAGGACTGAGCGGTACACCTCAAGGGTTGTTTCGGTGATGGATTCCCAGGAGAAGTGCTCCTCGGCCCGGCGGCGCCCCGCCTGCCCCATGGCGCGGGCGCGCTGCGGGTCA
>DATFAE010000100.1:0-7865 GCA_035254945.1 Arthrobacter sp. | reverse complement strand
GGTGGCGCCGGCCGCACGCGCAAGGACCAGCCCGTCCACCCGGCGCTCGAGGAGAGCCTGGACGGCCGGCCCGGGCCTCGCGTTGCGGGTTGTCGGCTGAGTTGGCCAGGAGCAGGGTGATGCCCTGGCTGGCGGCCGTTTCCTCCACCCCGCGGATCATTTCCGCGAAGGCCGGCTCCCCGCCGTCGGACACTATGAGGCCGATGCTGTCCGTCCTGGAGCGGCGCATGGCGCGTGCCAGGCGTCCTGCCGGTAAGAGGTTTCCTCAATGGCCTTCAGGACGCGCTGCCGCGTCTCATCGTTCACGTGCCGGGTCCCGTTGAGGACATGGGAGACGGTGGAGATGGACACGCCGGAGGCTGTGTTTCGTGCCTGAAGCTTCCTGTGGCCGGCTCGGGCCTTGCCTCAGGCTGCCAGCAGCTGGCTCCGGACGGCGGTGTCCGTGCGCCGTGGTGGCAGCACGCTGAGGGTGCAGTGTGACTGGTGCGGATCGATTTTGGCCGGAAGGTGGTGCGTCCGTGAGCAGTCCTGGAGCTGTTCCAGTGCTTCCGGATCAACGTGGGCTTTGGTGATGTCCAGCTCCAGGTCCAGCCCTTCCTTCAGGGCGTTGGCACGCTTCACCACAACGTAAAGGGCCTGGATGCTTTGGACGGTGACGTGGCCCTGGGCGAGGACCTGTGCCCTGGCGTGGTCGAGATCTACGCGGACAAGAATGTTGAGCTTCTCGGTCAAGATATTGCTGCCTTCCCCTATGTGGCTGCGACGCTGCAGCCGTTACCCTGGGCTCCTGCGACGCTGCAGTCAAACCCTGGGTGGCTGCGCCGTTGCAGCCTCGTCAAGACTAGGCACCTTATGTGACCTGCGCAACACCTGCGCGTGGATGTTACAAAGACGCCTCCAACTTGGTGTCCAGGCCTCCGGCCAGTTCAGGTGCTGCCGCCATGGACCAGCGCTGGCTCTCCGGCTCGAAGCTGACCACCACGGAAGCCACGGCAATACGCGCACCATCGATGGCGAGCAGCAGCGCATCCTCCAGATGCCGGGCATACTCAAGCCGCTCCGACAGCGAGCCCTGAAGGTCGCTGTCATCGATGAGGACGTGGCCCTTGCCGTGCACGATGACCTTCAGCGAAAACCCCTGCTCCTCGTGCAGTGAGCCGCGGGTTGATGCTATTTCGGTGACACTTTCCGCACGAACCAGGCTGTTGCTGATGGTGCGGAGCCATACGTCCCCCATGAAACCCTCCCTATTGGTTGCGGAGAACGGGTAAGCAGCGTCCCCCAAGGCAAACGGTAGTCCTCAAAGGGCGTCTTGTGACCCTAAATCCTGCAGAAAATTTCCCGCTGCTCCGGGCGCTGCGCCAGGGACTGCGGGAAAGACGTGAACTCTGTGGAAAATGCGCTGCCCGGGCACGTCCGCCAGGGTGGATCATTAGCCATGGGAAACCACAGCAAGCCCGGCGAATTTGACGGTTTCAACGGGAAAGCCGGTGCTTCGCCAGGCGCAAAGGGGCTGCCGGACCACGTGGTGGTATTTGTCCACGGCATGGGCAAGGCGCTCAAGGGCGGGACACTGCAGGAGTGGGCACAGCCCCTGATGCTGAGCCTCCACGACCTCTCTGTGGACAATGTGGGGATCACAGCGGATCCGCCGCTGATCATTACCAGTGCCGACGCCGTCGGGGAAGCCCCGGAAGCGTGGGTCAAGGTACTTAAGGGATACAGCGCGGACGGGACGCCGCAGTACCTGAACGTGCTGCTGACCGAGGCCTCCTGGGGGAAGGACTTTGAACCCGCCACCGCCTCGGCCACCTTCGCGTGGGCATTGGGCACCGCCTGGAAGGTCTACACACGGTCCGTGGACCTGCTGCGCTGGAACCTGTACCCCGGGACGAAGGACCTTGGTGATTGGCGGTGGCTGGGGACGAAGCTCCTCCAGCTTGTGCTGCCAATCGTGGCGTACATCGCCGGATTTGTCCTGGTGCTGGCGGCCCTTGTTGTACTGCAGGTCCTGATCCTGCTGGCAAAGGTTCCGGTGGTGGGCCGCTGGGTGGGCAGTTTCGTGTCCCTCTTCGCGGACTTCATCGGCGATCCAACGGTCTGGAAGCGCAAGCCGCTGCAGGCTGCGGCGATGCGCCAGCGCGTCCGGGACACGCTGCGCCGGTGGGACCACGGCCTGAACGTACCAGTCACTGTTGTGGCCCACAGCCAGGGTGCTGCGATCGCGGGCCAGCTGCTTTTCCAGAACAGCGGGAACCGCCCACAGGTCACCAATTTCGTCAGCGTAGGCAGCGGCCTTGACCTCCTCGGCTATGCCCAGTGGGGAGGCGCGGAAGGGGAGGGCCCGGTAGAGGACTGGCTTGCGCTTCCGCTGACCGAGCGGCCCCGGTGGATCAACGTCTGGGGCAAGTTCGATTTCGTCCCCGCCGGTCCCATAGCCACGGCCGCTTCCGGGCGGCTGCCCATCTTCGCCAAAATCTACAACCGGAACGTCCAGGGCAATGGTGGCCGCGGCCCCGAGGAGCACCCGGTCTACAACAGGTCGGCGCTGATCTATGACCACATCGTGTATTCGAGGAACCGCATCGAAGTCATCGATCCCATTGCCCGTTTGGTCTTCGATCCGCCCGCCGGGCCCGTCGACGATCCCGCCGGAGCCCCTGAGCCCCTTGCCTTCACGGGGATCGACGGAGACCGCCGTCTAAAGCCCCACCGGGTGATGGTCAAGAGCCTTGGCGTGACCCGGCTGATGGCCGTGGTGACCGGCATCGTCAGTGCTCCCGCAGTCCTTGGCTGGCTGGGGTCCATGGGCTGGGCGCGGGCCGCTGTCCAGTGCGGTTCCGGCGAAGGAGGGACGGATCCGTGGTGGTCGTCCTGGCTGTGCTCAGGCCACAGCTACCAATGGAACAGTCTGGCTGATTGGCCGGTCCTGGGGCTGGCCGCTGCGGCGGTTGCCGCCGTCGTCATCGGTTTGCTGAACGGATTTGTGTGGGGGCTGCTCCACGGCAGGCTGGAGCGGCGGTACCGGGCATCGGTGACCCTGTCCAGCGTCCCCGGATCCACGCCCGGCAACCCCTGGAGCAAAGTGGCGGGCTACCTGGGCTGTGCTGCGGCGCTCTCCGTGGTGCTGCCGGTCCTGCTGGTCCGGCCGTCCTGGCATTGGTTGCTGGCCTATGCGGCAGGGCTGGTGCTGTGGGGGGTCTGCTTCACCAGGACCGGCATCACCGGGCTTGGCGCCAGGTTCCGCGATCAGCCGCCCGCGGCCCAGCTGCCCGAGCAACCCCAGCAGCCCGGCGGGGAGCAGCCCGCGGTGGCGGAGGCGGCGCCCGCGGGATAGGCGCCGGATGTGACCAAGCACAGGTACGCCAGGTGACGTTCCGGGCGGGGGAGGACAGGCCCGCGCCCTAGGATAAATCTGATGACTTCATCCGATGATCCCCAGCCGTTCAGCCTCCGCAGCATCGCCGTCGCCGCGTTTGGACCCACCTTGCTGTTCGGGATCGGAACCGGCGCGGTGATGCCCATCGTGGCGCTGTCGGCCCGGGACCTGGGCGCATCGGTCGCCGTGGCCGCCCTGATTGTGACCCTGATCGGGCTCGGGTCCTGGTTCTTCAACCTGCCCGCGTCGCTGGTGACCCTGAAGTTCGGCGAACGCTGGTCCATCGTCGGCGCCGCGGCGGCGGCGGGACTTGCCCTGGTGGCTGCCGCGCTGGCGCCCCAGGTGCAGGACGGCATCTGGCTCCTGGCGGCTGCCATGGTGGTGGTGGGCATGTCCTCCAGCGTGTTCGGCCTGGCCCGGCAGAAATACCTGACCGAAGCGGTGCCCCTTAATTACCGGGCCCGGGCACTGTCCACCCTGGGCGGCGTGAACCGCATCGGCGTGTTCATCGGCCCGTTTGCCGGCGCGGCCGTGATCCCGTTCGCTGGCCTCAGCGGCGCGTACTGGGTGGGCGTGGTGGCCATGGTGGGGGCCGCCCTGCTGTCCATCACCATCCCGGACCTCGAGGTTCCCGCACCCAGGCCGGGTGCCGACGTCGGGCCCCAACCTACGCTGCGTAGCGTTGCCGTTTCGCACGCGGGAATCTTCCTCAGCCTGGGCATGGGCATCCTGCTCCTCAGTGCCCTGCGCTCCTCCCGGCAGGTGGTCATCCCGCTCTGGGCCGACCACCTGGGCATGGATGCCACGCAGGCCTCCCTCATCTACGGCATCTCCGGCGCGATCGACATGCTGGTGTTCTATCCCGCGGGCAAACTCATGGACCGCCGCGGCAGGCAGTGGGTGGCCATCCCGTCCACGGCGATCATGGGAACGGCCCTGCTGCTGATCCCGCTGACGGGCGGATTCACCGGCCTGCTGCTCGCCGGGATGCTCATCGGGTTCGGCAACGGCATCAGCTCCGGACTGGTGATGACCCTCGGCGCCGACTTCTCGCCGGACCGCGGCCGCGGACAGTTCCTGGGCCTGTGGCGGTTCATGGCCGACGCCGGTTCCACCGGCGGGCCCTTGCTCCTCTCCGGGGTGACGGCGCTGGCCACCCTGGGCGCGGGGGTCTCAGCCACCGGCGTCCTGGGCTTTGCCGCGGCGGCCGTGTTCGCCGTCGTGATTCCCCGCCTCAAGCACCGCCGGAACTACTGAGCCCGGCAGGGCACCCAAAGCGGCTATCCTCAACAGATGATGGGTGACGTTGCCGGCGCGAACGGACTGCTGCAGAAAGGCCTGTGGTGGGCGCAGGACTACGCCTATGCCGCAGGCTGGCAGATCCGCGGGATCCTGTCCCGGATCCAGCCCGGATCCTTCCACCAGGGGCACCTCAGCCCCGTGGTGATCATCCCCGGCGTCTACGAAAACTGGCAGTTCATGCTGCCCGTCATCCACGCCATCCACGACGCCGGGCATCCCGTCCACGTGGTGACCATGCTGCAGCGGAACAAGCTCGAGGTGCCCGTGGCCGCGCGGCTGGTGGCCCAGCACCTCGAAGAGGCAGGCCTCACGGACGCGTCCATCGTGGCGCACAGCAAGGGCGGACTGATCGGAAAATACGTCATGCTCTCCCTGGACCCCGAGCAGCGTGTCCGGCGCATGATCACCGTCTGCACGCCGTTCTCCGGATCCCGGTACGCGCGCTACATGCTTCTCCCCAGCCTGCGGATCTTCTCGCCGCGGAACGCCCTGACGCTGCAGATGGCCCGGGAAGAAGCCGTTAACAGCCGGATCAGTTCCATCTACGGGGTGTTCGATCCGCACATCCCCGAGGGCAGCGTCCTGCCAGGGGCCACCAACATCCAGCTCCCCGCCGCGGGGCATTTCCGCATCCTGGGGGAGCCCGGCACGGCGCGGACCATCGTGGAGCAGCTCAGGGATTAATCTTCCCGCTGTACCGTAGAGTGGCTGATAACAAGCATGCTTACTATTCTCGACGGAAGGCACCCCATGCTGCTGATCTTTGGACTTAAAACCGTCCTGCGTGCGCTGCCCGGCAGGCCTGCCACGTGCCAGAACTGCGGACGCTTTGGCCCGCACTACCTCGATGAGGAGGCCCGGAAATTCACCCTCTTCTTCATACCTGTCTTCACCACCTCCAGGGCTTACCGCATTACCTGCTCGAACTGCGGCATGGTTTCGAGCATCAGTTCGCGGGAGAAGAACGCGCTGGTGAGGTAGGGACTTGGCTGAGTCTGCGGGCGAAATGCTCTAGCACTGCAGGTATTTAACGTAGGGCGGGCTTGTCCACACGTTCATCGAACCAGGGACCTTGTACTGGCCCGTGATTTCCGCCCGCCACGAACCCGTGAAAAGCATTGCCGAGGAAAACTTCCGCTGCGCAGGTTTGCTGAGGTCGCCGGTATAGACAGGTGTAGTGCTGGACCCGCTGTAGATCTTCAGCTCGTGGTAGTTTGCGTGGGTCACGCGGTCGTAGCGAGTCACTGTGATGGTTGACAGGACGAGGGCACAGTCAATCGTCACGGTCGTTTGTTGAGCCGCCGGGGCCAGAAGCGTTGCTGCACTGTACGGCGTGCTCGCTTGCGCTGGGTCCGAGAAAGCGGCGAGGGCGGAGCCTGGGGTAAGGGTCACGCCCACTGACAGGGCTAACAACACCCCCAAGGCACGGACCGCGGTACCCATCGCCACCCTACGCACTTTGTGCGGGTTCAGGGTCCTTGCGCCAGATCGATGCCAACAATCCGATCACCAGGACAGCGGGTGCCCCGTACATGAGCGTGTTGAGGACAAGCGGCTGCCGCAGGGTCCGGATGGCTTGGCCCACGTAGGGCACGGTGAGGACATGCCGGTCGACGGTTGCCCCCTGGAGGGTGGCGGTCCAGGGGTCTGCACCCCTGTTGGCGTCCCCCTTGGTGCGTACCGCCGTCGAACCGTCCGCATTGGTGAGGACCTCGGCGACCCTATGGGTTTCCACCCGGTGGTCCTCAATGGGAATGTGGTATGTGATGATGTCCCCCACGCGGATCTCGCTGATGGGCGTGGGGACGGTGACCACCACGTCTCCGGGGTTGATCAGTGGGGACATGGAGCCGGTGAGCATAGTGGACGACTGGTAGCCGAAAATTCGCGGCCCCACGGCCAAAAGCAGGAACGCGGCAATGGCAACGACGACCATTAATGTGCTCAGGGCGCTGATGCTTCGGCGCGCGGCGGCCTTGGCCTTGGAAGCCCCGGCGCCCCCTTGGGGGGTGCGGGGGTGCCGGGACGATGCAGGGGCTGCTGCAGTGCTGTTTGCCGAGGCAAGGTCAGTTGCTGTGCTCATCGCTATGCAGCCCCCAGGTTGGATCGTGTCTTACAGGAAATGTTGCCTGACGGTGCCGGCTTTCTTAGAACACCGTCAGGCGGTCTGGTCCGCCGTGCTAGTTGACGGTGGCGGTGCGCTGCGTGGCGTTGAACGTGAAGTCAATGGTGCTTGAGGCGCCCTGGAAGGAGTTGCCCGCAGCGGTGGGCAGCGAGGTGGTGATCTTCAGGTGGTCGGCCGTGCCTGCCGTGAGGGAGGAAAGACCGCTCAGGGCCTTGTCCGCGCCGATGGCTGAACCGCTGGCGAGGACAGACGTCTCCGTGCCGGAGCAGGTGTCAACGGCGTTTGCCACGGTGGTCCAGGCAACGCTGCACGCTGCGATGGTGAGCTGCAGGCCGTTGGTTGCGTCGGTGGTGAGGAGCGACGGCGTGGCGGTGCTGACGGTGAGCTTGACGGCGTTGAGGTCGGAGTTGCCGGTGTTGCTCAGCGTGGCGAATTTTTCCACCGAGTCGCCGGGCAGGAGGTTCGTGACGGGAACGCTCAGTGTTCCCGGATCGCTGAGGTCGATCACCACGGTGCCGGCCGTAACGGCTTGGTCCACAGTGGTGGTGCTGCCGGTGAAAGCACCGTATGTGCCCAGGCCTGCAACGGCGGCTGCAGTGCCCACCAGTGCGACCGAAGCGAGAATCTTTCCTGACGTGGTTTTGATGCTGAGACCCATGAGAATTTTCCTTTACGCGAAGAAGGCCCACCCCCAAGCGGGCCGGCCGCCCCCCAGTGGGTCAGCCGTTCTGCCATGCCCTTGCGGGCTGGCAAGAACTACTCTCCGTCGGCTCGATCAAAGAACACCCGCGTAATTCCTCAAGCTTGTCTCAAGAATTGTTTGGGGCCGCTGTACTCCTCAGGCTTCTACTCCGCGCCCTGAGGTGCTCCACCACATACTCCGCGTCCCGGCCCACGCCGCCCACAATCCCGGACGTTAGGGCGTACTGGAACGGCATGCCCACGAAGTACAGGCCAGGCAGTTCCGGCACCACGCCGCGGCTGGTGGCCGGCCAGCCGTCGTCGTCCGTGGGCAGGCCCTCGATCCAGCCGAAGTCCGGCAGGAATCCGGTGGCCCAG
>DATFAE010000099.1:0-5059 GCA_035254945.1 Arthrobacter sp. | reverse complement strand
GTTACTCACCCGTTCGCCACTAATCCCCGGTGCAAGCACCGGATCATCGTTCGACTTGCATGTGTTAAGCACGCCGCCAGCGTTCATCCTGAGCCAGGATCAAACTCTCCGTTGAAGTAAAACAAAAACAGACACAACACGGATCCACGGGAAAACGCGGCAACCACACTGCAATATTTGAAACCAGCTGTAAAAACCAGACCACACCACGGGGTGGCATAATCCAGTCAATTCAACCAATTCAATACAATAAATTGGTATCAACAAACTTGGCACACTATTGAGTTCTCAAACAACAGACACATTCGAATACTTCTCGAAACAATTCATTTACAATGAATTCTTTTGTTTCGCATTTCTTCGCTGCGATGTTTCTAGCTTATTTCATTCATATTCACTTTGCAAATCCAGGCTATTTTCCCGGTATTCACTCAGCGGAATGAATCCGCCCATCAAAAAGTGAAGCATTTCTTCATTTCCGTGCTGTGCACACGAAGAATTGCTTCGTTAGTGTTGGGGGTTTGTCACCACTCAGCGGCGGCGACTCAGAAAACAATACACGCTCCCCTCCGGCCGTGCAAATCGGCCGGAGAGGAGCGTGCAATGGGGTCGTGGGAACCGCTACGGGACCAGGACTTCGACGGTTGCGAGGTTCTTTTTGCCACGGCGCAGAAGAAGGTACTGGCCGTGCAGGAGCTCGGATTCGGAGATCACGGCTTCGGGATCGGAAACCTTCTCGTTGTTCACATACGCTCCGCCTTCGCCGACGGTGCGCCGGGCGGCGGACTTACTCTCTGACAGGCCCGAAGCCACGAGCAGGTCAATAATCCCGAGGCCATCCACCTGGATGGTGGCGGAGGGAAGCTCCGACGTTGCGGCTTCGAGGGTCGGCTTGTCCAGCGCGGACAGGTCACCATTGCCAAAGAGGGCGGCTGAAGCGGCGATGACCTTCTCAGTCGCCTCTACCCCGTGGACAAGCGACGTCACTTCAAACGCAAGCTTCCGCTGGCCTTCCCGTGCAAACGGACGTTCGGCCACCGCAGAAGCGAGCTTCTCGATCTCGGCCCGGCTCAGGAAGGTGAAGACCTTGAGCCGGTCCACAACATCGGCGTCGGCGGTGTTCAGCCAGAACTGGTAGAAGGCGTAGGGGCTGCACATGCCGGCGTCGAGCCAGATGGCGTTGCCTTCGCTCTTGCCGAACTTGGTGCCGTCCGAGTTGGTGATCAACGGTGTGCCGAGGGCGTGGACCGTCTTGCCTTCAACCTTGCGGATCAGTTCCGTGCCGCTGGTGAGGTTCCCCCACTGGTCCGAGCCGCCGGTCTGCAGGACACAGGCGTAGTCGCGGAAGAGCTGGAGGTAATCCATGCCCTGGAGGATCTGGTAGCTGAACTCCGTGTAGCTGATGCCCTCGTCAGAGCTAAGCCGGGAAGCGACGGCATCCTTGCGGAGCATCGTGCCGACGCGGTAGTGCTTGCCGATTTCGCGCAGGAAATCGATGGCGCTCAGCGGAGCTGTCCAGTCCAGGTTGTTGACCATGCGCGCGGCGTTGGCGCCCTCGAAGCTCAGGAAGCGGCGGACCTGCGCCTGCAGGTAGCCCACCCACTCCGAGACGGTGTCCTTGGTGTTGAGAGTCCGCTCCGCAGTGGGGCGCGGGTCACCGATCAGGCCTGTGGAGCCGCCCACCAGTCCCAGTGGCTTGTGGCCGGCAAGCTGGAGCCGGCGCATCACGAGGAGCTGGACAAGGTTTCCCAGGTGCAGGCTCGGCGCCGTGGGATCGAACCCGCAGTAATACGTGACCGGCTCACCGGCGAGGAGCTTTTCCAGCTCCCCTTCATCGGTGGAGACGTGGACCAGGCCGCGCCACTTCAGCTCTTGCCAGATATTGGCGAAGGTGGGGTCGTTCTGCTGGGATTCGGGATCGTTGAGTTCTGACACGACTTCTAAGTTAGCAGGATTGACGGCCACCGGCGCCGGATGAACCCGGGCCGGCGGCCGCCACAGTCCGCACCAGGCCGGATCAGCGTTCGATGCCGGCAGGTACGCCTTCCGCTGCGATCATGCGGAGCCGTTGCGTGGGCCGGGTCATGGCGACGTACAGATCCCCCACCCGCCCGTGCTCGTGGTTGAGCATCATGGACGGCTCCAGCACCACGACGCCGTCGAACTCAAGGCCCTTGGCTTCGCGTGGGCTGATGACCACGATGTCCTGCTCGTAGCTTCCGGCGCCGGTTCCGATGCGCCGGCCATAAACGGCACGCAGGGCTGAGGTTGCCTGCGGCAGGAGGTCGCCGTCGGCAATCACGGCCAGCAGGCCGCCGTCGAGCGCTTCCAGCTCCTCCGGAAGTGCCTCCACGAGGCGGCTGACCACCTCGCCGGGCCCAACCTTGTCGATGATGGGCGACCAGCGGCCTTCGCGGACGGCCTTGGGTGCAGACACCACGAGGCCGGCGGCGTTGGCCATTCTTGCGGCCGCCTCCGCGATCTGTGACGGCGTCCGGTAGTTGACCGTCAGCTCCTCCAGCTGCCACCGGTCCCCGAACAGCGGGCCGAGGGCGCCCTGCCAGGAGTTCGCTCCGGCGACGGAGCTGGTCTGGGCAATGTCGCCAACGACGGTGAAGGACTTCAGCGGGCAGCGGCGGACCAGCAGCCGCCACTGCATCGGCGAAAGCTCCTGGGCTTCATCGACCACGATGTGGCCGAACGCCCAGGTCCGGTCGGAGGTGGCACGCTCGGCCGCAGTGAGGCGGGCTTCGCGTTCCTGGTTCTGGTCCACCAGTTCCTCGGCGGTCATCAGCGCGTCGACGCCGGCAGCCTCCATGTTCACCAGGGTCTGCTTGGCGTTCGCGAGGTCGCGGGCGCGGTCGTGCTCCTGCTGTGCCAGTCCACGACCCGCGGCCGGGTCAAGTTCGCCAAGCAGCTCCGCTGCCTCGTCCAGGAGCGGGACATCCGACTCCGTCCAGGGGGCATCCACCGGGCGGAGCAGCAGGGCGCGCTCGGCAGGGGTGAGGTGCGGGGTGCAGACCTCGAGGATGGCCGGCTTGCTGAAGAGCTCACTGATGAGCTTCTCCGGAGTCATGGGCATCCAGCACAGGTTCAGCGCAATCCGCACGTCGCGGGCGGTACGGACGTCCTCCGCCAGATAGGAGCGGTCGGCGTTGTTGCCAAGGCTCCCCTCTTCCACGAGCTCGGTCATCTGTTCCGTCAGCTCGCGGAGCAGGATCTTGACGAACGTCACGCGGGCCTCGTTGTGCGGCTTGCCCGTGGAGCGTGCACGTTCCCGGGCTCGGCGGACCTGCCGCGGCGTGAGCACCAGCTTCCGCCCGTCAACCTCCAACACACGGTTTTCGGCAAAGGTCCGCTGACGGTTGGCCACGGCGTTGGCCACCACGTCAGCCATGTCCAGCCGGCCCTTGATGGCAGCGACGTCGGCCTCGGGTTCGGCCACAGCATTGATGCCCGGCATCAGCCGGCCGAGGCTGGCCATCACGACGCCGGTTTCGCCGAGTGAGGGCAGCACCCGTTCGATGTATTTCATGAACGACGACGACGGGCCAACCAGCAGCACACCTGCAGTCTTCAGCCGGTCCCGGTGGGTGTACAGCAGGTAGGCGGCGCGGTGCAGCGCAACTGCCGTCTTGCCCGTGCCGGGACCGCCCTGCACCACTACGGCGCCGGAGATGGAGGAGCGGATGATCCGGTCCTGCTCGGACTGGATGGTGCCCACGATGTCGGACATCCGGCCGGTCCGCTTGGAGTCAAGGGCAGCAAGCAGCGCACCTTCGCCCTGCAGTGACTCGTTGTCGGTCAGCATGTCGGCGTCCAGGACGTCGTCCTCGATTGCCTTCACCACCCGGCCCTGCAGGATCAGGTGCCGGCGGCGGCGCACGCCCTGGCGGTCGAAGGCGGTTGCCTGGTAAAAGTGGCCGGCTTCAGGCGCGCGCCAGTCCACCATGAGCCGCTGCAGGTCCTCGGTGGTGAGGCCAATGCGGCCGATGTACTGGGCTTCCCCGGAATCCAGGTCCAGGCGGCCAAACACCAGGCGGTCATCGACGGCGTCGAGCTGGGCCAGGCGGTCCTCATAGAGCGCGGCGAAGGCGTCACGCTCGGAAACATTCTGCATGGTGCCCACTGCACCGGCCCGGCGGACCTGCGCCAACTGCTTGCGCTTTTCGGCGCGCAATTCTTCCAGCCGCGCATACAGGCCAGCAACATAGTCCCGTTCGTGGGCCAAATCGGCGTCGAGCATTAAACGTTCCCCTATCGCAAAAGACAGACCGTCCATTCTACAACCATTTCGGTTAACGTGATTGAAACTTCGCCGGGCGCGGCTTTGCCGCCTTGTAGCGGGACACGGTGGGATCCCCCGGCAGCCAGAAGCGCCAGGGGTAGTCATGGGAGCCGCCGTCTCCGGAGACACCCACGCGGGGTCCGGAACTGACTTCTGCTGCGGGGATTCCGGGCAGCCGCAGCTCGAAGGGTTCGTCTAAAGCATCCCGTCCGCTGTCAGCGGTCGTGAGGGCCAGGGCTGTCGCCAGCCGGGCCGGCCCGCTCGCCAGGTCCAGTGGTGATTTCGACGTCGGCCGCCTCACCGCCGCCAGGTAGTGGCCCTCCACCACTTCACCGGCGCGCAGCAGGACGGCTGAGGCCATGCCCGCCGGGCCGCAGACAATGTTGGCGCAGTAATGCATCCCGTAGGTGAAATAGACGTATAGATGGCCCGCCGGTCCGAACATGGGCGCGTTGCGCGCTGTCGGACCGCGGAACGTGTGCGAGCCGGGATCCGGGTGCATTGAATCGCCGGGGCCCATGTAGGCCTCCACCTCGGTGATCCGCACGGCCACCGTCCCCTCGTGGCTGTTGTGGCTCAGGACGGCTCCCAGCAGCTGCGGGGCGATCCGCCGTGCATCGCCGGACAGCAGTTCGCGCAGCTGGTCCGGGTCGGTCGGCGTCGGGCGGGCGGTCATGCTCCGACTCTACCCAACCACCCACGGCCATGTCCGATTTCCGCTAGCAGGCACTGTCCCGGGCTGGCAGGATAGGTGGCATGGACTTCTGGCAG
>DATFAE010000098.1:0-19693 GCA_035254945.1 Arthrobacter sp. | reverse complement strand
GGCATGTCCAGTGGCGGCGCTACTTCGGCCTGGCGCTCGCCGCCGTGGCGGGGGTGCTGCCGGGCGCCTGGCTGGCCAGCAACGTCCCCGTTGCGCCGCTGGAGATCTGCATCGGCGTCCTGCTCATCATCGCCCTGGTGGCTTCGCAGCGGCTGACCCGAAGCTCATGGCGCGCGAGCGGTCCCGTTCCCATGGTGTCGCTCGGCTTTTCCAGCGGGCTGATGAACGCGGCAGCCGGCGTAGGCGGACCGGCCATCACCGCGTACGCCATTGCCACCCGCTGGGAACAGAAGAGCTTCAGCGCCACGCTCCAGCCCTATTTCGTCACCACGGGCCTGACGTCCCTGGTGAGCAAATACCTGCTGTCCGGCGGGCACCTTCCGGGCCTGGCCGGGTGGCAGTGGCTCAGTATCCTGGCCGCCATGGTGGCGGGAATTGTTGCGGGCGATCTGCTGTCCGGCAAGGTCAAGCCGGCTTCCGTCCGGCGGATTGTGGTGGCCATCGCGTACGTCGGAGCCGTGTCCACGCTGGCCAAGGGCTTCCTGGAACTGGCAACTGGCTGACCGGGGTGCCGGCTCCGGTGCGGGATACTTAAGCAATGCAGCCACGCAGAATCGTCCTCCTCGGATCCACGGGTTCCATCGGCACACAGGCGATTGACGTCGTCGACGGCGCCCCGCACCTTTTTGAGGTAGTGGCGCTCAGCGCCGGGGGCGGCAACCTGGAGCTGCTGGCCCGGCAGGCCGTGCACACGGGTGCCGCCGCCGTCGGAATCGCATCGGGGGATCCGCAGCAGCTGCAAAACCTGATCACCGACGCCGCCCGCCACGCGGGACGGCAGGACTACCGCCCGGAGATCATCTCCGGCCCGGACGCCGCCACCCGGATCGCCGAGATCCCGGCCGATGTTGTGCTCAACGGGATCACCGGTTCAATCGGGCTCGCCCCGACGCTTGCTGCACTCAAATCGGGAGCCACGCTGGCGCTGGCCAACAAGGAGTCCCTCATTGTTGGTGGAGAGCTGGTCAAGGCAGCCGCCCGCGAGGGCCAGATCGTGCCGGTGGACTCCGAACATTCTGCCATTGCCCAGTGCCTGCGCTCCGGCTCCGCCGACGAAGTGGACAAGCTGATCCTCACGGCCTCAGGCGGCCCCTTCCGCGGCCGGACCAGGGAACAGCTCCACAGCGTCTCACCCCGGGAAGCGCTGGCGCACCCCACGTGGGACATGGGGCTGATGGTCACCACCAACTCGGCAACCCTGGTCAACAAAGGCCTCGAGGTCATCGAGGCGCACCTGTTGTTCGACATCCCGCTGGACCGGATCGACGTGGTGGTCCATCCGCA
Source organism: Arthrobacter sp. (assembly GCA_035254945.1). GTDB lineage: Bacteria > Actinomycetota > Actinomycetes > Actinomycetales > Micrococcaceae > Arthrobacter. The sequence continues at coordinate 18,349 of DATFAE010000098.1, read as the reverse complement.
GTCCGTGGTGCATTCCATGGTGCAGTTCGTGGACGGATCCATCATTGCCCAGGCTTCGCCGCCGGACATGCGCCTGCCAATTGCGCTGGGGCTGGGCTGGCCCGACAGGGTGCCCAAGGCTGCGTCCCCGTGCGACTGGTCCCAGGCCACCAGCTGGACGTTCGAGCCGCTGGATTCTCGGGCTTTCCCGGCCGTGGACCTCGCCAAGGACGCGGCCAAGCAGGGAAGCACGTTCCCGGCGGTGTTCAACGCCGCCAACGAGGAGGCCGTCACCGCGTTCCACCAGGGGTCCATCCGGTTCACCGACATCGTGGACACCGTGGCCGCCGTTCTCAGCGAACACCCAGGGTCCTCCGGGCTGACGGTGGAGTCCGTGCTGGAAGCTGAATCCTGGGCACGGGCGAGGGCCCACGAACGTTTAGCAGTCAGCAGTCTCTAGGAAGCAGTAAACCCACCCATGAGTCCCGTACTCCTCTTTATCCTCGGCGTCGTCTTCGTGGCGATCGGCATCGCAGTGTCCATTGCGCTGCACGAAGTCGGCCACCTGGTGCCGGCCAAGCTGTTCAAGGTGCGCGTCACCAAGTACATGATCGGGTTCGGCCCCACCCTGTGGTCAAAGCGCAGGGGCGAAACCGAATACGGGGTCAAAGCCATCCCGCTGGGCGGCTACGTCTCCATGATCGGCATGTACCCTCCGAACAAGGAAGACGGAACAGTTAGGCCATCGAGCACCGGCATGTTCCAGACCCTGGCCACGGAAGCGAGGTCCCTGGCCCACGAGGAGGTGGGTCCGGAGGATGAGAACCGGGTCTTTTACCGGCTTCCGGTGTGGAAGAAAGTCATTGTGATGCTTGGCGGGCCGGCCATGAACCTGCTGATCGGACTGGCGCTGACCGCTGTCCTCCTGATGGGCTTTGGCATTGCCACGCCCACCACCACCATTGCCGACGTCTCCAAATGCCAGGTCGCGGCCGGCGAGACCGTGGATCCTGATTCGCCGGACTGCCAGTTGACGCCCGCTGCAGCGGCCGGGCTGCTGCCCAATGACGTGGTCACATCCTTTGACGGGAAAACGGTCACCAGCTGGGACCAGCTGACGGAATGGATCCGTGCCTCGGCCGGGAAGGAAGTCAGCATCGTCGTGGAACGTGACGGCGGCCCCGTCACCACCACCGTGACGCCGGTGCTGTCGGCCCGCCCCATCGTCGGCGTTGACGGACGCCAGGCAAAGGACGACGCCGGCAACCTCCTGTACCAGGACGTTGGCTTCCTCGGCATTGGTGCGCAGAGCGAACTGGTGCCGCAGCCGGCGTCGTCCGTCCTGCCCATGGCCGGGGAGAACATCAGGCAAGTGGCGGGTGTGGTGCTCAACCTTCCGGCCCGTGTGGTTGGGGTGGCGAAGGCGGCCTTCAGCGAGGAGCCCCGCGATCCCAACGGGCCCATCAGCGTAGTTGGCGTGGGGCGCGTCGCGGGCGAGATATCCGCCATGGAGGAGATCCCGCTGCAGTCCAGGCTGGGGGCGCTGGTGGGGCTGCTCGCCGGGCTGAACTTCGCCCTGGCTGTGTTCAACCTCGTTCCGCTGCTGCCGCTCGACGGCGGCCATGTGGCCGGCGCGCTGTATGAAGGGGCCCGGCGCCGGGTGGCCAAACTCTTTGGCAGGCCCGACCCCGGGGCCTTCGATATCGCCAAGCTTCTGCCCGCAACGTACGTTGTGGCCGCCCTGCTGATGGGTATGAGCGCGCTCCTGATCTACGCGGACATCGTCAAGCCCATCAACCTCTTCGGTTAACCCTGCGGGCCGCCGGCCTGCCGAAGTGTTCCGTGAGGTTCAGGGTGGTGTTGAGGCAAAAAAGGACCAGGAATGCGGACCACGCGATCCGTTGGAGGTCCAACAGTGGCCACCAGAGGAACATCTGTGCCCAGAAGTACAGGGCCACGTAGGGGACTAACAGTCCGTACTTTGGCGGTGAACGCCATTCCACCCGGCGCCAGAGATCGAGATAGCTGCCAAAGAGCGCCCAGAGGCCCAAGAGGAGTGGGCCTGCATACAGCCGCCAGGACTCCCCTTCGGCGAGGAACCAGATGGCAAGCGGAAGTCCCAGTCCTGCGATGGCGTAGGCAAGCCAGCCCAAGCGCGCCGCCAACCTCTGGCGCCAGCGGCGGGCGGCAAAGAAAGCGCAGAGTACGGCCTGGGAGCCCAGGCCAAAAGCGATGAACAAGGCTTCCGCTGGTGTCGGCACCTGCGCACCTCCGCGGCTTCGTTGTGCTGTGCCCCCAGATTGAACCGGTGCGGCCGTGTTGTCAACGGCTCGCGTTGAGTCGTGCAGCAGCAGGGAGAACTGCCTCGCCTTGACCTTCGGCCGGAAAGGCGTCAGCCGAGGCCACTGGGGTGGCTTGGATCGTCAAACGATTCCAGCTGATTTTTCAAAATCAGCCCATATCAATTTATTTCTCATAATCAGCTGAATATGATTGATTATTGGCAATGGCCCCTTTATGGTTGAGCCATGTACGTCCTCACCATCGACCAGCGCGGCAGCAGCGCCGACGTGGACCGGGTTCCGGAACTGATCTCCGAACTGGCCGGCCTCACCGCGGCGCCCTTTGAACGCTCCGTAGGTGATGAACTACAGGGCCTGGTGGAGGACCCTGCCGAGGTGGTGGACATTGCCCTGCATGCGCTGCGCAGCGGCCACTGGTACGTCGGGATCGGGATAGGCACTGTGGCGCTTGCGCCCGGTGCGAGTCCGCGCGAAGGGACCGGAACCGGGTTCGTGGCCGCCCGCAAGGCCGTTGAACTGGCCAAAGGCGCAACCGCCCAGGTCCCGTTGTCGGTAGTGTCCGGCAGTATTGGCAGGACAGCGGAAGTACCGCTGCATGCCCGGGAAGGGGCGGTTGCCTGCGCCAACGCCGAAGCGGTGCTCCGCCTGATCGGCCGCCTGGTCCAGGAACGGACCGACGCCCAATGGCGGGTGGTGGATCGGCTACGCCGCCTGCAGGACGCCGGAGGCAGGCACGGCAGCCAGAAGGAGGTGGCCAAGGAGTTGGGAATTACGGAACAGTCGGTGAGCCGTGCCGTGCTCCGGTCCGGATGGCAGGAAGAATGGGCGGCCAGGCCTGCCGCCGCCATGCTCCTGGCGTACGCACATTCCCAGATAGAAGGAGACCGGTGAACGCACTATGGATATCGGTGGCCCTGCTGGTGGCTGGCTTCGCCGGTTGGCCGGTGACTGCCATGGTCTTCCGGCTGGCCAGGACCATCGATGACAGGGCGGATGCGGCCAGGGCAGCCGACCACGCACTCGATGACCCGTCAGCCGACGTCACGGTGGACACCATTCCGGCAGCCCCCAAGGCCGGCGCCGGACAGGCTGTGGACGGTGAGCTGACCGCGGGCGGAGGCCGGCCGCCGTCGGACGTTCCTTCATCACAGCCGGTCCCGGCCCAGCGGATCCTGCGCGGAGGTGCGATCATCGGCGTGCTGGAGCGCCTGGCGGTTTGCCTGGCCATCCTGGCGGGGCAGCCGGTGGCCATTGCCTACGTTGTGGCGATCAAGGGCCTGGGGAGATTCGCCGAGCTGAAGGAAACGCCGGTGGCCGCCGAGCGGTTCATCATCGGCACGCTGACGTCCATGCTGTGGGCTGCCGGGGTTGCGGCCACCGTCAAAGTGCTGTTCCTGTCCTGAGCTGCGGAGCGCGACCATGCGTTGAGCGGCACTCGCCGGATCGGCGCAGGCCCGCCGCTGGGGATAGGGTGTCCTTATGACTGTTTTTGCTGTTGAGTACGTTTACGCTGCCGATTCCACTGCCGCCCGCGACGAAAGCCGCCCCGCACACCGGGCCTGGCTGTCCACCCTGGCCGAGGACGGCCGGCTCCTGACCAGCGGACCCTATGGCGACGGCGCCGGTGCCCTGCTGATCTTCAAGGTCCAGGACGAGGCGGAGCTGAACGACCTGCTCAAACAGGATCCTTTCGCGCTGGCAGGCACCATCGCAGGGATCCGGACCACCGAATGGACTCCCGTGATCGGCCTCCTCGCCGCCCACGCGTCCTGATCCCTCAACTCTCCTCTTTCGATCCACCTACCCAAGGAGTCCACGTGACCTCGGTCAGCCTGGGAATGCCGTCAGCACCGCCGCCTGTCCTTGCCCCGCGCCGGAAGACGCGCCAGATCAAGGTCGGTTCCGTGGGGGTCGGCTCGGACAGCCCCATCAGCGTGCAGTCCATGACCACAACGCCCACCACGGACATCAACGCGACGCTGCAGCAGATCGCCGAGCTCACAGCCTCGGGCTGTGACATCGTCCGGGTGGCCTGCCCCTCCGCTGACGACGCCGAGGCGCTGCCCATCATCGCCCGCAAGTCCCAGATCCCGGTGATCGCGGACATCCACTTCCAGCCCAAGTACGTCTTCGCTGCCATAGAGGCAGGCTGCGCGGCGGTGCGGGTCAATCCGGGCAATATCCGCAAGTTCGATGACCAGGTCAAGGAAATCGCGAAGGCTGCCAAGGACCACGGCACGTCCATCCGGATCGGCGTCAACGCCGGCTCGCTGGAACCGGGCATCATGAAGAAATACGGGAAAGCCACCCCTGAGGCGCTCGTGGAATCCGCAGTCTGGGAAGCATCCCTGTTTGAGGAGCACGGCTTCCACGACTTCAAAATCTCCGTCAAGCACAACGACCCCGTGATCATGGTGGCTGCCTACGAGATGCTGGCTGAAAAGGGCGACTGGCCGCTCCACCTCGGCGTCACCGAGGCCGGGCCGGCCTTCCAGGGAACCATCAAGTCCGCCACCGCCTTCGGCGCGCTGCTGTCCAGGGGCATCGGGGACACCATCCGTGTTTCCCTGTCCGCGCCGCCGGTGGAGGAAATCAAGGTCGGAAACCAGATCCTGCAGTCCCTCAACCTGCGCCCCCGCAAACTCGAGATCGTCTCCTGCCCGTCCTGCGGCCGCGCCCAGGTGGACGTCTATACCCTGGCCGAACAGGTCACGGCAGGCCTGGAGGGCATGGAAATCCCGCTGCGGGTGGCCGTGATGGGGTGCGTCGTCAACGGCCCCGGGGAAGCCCGCGAAGCGGACCTCGGTGTGGCGTCAGGCAACGGCAAGGGCCAGATCTTTGTGAAGGGTGAAGTCATAAAGACTGTCCCCGAGGACCAGATTGTTGAGACACTGATCGAAGAGGCCATGCGTATCGCCGAAGAGATGGGGGAGGCCGATGGCGAAGATGCTGTCAAAGGTAGCCCCGTGGTTAGCGTCTCATAAGGACGGCACGGCGCCGGCGGGCATTTCCGTCCGGACCCTTGCCGGTCCGGACACGTCGGCACTGCGGCGCCTGGCCCAGCAGGATCCGGTAGCCAACGTCTTCATCCTTGCCCACCTGCGATCGGCCGGCACTGCCGCGCCCACCACGGGCGGTGCGTCGGTCCTTGGCGTGTTCGACGACGGCATGCTCGTGGGTGCCTGCTGGACAGGAGCCAACCTGGTCCCGGTAGAGCTGGATCCGGCATTCGCCGGGCTGATTGCCGCGGCAGCCAACCGGACAGGGCGCCGGTATGCTTCGGCCTTTGGCCCCGCAGAACCGGTGCTGGCCCTTTACGCCGAGCTCGAATTGCTCGGCCACACGGCCCACGAGGTGCGCTCCGAACAGCCGCTCCTCACTCTCGCGGGGCCGCCTTCCGTGGAACCGAACAGCGGGCTCACCCTAGGCACGCTGGCCGATTTTGACCGGATCCTCCCAGCCTGCGCCGCCATGTTCGAAGAGGAAGTGGGCTATTCACCCTTCCTGGGCGGCCGCGAATTCTACAGCCGGCGTGTGGAAGGCCTGATCCGGCAGGGGCACTCACTGGTTCACCTCAACAGCGCCGGTGACGTGGTCTTCAAGGCCGAGCTCGGAGCCGTGACGGCGGAAGCCACCCAGGTGCAGGGCGTGTGGATGAACCCCCTGTACCGTGGCAAGGGCCTCAGCGCCGGCTACATGGCCGCCGTCGTGGAACACGCGCGGAAGATCGCCCCCATCACCAGCCTCTACGTCAACGGCTTCAATACCCGGGCCAGGGCTGCGTACCAGCGCGTCGGATTCCGGGAAGTTGGCACTTTCGCTACTGTCCTTTTCTAGCGGGGAGGCACTCCGCCTCAGCCGGGATCCAATGGTCCCGTGAGGTAGCGCTGGACATTCGGAGCCACTAGCCGCACCACGTCCTCCGGCGACGCCGAGGCGAGCGGCTCCAGCCTGACCACATAGCGGATCAGCATCAGGCCCACCATTTGCGTGGCCACCAGGTTTCCCCGCAGGGCCACTTCCTCCGGCGCCCCGGGCACGCCGGCCATGATGCGGCTGATGATGGTCCGGGTCACCACCTCCCGCAGGAGCAGCGTCTTGGCCTTGGACCCGATGGTTCCCCGGATGAACGCAACGAGGCCGTGCTGGGCCGGGCTCTCCCATAGCCGCAGGACCGCCCGCACAATCGCCTCCGCCCGGTGCTGAGGGTCGTGCTGGTCCACGCCTTCCAGCACCTGGGCCGGATCCGCCGGAAGAGCCACGCTGAGTGCGAAGAGCTCATCCTTGCCTTTGAAAAAGTGATGGATCATGGCCGGGTCAACACTGGCTTCCCGTGCGATCTGCCGGAGGCTGGTGCCATCGAACCCATGCTCGGCGAAGAGTCGCCGGGCCGTGGCGAGGATGTGCTCCCGGGACTCAGTCGCCCCCTCGCGCCGTCCCCTCCGGCCGGATCCCGGCTGCCGGGCCGCCTGTGTGCCGCTCATGCAGTCTGCCGCCTGAGCGTAAGCGATGCCAGCACCAGCATGCCCAGGGCGATGGCCAGCATGGTGGACGCATCTGACCACAACTGGTCCGTGGCCTCGGCGTTCGCTGCGATCTCCTGCAGGGCATCCACCGAAAAGGTGAGCGGCAGGACGTTCGAGATGGATTCGAGGACCTCATTCATCCGGTCGCGCGCCACAAAGAGTCCGCACAGCAGGATCTGGGGAACCACCACGACAGGCATGAACTGGACGGCCTGGAATTCGGTCCGCGCGAACGCGGAGCAGAACAGCCCCAGCGCCACGCCCAGTACCGCGTTGATCACCGCGACCATGACCACCAGGCCCGGACTGCCCTTGATGTCAAGGTCGAAGACCCAGTAGGCAACGGCCGTGGCAACCAGCGACTGCAGGGCAGCCATGATGGAAAAAGCCAGGCCGTAGCCGAACAGCAGGTCGGCTTTGTGGATGGGCGTGGTCAGGAGCCGCTCCAGCGTACCGGACGTCCGTTCCCGCAGCATGGTGATTGACGTGACCAGGAACATCACCACAAACGGGAAAATGGCCAACATCATCAGGCCCACCCGGTCGAACGTCCGGGGCACCCCCGGAGGGATCGTCTCATTTTCGAACAGGAAGTACACGGCCGTCAGCAGGAGGGCCGGGACCACCAGGATCAGGGCAACACTGCGGTGGTCGTGCCGCAGCTGGTCCAGCACTCTCCGGGCCGTAGCCAGCATCATCAACAGGTTCATGGCCGTCCCGTCCTTTCCGGGGTTGTGCTGCTGTCGGACGTGGCCGTGCCTTCCGCTTCCCGGATCATGTGCAGGAACGCCCTCTCAAGGTCCGCACTGTGGCCCCGCCTGCTGAGCTCCGACGGCGTCAGCTGGGCCAGGAGCTGCCCTCCGCGCAGCAGCAGCAGGGAATCGCAGTGGCTTGCCTCCTCCATCACATGGCTGGAGACCAGCAGGGTTGTCCCTGCCCCGGCCATGGATCTGAAGCGGTCCCAAAGGTCCGCCCGAAGGACAGGATCCAGGCCCACGGTAGGTTCGTCGAGGACCAGCATTCGGGGCCGCGCAACCATGGCGCAGGCCAGCGACACGCGGCTGAGCTGCCCTCCGGAAAGGTCGGCGGTCTTTTGTCGTGCCTGCTGTTCAAGCCCGACGGCGGCAATCGCCTCGGCTGCGTCGGCGCGCCCTTTCCGGTGCATCGCCCCGAAGTAGCGGACATTGGCTTCCACGGTCAGGTCAGGGTAGACGCTGGGGGACTGGGTCACGTAGCCCACGAGAGGCCGGAGTGACGGATGGCCGGCCGGGAGGCCCAGGACGGTCACCGACCCCGAGCTCAGCCGCTGGGCTCCCACGATGGCCCGCATCAGGGTGGTCTTCCCGCTGCCTGACGGGCCTAACAGCCCCGTGATCCTTCCTGCCGGGATGGAAAAGTCCAGGCCCCGCAGGACAGGAATCCTTCCACGGATCACCTGCAGGGACCTGGTGGCCACAGCCACGTCATCCCCGGGCCGGTCCGGGGCCGCCGCTGCTGAGTGGGACATGACTGCCTCCGAGTGCAGGGTCTTTTGAATTCACCATGTGATGAATTAAAGCTAAGCCCGTCATCTGGGGCAGTCAACAACTTCGATTTGAGGAAACCCCTTGTCATCGTGGCGGCGATCACATAGGTTCGATCTAGCTGCGCTGGAGTGGGGTGGACGGTCTCACCAGTCCTCACCAGTTATCAACGGCGTTATCGGCAAGAAGAGCCACGTACGGATGCAATGACCAGCCCGAATGGGGGGCCAGGGGCTTTGCAGCACTGTACGTGGCTCTTCGCCGTCCACGGCAAGAGTGCCTGCCGGCGGGATGCCGGCCGCGGGCGCCGCGGGGGTATGGACGGCTTTGCCGGTAGATTAGTACCCAGACGAATTGCCCGGCCTGCTTTCCAGCAGCCATTCCCCAGAAACGGATACCGCCCGTGGTCACAAGACTGTCCCAGCTTTTCCTGCGCACCCTGCGTGAAGATCCCGTCGACGCCGAAGTGGCCAGCCACCGGCTGCTGGTCCGGGCCGGCTACATCCGGCGCGCGGCGCCCGGCATCTACACCTGGCTGCCGCTGGGCCTGAGTGTCCTGCGGAAGGTCGAGGCCGTCATCCGTGAGGAAATGGCGGCGATCGGTGCCCAGGAAGTGCATTTCCCGGCCCTGCTGCCGCGCGAACCCTACGAGGCCACCAACCGCTGGACCGAGTACGGCGAAGGCCTGTTCCGGCTCCAGGACCGGAAGGGTGCTGACTACCTGCTGGCCCCCACGCACGAGGAAATGTTCACCCTCCTGGTCAAGGACCTGTACTCCTCGTACAAGGACCTGCCGCTGAGCCTTTACCAGATCCAGAACAAGTACCGCGATGAAGCGCGCCCCCGGGCAGGCCTGCTGCGCGGCCGCGAGTTCATCATGAAGGACTCATACTCCTTCGACGTGGACGACGCCGGCCTGGACGCCAGCTACGCCGCGCACCGCGGCGCCTACCTGCGTATCTTCGAACGGCTGGGACTGGAGGTCATTCCCGTCGCGGCCACCGCCGGCGCCATGGGCGGGTCCAAGAGCGAGGAATTCCTCCACCCCACCGAGATCGGCGAGGACACCTTCGTGCGGTCCGCGGGCGGGTACGCAGCCAACGTCGAGGCCGTCACCACTGTGGTCCCTGCCGACGTCGACTTCAGCAACGCCCCGGCAGCGGAAGTCCTGGACACCCCGAACACTCCCACCATCGACACGCTGGTGGCCGCCTCCAACGATCTCGCTCCCCGCAGCGACGCCGACGGCGGCGCCTGGACTGCCGCGGACACCCTCAAGAACGTGGTCCTCGCCGTCACCCTGCCCACCGGTGAACGCCAGCTTGTGGTCATCGGCCTGCCGGGTGACCGCGGCGTTGACCTGAAGCGTGTCGAAGCCAACATCGGTTCTTTCCTGCCCATCGCAGGGGAGATCGGGCTGGAAGCAGCCAACGACGACGACCTGAAGAAGCACCCACTCATCGTCAAGGGCTACCTGGGCCCCGGCCTGACCCTGGACGAACCCCTGCTGGGCAGCGAAAGCGCCACCAAGCTGCTCTACCTCGTGGATCCCCGCGTTGTCAGCGGCACCGCCTGGATCACCGGTGCCAACGAGGCCGGCAAGCATGTGTACGGCCTCGTGGCCGGGCGCGACTTCACCTGGGACGGCGTTATCGAATGCACCGACGTCCGCGAAGGCGACCCCGCCCCGGACGGCTCCGGCCCGCTGGAGATTGCCCGCGGCATTGAGATGGGCCACATCTTCCAGCTTGGCCGCAAGTACGCCGAAGCACTTGAGCTGAAGGTCCTGGACCAGAACGGCAAGCAGGTGGTGGTCACCATGGGTTCATACGGCGTGGGCGTCACCCGTGCCGTCGCCGCCCTGGCCGAGTCCAACCATGACGACAGAGGGCTGGTCTGGCCCCGCGCCGTGGCGCCGGCCGATGTCCACGTGGTGGCTGTGGGCAAGGGCGAGGAAATCTTCGCGGCAGCCGGGAAACTCGCCCTGGAACTGGAAGCCGCCGGACTGGACGTCATTTACGACGACCGGCCCAAGGTCTCCCCGGGCGTAAAATTCGGGGACGCCGAACTGGTGGGCGTCCCCACCATCCTGGCCGTCGGCCGGGGACTCGTGGACGGCGTCGTGGAAATCAAGGACCGCCGGAGCGGCGAAGCGGAGAACGTCGCAGTGGACAAGGCAGTTGACTATGTGGTCACCGCCGTCCGCAACGGCTGACCCGCAGCGTTGATCTCGGGTTTCGAGTCGATCCAGCTCACCACCCTCATCCTGATTGTCGTGGCTGGATTCGCTGCCGGCTGGGTGGACGCAGTGGTGGGCGGCGGGGGACTGATCCAGCTTCCCGCGCTGCTGCTGGTGCCTGGCATCACCCCCGTCCAGGCCCTTGCCACCAACAAGATGGGCTCGATTTTCGGGACCACCACCAGCGCCGTCACCTACTACGGGAGGGTCCGTCCGGACCTGAAGACGGCGCTGCCCATGGCGGTGATCGCACTCGCCGGCAGCTTCGGCGGGGCGGTGCTGGCAGCCAGCCTGCCGTCGAGCGTGTTCAAGCCCATCATCGTGGTGGCGCTGGTCGCCGTCGCACTTTTCACGGCCCTTAAGCCCAGCGTCGGGGACATCACTGTTCTGCGCCACGACGGACACGCGCACTACGTGGTGGCGTGCATGATCGGGGCGGTGATCGGTTTCTATGACGGCCTTATCGGCCCGGGCACCGGCTCGTTCCTGATCATCGCCCTCGTCTCAGCCATGGGATACGCCTTCCTGGAGGCCAGCGCCAAGGCAAAGATCGTCAACATGGCCACCAACGCCGGAGCACTGCTGTTCTTCCTGCCGCACGGCTCGCTGCTGTGGGGCGTTGGGCTGCTGCTGGGTGCGGCCAACATGGCGGGCGGCTATTTGGGCGCCCGCACCGCGGTGAAGCAGGGAAGCCGTTTCGTCCGGATCGTGTTCCTGGTGGTGGTGGGTGCCCTGATCATCAAACTCGGCTCCGATGTCTGGGCCGAGAACTTCGCCCAGCCCCGATAACAGGCCCAGGTCTCCGCCATGGGCCGGGTCCGTTTAGGCCCTCGTGGCCGGAGCCGCGGAGGCGTACCATGCTGCTATGTCTGCAGGCGCTGGACAGTATTCCGAAGCACTTTCAGCCGCAGCCCGTCACGCCGGGGAATGGCTGGCGAGCCTTTCGGACCGGCGTGTCGGCCCCGTCGCGGCCGCCCACGATCTGGCGGAGGCGTTCGGCGGACCCCTGCCCGAAGCCGGCATGCCCGCCGCCGAAGTAGTGGACTACCTCGCGCTTAAGGCGGAGCCGGGACTGATGGCCATGCCTTCCGGCCGCTTCTTCGGCTGGGTCATCGGCGGGACGCTGCCCGCCGCGCTGGCGGCCGACTGGCTGGTCAGCGCCTGGGACCAGAACGCCGTGCTCCGCGTTTCCGCGCCGGCCATGGCGGCAATCGAGGACGCAGCCGGCCGATGGCTTGTGGACCTCCTGGGCCTCCCCGAAGGATCCGACGTCGGCTTTGTCACCGGAGCCACGATGGCCAACTTCGCCGGTCTGGCCGCCGCCCGCTGGAGCCTGCTCGCCGACGCCGGGTGGGATTTGGAACGTGACGGGCTGTTCGGCGCCCCCCGCATCCGCTGCCTCGTGGGCCAGGAACGCCATGATTCGGTTGATTTGGCCCTGCGGTACCTGGGGCTGGGGCGGCCAGCCACCGTGGCGTCGGACCGGCAGGGCAGGATCCGGACCGACGAGTTGGACCGGCAGCTCTCCGCAGGCTCCGGTCCGGCGCTCGTCTGCCTGCAGGCGGGGAACCTGCACTCGGGAGCTTTCGACCCCTTCGGAGAGGCTGTCGGCGTCGCGAAGGCCCACGGCGCCTGGGTCCACGTGGACGGGGCGTTCGGGCTCTGGGCCGCCGCCGTGCCGGAGCTTGCCGCGCTGACCGCCGGGATGGACCTGGCGGACTCCTGGGCCAGTGACGCGCACAAGACCCTCAATGTTCCCTACGACTGCGGCATAGCCGTAGTCAGGGATGCCGCGGCCCTGCGCTCGGCCATGGGCGTGCAGGCCAGCTACCTGATCCGGGCTGCGGATGGTGCGGCTGACCCGCACGAAAAAGTCCCCGAGCTCTCGCGCCGGGCCCGCGGCGTGCCGGTCTGGGCGGCGCTCCGTTCCCTGGGCAGGGACGGCGTGGCCGCCCAGGTCCGCGGACTCGCCGATGCTGCATCGAAGATCGGGACCCGGCTGGCTGCACTGGACGGCGTCGAGGTCCTCAACGATGTCCACTACACCCAGGTGTCGCTCGCGTTCGGCGACGACGCCACTACCCGGGCCGTGACGGCAAAGGTCATCGCGGACGGCAAAGTATGGATGTCCGGTTCGCGGTGGCAGGGCAGGGACGTCCTGCGCGTCTCCGTCAGCAACTGGAGCACGGACACGGACGACGTCGGAACGGCGATTGACGCCGTGAGTTCGGCTTTTGCGGCGGTGCGTGCCGGCAAGGGCTGACCCGGTCAGCCTGTGGGGAGTGCCTGTCCCGGTTCCGGCAGGCAATACGCTGGAGGTAATCCTTCCAGGGTCCGGCCCGCCAGGGTGCTGGCCACCCACAGCGAGCGTGCCAGGTCCCCCTGGTGGTGCGGGCGGCGCGCGTAGGAGAGGGCGTTCTCCACTTCGCGGGCGATCCCCCACTGCCGGGCCACCTCGCTGTCCAGGCCCGCTGCCTCGCTGAAATCACGGCACCGCTCCCGCAGCCCGGCCTGCGGGTCGGCGGGCGGAAGATCCCGGATCCTGTTCCAGAGCAACGGCGCCACCGCGAATTCCGCTTCGCCGATCATGGGCTGCGGGTCGATGGCCGCGAAGCCCCGACCGTCCTGCCCTGCGGGACGGGCGAGGATGTTCAGGAAATGGAAATCAGTGTGGACCAGCACGTCACGTCCGGTGCGGCGCCCCACAGCGCCACGGGTCTGGCAAACTTCCAGGGCTGCTTCGAGCAGCCAGCGCGGGAACGGCCTGCCCTGCTGTTCCCAGTCAGCTGGGAGGTCATCGCTCCACTGTTCGGCCCGCCCGGCGATATGGCCGAACTCCTGCCATTGGGGCCGCTGGTCGGGGACCAGGCCTAACTGCCGGACCAGCCCGCCCCACACGGCCACAGCGTCATCCATCGGGACACCCTGCAGCGAGCAGTCCGCATCCAGCCGCTCCAGCAGCATGGAGCAGGTTCCGGCGTCGGACTCCAGCAGCCGGACAGCACCGTTCCCGTCCCACAGCTCCAGGGCATGCCGCTCCACCCGCGCTTCATCGTGCGGAAAGGCGACCTTCAGGGCCGCAGGTGTCCCGTCGTTGCGGCGGACCGGGATTACCACCCCGCCGTGGCCGTTCCACGGCATGGCGCCGGGAGCCAGAGCAAGGGTGAGCTCCCAGTGCTGCATCCGGCCGGCCAGCAGGGCAGGCAGGGAGGCCAGCCAGGCCCGTCCGGCGCTGCTTCGGCTGTATCGCGCGGCCAGGTCTGGCGGGATCGGTATCCGTGTCGGCTGGCTCATCAGCTCCAGCGTAGTCTCCGGCGCAGTTGCCCCGGGCTACACCACTCCGCTGGCCCCGAGCAGGTTGCCAATGGTGAAGGTCGCCGCGAGGGCCAACGCGCCGCCCACCACCACCCTGAGCGCCGCGCGCGTCCTGGAACCGCCCCCGATCCAGGCCCCCAAGGCACCGGTCAGTGCCAGCGCCACCAGCACCGTGGCAAAGGTCAGCGGAACCCGGATGCCTGCCGGGGGCAGGAGGATGGACAGCATCGGCAGGACCGCCCCGATGGTGAAGGCCACCGCCGAGGCGAAGGCGGCGTGCCAGGGGCTGACGATGTCTTCCTCATCGATGTTTAGCTCAGCCGAGAGATGCGCCGCCAGCGCGTCGTGCTCGGTCAGTTCCAGTGCCACCCGGCGCGCTGTTTCGGGGCTGAGTCCCTTGCCCTGGTAGATGGCTACAAGTTCAGCCAGTTCCTCTTCCGGCTCCTCCGCGAGCTCCCGGCGCTCCTTTTCGATCAGCGCCTTCTGGCTGTCGCTTTGGCTGCTCACGGAAACATACTCGCCCAGCGCCATGGACACGGCTCCGCCCACCAGGCCGGCGGCGCCGGCAGCCAGGATGGGTCCGGCGTCCGCCGTTGCACCTGCCACGCCCACCACGATGGCAGCCACTGAGACGATGCCGTCGTTGGCTCCCAGCACCCCGGCGCGCAGCCAGTTCAGGCGATGGGCCACATCGTTGTCGTGCGGCTCGGTTTCAAGGTGGCGCTGCAGTTCCTTGTTGTCCGGCGGAAGGCCGGCCGGGTCCTGGGAATCCATGAAATCAGCAAACCACCACTTGGACCTGGCCGCCACTACCCGGGCCTAAGAGGCTGCCCGGGACGGGGTGGACACCGCGCCTGCCGGCGTTTCCGGCACCGGAGGAAGCTGTGACTCGTCCAGGGCCAGGCCCGGAACGGGTCCGGGATCCCCGCCCCACAGGAGGGTCCTGCGCGCAGCAGCCACAAGGGCTGAGACGGCCCAGCTGCGCGTGGGCCCTGCGCTCAACGCCACGACATCGCCGAAGGCGGTAAGTGTGCCGGACTCCAGCCGAGCCAGCCCCGCGGCCGGCGCGCCAAGGAACGTACCGTCGAGAACGTATCCCGGCTGCGCCGGTGGAACCGGGGCGCAATGCACCGCGGCGTAGGCCCTGGCCTTATCCGCCAGGTCCAGGTGCTCCGCCAGCAGGCCGGACGCCTGGGCCGCTGCGGCAGGGTCAAGGCGGGTCAGCGCAGCCTGGTATCCATAAACCGTCTCAAGCTCGGAGCCCAGGGCAGCAGTGAGCGCGGAATCCAGGCCGGCACCAGTACCTTCGCCTTCACCCGACGGTCCGGCTTCACCCGACGGTCCGGCGCTGGTGCACGCGGCGGCGGATGTGGCGGGTGTGGCCGGCGCGGAAGGCCCGGCGGGTTCCTGCCAGCCGGGCAGTTCCTGCGGCGGAACGCCTGCGGACTCCGCGACATCCCGTGCCGCGAGCAACTGCGCTGCACCGGCGCCGGCGAGAAGGCGGGCCATGCCACCGTCGGCTCCCAACGCATCGGTGAGGCGCCTGGCCCCGCTGGTGGAGAGCGCTGCCGCCAGCTCGGCTGCGGAGGACGGACCGGCCGCGGCCTCCCGGCCTGCTTCCGTTTCGACGGCGGACGCCGTGGGGTCACCGGGCAGCACGAGCGCCCTGGCCTGGATGGTCAGCAACGTCACAACAGGGCCGATCGCGGCGGCTGTTTCGGGCGCTCCGTCGCCGGTAACGGCCCCGGCCAACTGTTGCCCGGCGGCCCGCAACGCCAGGGTATCGGCCAGTGCCGCGGCCCGGGCACGTTCGGAAAACGGTGTTTCCGCAGGTGCAGGGGGCTGCTGGGGGATGAGGGCAATGCCCAGGCTCATGACCAGGAGGACTGTGAGCAAAAAAACGGCGTACCGGAAATACCGCCTGCGGGCGCTGATTTCGGTGCTGTCGTCTTTCACAACAGACCATGTTGTCACGCCGGACGGCAAACTCGGTGCACCACTGCGCCCGGAAAATCGCTAGTCTAGTAGTCACAACATCATCTATCGGGAGGCGGCCGGCATCGTGAGTAATGCAGAAGCCACGGCTTCATCAGACCGTACCGGAACGGGTAGGGCTGACGCTGCGCCTGCCTACAATCCGGAAGCTGCCCGGCTAAGGGCCCTGCTGGAACCCTCGGTCCAGGCCAACCGCCTGTACCTTGAGGACGTCTCCATCATCCCGGGTTCGCACCGGGTGGTCCACGTGGTGGTGGACCTGCCCCAGGAAGAGACCGGCGGCGTTAATCTGGACGTCATCGCCGACATCTCCAGGGTCCTGTCCGACGTCCTGGACAACGACCCCGGCGACGACGGCCGCCCCTATGACCTTGAAGTTTCCTCGCCCGGCGTGGGCCGGCCGCTGACGGAAGAGCGGCACTGGCACCGTGCCCGCGGGCGCATGGTCAAGGTCAACGTCGTCCAGGGCGACAACGTCACCGGCAGGGTCAAAGCGGTGGACGCGTCCGGAGTGACCCTCGTCCCGGAGATCGCCGTCAAGAAGGGCATGAAACCCAAGCAGGGCGAGCCCGTAAAACTTCCTTTCGACAGGATCCGCAACGGAAAAGTCGAGATCGAATTCAGCCACCTCGACGAGGCCGGTCTGGAACCTGAGCACAATGGACCTTCTGAGGAGGCCTGATGGATATTGACATGAGCGCACTGAGACTTCTGGAGCGTGAGCGTGAAATTCCGCTGGACCTCCTGATCCCCACCATCGAGCAGGCGCTCCTGGTGGCTTACCACAAGTCGCCGGGCGCCTTCGAAAAGGCCCGCGCGGAACTGGACCGCAAGAGCGGACACGTGACCATCTGGGCTGTGGAGATCGACGACGACGGCGCCCCCATCGGCGAGTTCGAGGACACCCCGGCCGGGTTCGGCCGCATCGCGGCGAGCACTGCACGCCAGATCATCCTCCAGCGCCTCCGCGACGTTGAGGACGACGCCGTCCTGGGCGAATTCAAGGGCCGCGAGGGCGAACTCGTAGCCGGGCTCATCCAGCAGGGCAACAACCCGCACATGATCCAGGTCAACCTGGGCACCGTCGAAGCGCTGCTGCCGCCGCCGGAACAGGTGCCGGGAGAGAGGTACACCCACGGCAACCGGCTCCGCGCCCTGGTCATCGACGTCCACCGCGGCACCAAGGGTCCGTCCGTCACGCTGTCCCGTTCACATCCGGGCCTGGTCCGGAAGCTCTTCGAACTGGAAGTGCCGGAAATCGCGGACCGATCCGTGGAGATCGTGGCCCTGGCCCGCGAGGCCGGCCACCGCACCAAGATCGCCGTCAAGGCAAACACCCCGGGCATCAATGCCAAGGGTGCCTGCATCGGCGAAATGGGTTCCCGCGTCCGGGCCGTGATGACCGAACTGAACGACGAAAAAATCGACATCGTCGACTTCAGCGAGGATCCGGCGACCTTTATCGCCAGCGCACTGTCCCCGTCGCGTGTGAATTCCGTCACCATCATCGACGAAGCCACCCGCTCGGCCCGCGTTGTTGTTCCGGATTACCAGCTCTCCCTGGCCATCGGCAAAGAGGGCCAGAACGCACGGCTGGCAGCCAAGCTGACCGGTTGGCGCATCGATATCGTCTCGGACGCTGCTGCGTCACGCGAAAACTGAGCCTGGCCCGGCGCGCCGGCCGAGCGTTGATACGTTCGGCCGGCGCCCCGGTTTCCAGCAGAACGGCCCCAAGGGGCTAGAATAGACATTGACCGCGCCTAACGGCCGGTATCCGTGCGCCCTTGCGTGCCCTCCCTGCAGTTCGTTGTGGCGGGCAGGCGTGGGCAGGCAGCTAGTACGTCAGGAAGATGCTCACCGTGGCAGAAGTGCTTCACAGCGAGAATCAGCCGCAGCGTACCTGTATCGGATGCCGGAAGAAGGGTCCGCGGTCGGAGCTCCTCCGGCTCGTGGCTGATGCCAGCGGTTCGTCCGCTGTCCTGGTCGATGAACGACGCCGGATGGCTGGCCGGGGTGCATGGCTGCACCCCAGCGAATCGTGCCTGGCCCTGGCGGTCAAACGGCGAGCATTCGGGCGTGCCCTCAAGGGCGCAACCGGAACCGCCGACGTCGAACGCCGGATCAAGGCAGGCACGGGTGCTGCAGGCCCGCTGCGGCTGCCTCCGGTAGCTGCAGCAACAACCGTCCAACCTGAAAGCGGGTCAGAAAACTGATGGAAACCCGATGAGTTCCCAGCGATGAGTGCGCAACGATGACAACTTTGTTGCGCTCTGCAATGGGCCCAACAGCTGCAACAGCGGCTGGGGCCCGCAGTAAGAAGTAGACGGTTCGTGCCTGGCTCGGTGCGGACCGAGACAGGAGAAATGTGGCCAAGGTCCGCGTACACGAGCTCGCTAAAGAGCTCGGTATTACTTCCAAAGATGCAGTGACAAAACTGCAGGAACTGGGCGAATTCGTTCGCTCCGCCTC
>DATFAE010000097.1:0-2092 GCA_035254945.1 Arthrobacter sp. | reverse complement strand
GAACGTCGCCGCCGACGTGTCGCTGCTGTAGATGCGCCAATCCGTTTCCTCCTGCAGGTGGAACCAGACGAAGCCAACCACGTCCGGCTGGGCAGCTAGATGTACTGACCATGGACGTTGATGACGTCCGGCGTGGTGTGGTGACATGAAGAAGACCTCCGGGTGGAGTGGGGCTTGTCTAGAGTCCAATTCCACGCACGGAGGTCTTCATGTCCCACCCTAACGCTCTTCTGACCCCTCGCGGCCGGCTACAGCTCGCGCAATGTGTCGTTGATCAGTGCTGGAGTCTGCGCCGTGCCGCTGAACGG
This sequence comes from Arthrobacter sp., assembly GCA_035254945.1. Lineage (GTDB taxonomy): Bacteria > Actinomycetota > Actinomycetes > Actinomycetales > Micrococcaceae > Arthrobacter. Next base: position 1,784 of record DATFAE010000097.1, on the reverse strand, counting down.
TTCCAGGTCTCTGTCCCAACTGCGGCTCGTTGGGCGCAGCGCTACCGCGAGCAGGGCCCGGAGGGGATGAAGGACCGGTCCAGCCGCCCGCATTCTTCGCCCCGGCGCACGGCAACGCGAACGGAGCGGCGGATCATCGCACTCCGCGTGAACCGCCGCTGGGGCCCTGCCAGGATCGGCTATCTGCTGGGCATCCACCCCTCCACCGTGCACCGGGTGTTATCCCGTTACCGGCTGGCGAAACTGGTCTGGCTTGATCGCGGCACCGGGCGGGTAATCCGCCGCTACGAACACGAAAAGCCCGGGGATCTGATCCATGTGGATATAAAGAAACTCGGCCGTATCCCGGACGGCGGCGGACACCGGGTCCTGGGCAGGACCGCCGGCTGGAAGAACAAGACCGGCACGAGGGCCAACCGCCAGCCCGGCTACCACTACCTCCACAACGCCGTCGATGACTATTCCCGCCTCGCCTACACCGAGATCCTCACCGACGAGACAAAGGAAACCGCAGCAGCGTTCTGGCAGCGCGCCAACACCTGGTTCCAAGCCCAAGGGATCACGGTTCAGCGGGTCCTGACGGACAACGGGAACTGCTACCGCTCCCGGGTCTTCGCCGACGCCCTGGGCCCGGACATCAAGCACAAACGCACCCGCCCCTACCGCCCGCAGACCAACGGCAAAGTTGAACGGTTCAACCGCACCATGCTCGAAGAATGGGCTTATATCCGCCCCTACCAGTCCGAGGCCGAGCGTGTCGCAACTTTTCCCGAGTGGCTGCATGCCTACAATCACCACCGAGCCCACACTGCCCTCAAAGGTCAGACACCGGCCAGCCGCGTCACCAACCTCTCAGGTCAGTACAGCTAGTCAGGTGTCTTAAGGGACAGCTTCTTAACGATCGACGCCGGCCGCGCACCCCAGGTGCGCGGCCGGCGTCGTTTGTTAAAGCCTGCGGCCGGACGTCAGGAGTTGTAGCCCAGCGGGTTGTTCTTCTGCCAGCGCCAGTGGTCCTCGCACATCTGGTCCACCGTTTTGGTGGTGGACCAGCCCAGGTCAGCCAGGGCGGAGGTGGCATCGGCCCAGAACGCCGGGAGGTCGCCTGCACGGCGGCCGGTGACCTCATAGGGGAGCTCGTGGCCCACAGCCTTTTCGAAGGAACGCAGCACTTCCAGCACCGAGGATCCCTTCCCGGAGCCGAGGTTCCACCGGAACACGCCGGCACGGTCAGCCACATGGTTCAGCGCCGCCACATGGCCCTCGGCAAGGTCCACGACGTGGATGTAGTCACGCAGGCACGTGCCGTCCGGAGTGTCGTAGTCGCCGCCGAACACCATCAGTTTCTCGCGGCGGCCCACGGCGACCTGGGCGATGAACGGCACCAGGTTATTGGGGATGCCCTGGGGGTCCTCGCCGATCCGGCCGGAGGGGTGTGCACCCACGGGGTTGAAGTAGCGCAGGAGCGCGATATGCCAGCGGTCGTCCGCGGCGCCAAGGTCAGACAGGATGTCCTCGATCTGTTCCTTGGTCCGGCCGTAGGGGTTGTTCGCGCCGATCTCCATCTTTTCCACGTAGGGGATGGGGTTGTGCTCGCCATACACCGTGGCGGAGGAGCTGAATACGAGCGAGCGGACGTCGTGCCGGTCCATGGCGCGGATCAGGTTCAGCGTGCCTACGAGGTTGTTGTAGTAATACTTCAGCGGCTCGCGGACGGATTCGCCCACTGCTTTGAGACCGGCGAAGTGGATCACGGCGTCGATCGGGTCCTGCGCGAAGACGGCATC
>DATFAE010000096.1:0-29760 GCA_035254945.1 Arthrobacter sp. | reverse complement strand
ATGAAAGGCGGCACCGACGTGTGCAGACAGATCCCTCAGGTCGAAGCTCCGGCGAGCTCGCCGGTTTCGGTGTCGACAGAAAGGAAGTCGCCGTTGGCGTCCTCAATGATGACGTCCTCCGGAATGGCGTCTTCCTCCGGGTAGTCGTCCGGGCCGGAGTTCCCGCCGGGACCGTCATAGCCGTCGCTGCCGGGCTGGCCGCCCGCCGCCTCAGAGTCCGGCAGTTCGTTCTTCGGCGTCCGGATGTAGTTTGCGGAGCCCCACTTCAAATCGTGGCCCACGGCGTCGGCGTTGATTTCAGCTTTGTGGAAGATTCGTCCTTCCCGCTCCCAGCTTGCCAGCTTCAGCCGGCCGACCACGATGACACGCTGGCCCTTCTTGATGCTGCAGCCCATGTTCCCGGCCAGCTGGCGGTAGCCCTGGACCGTGAACCAGTTCACGTGATCCTCGACCCAGGTGCCAGAGGTTTTGTCGAAATGACGGGAGGGCGAACCGAGCCGGAACGAGGCCGTCCCAACGCCGGTGGTCGTGGTGGACGTGGTGACGTCCGTCGCCACAAAGCCCCGGATGGTAATGATGTCGCTCATGGTGGTGTCCTGTCTCGAAGGTGGTGCCCCTACCGGGGCAAAACCAGCTTCGCGCGGACACTGCGCTCCCGCGAGGTGTCGGGTTCCGTATGTGCATAACGCGGCCGGCGACAGCGCTGTGGAGGACATGAGCCGGCATGACCGCGGCGGCACCCGGGGCCATGTAAACTTTTTTGAGGCATCCGGAATCAGGTTCCGGATACCACGTGCCCCAGTAGCTCAGGGGATAGAGCAGCGGCCTTCTAATCCGCCGGTCGGGGGTTCGATTCCCTCCTGGGGCACCAGCAACGATTTGAGGCTTCGGCCTGCGGCAGACGCAGGCCGGAGCCTCACTGCTGCGATACCGGCGCCTTGTGCCGTGGACCAGCCAGGCGCTTAGTGCCGCGTCCTGTGCCGGAGGATTCCCGCGCAGACGCCGAGGACGGCGACCAGGGATCCCAGGATGACGGCCAGGCCGGAGAAGTATTCGATGATGCCCATGTGGTGACCCCTTTGCTTGCGGTGATGCACCGAAGCTACGCACCGAAGCTCAGCATTCGCCCAGAACGGGCCGGGGTGTTGGCTCAAGATTTGCCCAACCCGGCCTCAGAGCTCAGGGCGTCTGGTCCCGGAGCCGGTGCGGGCTTTCCACCAGCGAACGGACAACGCTGCCGGCTGCACCCAGCAGCGCTCCCGCCTGGCCCACGGCGGACAGGCTGATATTCCCGGCCAGGACTTTCCCTGGCGCGTAGCGGGCCAGGCTTTCTGACAGCGCGGGTATGACCCACTCCCCCAGGACCGCGAAATGGCCGCCCAGGACCACCGACGGGATATTCAGCAGCCGGACGGTGGATGCGACGGCCACACCCAGGGAGTGACCGGCGCGCGCAACAGCGGCAAGCGAGTCCGCCTCCCCGTCCGCGAGCGCCGACAGCAGCTGAGCCAGGCTCGCGGACCTGGAGCCGGTGTGGGCGGCGATGCCCGCGGCGGCGAAGATCGCATCCTGGCCTGCCACGGTCTCCAGGCAGCCCCTGCCGCCGCAGGAGCATGCCGCCCCCTCCGGCTCGACGACAACGTGGCCCAGCTCGCCGGCGTGCCCTCCGGGGCCGGTAAACAGTTCGGAGCCGATGACCAGCCCGCCACCCACTCCCACCTCGCCGGAGACAAACAGGAAGTCGCCGCCGATTGCGGGGTGGTACCGAAGCTCCGCCAGCGCCGCCGCGTTGGCTTCGTTGAACAGGGTGATTCCCAGCGGCACATCCGGCAGGAGGGCACGCAGATCCAGGGTCTCGTTGCGCCAGCCGAGATTGGGAGCCGTGAGAATCGTTCCGTTGTTGTCGTCGACGAGCCCCGGGACCGCCAGTCCCCCGCCCAGCACCCTGATTCCCTGGGCGTCGGCCGCCCTCCTGAGCCCGGAGGCGAGGGTGGCGAGTGCCGCCGCCGCTGATCCGGGCGGGGTAGCGCGGTTGTCCTGTTCCCGGGTTTCCTGCAGCAGCAGGTTACCCGCCAGGTCAGTAACCCCGGCGGAGATGTAGTCCACATTGATCTCCATGCCCATTACGCCGCGGGCAGGATTCAGCTCCAGCCCGACGCCGGGGCGCCCGCGCTCCCGCTGGGGGTTCAACCCGATTTCCCTGACCAGGCCGGCGTCCAGGAGATCCAGCACCAGGCTCGAGACGGAGGCTTTGGTGAGACCGGTGGCGGCAGCGACCTGCGCGCGGGTCAGATGCGCGCCTGACCCGGACTGCGCAATGCGGCCAAGAACCAGGGCCAGGTTGCCGCGGCGGACGTCACCCATGCTGCCAGGCGTCCCGGCCTCGGGGGTACCGGCAAGCGGCGATGCACTGGCCATGTGGCCCTCCTTTTCGAACCTCGCGCCCACCGGGCAGCCTCTTCCTATTGACCATAGCTCATTGCCGCTTATATAGTTCAAGCGATAAACTAACTCTCGGGGTTCCACCGTTTCCCCCTACAAATGCAAGGACGCATCATGACTCTTACGCCCTCACCCGCTGACAAGTTCACTTTTGGACTCTGGACCGTCGGCTGGACCGGAGCGGACCCCTTCGGCGTCGCCACCAGGAAGCCGCTGGACCCCGTAGAGGCAGTCCACAAGCTCAGCGAACTGGGCGCGTACGGCATTACCTTCCACGACAACGACCTGGTCCCGTTCGACGCCACCGCCTCCGAGCGTGACCTGATCCTGAAGAACTTCAGGGCAGCACTGGCCGAGACCGGCCTCAAGACCCCCATGGTGACAACCAACCTGTTCAGCCACCCGGTCTTCAAGGACGGCGGTTTCACCTCCAACGACCGCTCCGTCCGCCGCTTCGCCCTCAGCAAGGTCCTGCAGAACATCGACCTCGCCGCGGAACTGGGCGCCGAAACGTTCGTGATGTGGGGCGGCCGCGAGGGCAGCGAATACGACGGTTCCAAGGACCTTTCCGCCGCACTGGACCGCATGAAAGAGGGCGTCGACACCGCCGCCGCCTACATCAAGGACAAGGGCTACGGCCTGCGGATCGCCCTCGAACCCAAGCCCAACGAACCCCGCGGCGACATCTTCCTGCCCACCGTCGGCCACGGGCTGGCTTTCATCGCCCAGCTCGAACACGGCGACATCGTGGGCCTCAACCCCGAAACCGGCCACGAGCAGATGGCCGGCCTGAACTTCACTCACGGCATCGCGCAGGCCCTCTGGGCAGGCAAGCTCTTCCACATCGACCTCAACGGCCAGCGCGGCATCAAATATGACCAGGACCTCGTCTTCGGCCACGGCGACCTGACCAGCGCCTTCTTCACCGTTGACCTGCTCGAAAACGGCTTCCCCAACGGCGGACCAAAGTACGACGGACCGCGCCACTTCGACTACAAGCCCTCCCGCACCGACGGCTACGACGGTGTCTGGGAATCCGCAAAGTCCAACATGTCCATGTACCTCCTGCTCAAGGAACGCGCGCTCGCCTTCCGCGCCGACCCCGAGGTGCAGGAAGCCCTGAAAACCTCAGGCGTGTTCGAACTCGGCGAACCCACGCTCGCCGCTGGTGAGACCGCCGCGGATCTGCTGGCTGACGCGTCGGCTTTCGCGGAGTTCGACGCCGATGCCGCCGCCGAGCGCTCCTTCGCCTTCGTGCGGCTCAACCAGCTGGCCATCGAGCACCTGCTCAACGCACGCTAGGCGCAGGCAACCAACCACCAGCACCACGGGGCCGCCGGATCCACGATCCGGCGGCACCGGCGCATGAGAAGGAACCACATGGCCCTCGTTGCCGGAATCGACAGCTCCACCCAGTCCTGCAAGGTGGTGATCCGCGACGCGGACACCGGCGCGCTGGTGCGCCAGGGTCGCGCCAGCCACCCCGACGGAACCGAAGTCCACCCCGAACACTGGTGGAACGCCCTGCAGGCCGCCATCACGCAGGCAGGCGGACTCGCTGATGTCAGCGCCGTCTCCGTGGGCGGCCAGCAGCACGGCATGGTCTGCCTCGACGGGACCGGAGACGTCATCCGGCCGGCCCTGCTGTGGAACGACACCAGGAGTGCTCCCGCCGCCCTGGACCTGATCCGGGAAGCCGGCGATGGCGACTCCGACTCAGGTGCCCGCTACTGGTCCCGCGCCACGGGAACAGTCCCTGTTGCCTCGCTCACCATCACCAAGCTGCGCTGGCTTGCCGGAAACGAACCCGACAACGCAGCCCGCGTCGCAGCCGTCTGCCTCCCCCACGACTGGCTCTCCTGGCGGCTGGCAGGCTTCGGCCCCGGAAGCGGCGAGGCAGGCCTGGCGGCACTCCGTACCGACCGCTCCGACGCCTCCGGTACCGGCTACTACTCCGCGGCCGCGGCCGAATACCTTCCTGACGCCCTTGAAAAGTCCCTTGGCCACGTCCCCCGGCTTCCCGCCGTGGTCGGCCCGCTGGACATCGCCGGCAAAACCCCGGAAGGGTCGCTCATCGGACCGGGCGCCGGGGACAACGCCGCCGCCGCCCTGGGCGTCGGCGCCGGCGTGGGCGATGTGGTCCTCTCGCTGGGCACGTCCGGAACCGTGTTTGCGGTGTCATCCACTCCGGCGGCCGATGAGTCGGGGCTTGTCGCGGGATTCGCAGACGCCACGGGCAATTACCTGCCGCTTGCCTGCACGCTCAACGCGACGCGGGTGTTCGATGCGACGGCCGCGCTGCTGGATGTCAGCCTGGAAGAATTCAACGAGCTTGCGCTGGCGGCCCCTGCAGGAGCCGCCGGCTTGACTCTCATTCCGTACTTCGACGGGGAACGGACACCCAACCTTCCGGACGCGGCGGGATCGCTGCACGGCATCACCAGGACGAATTACACGCCCGAAAACCTAGCGCGCGCCGCCGTCGAAGGCGTGGTCTGTTCCCTCGCCGACGGCCTGGCAGCCCTTCAGGCGCAGGGCGTGGAGGCCCGGCGCGTCATCCTGGTGGGTGGCGGGGCACAGTCGCCGGCCGTGCAGCTGGCAGCCAGCCAGCTGCTGGGCCTTCCTGCCTTTGTGCCGACGCCCGGCGAGTACGTGGCCGACGGCGCCGCCCGCCAGGCCGCCGCCGTGTTGGCCGGATCGTTCCCGGAGTGGACCCTCAGCGGTGTGGAACTGCCGGCAGAACCGTCCGACGGCGGCGTGCTGGCCAGGTACCGCAGGCACGCCGCCGCCTACCTCGCCTGAGTCCGGCGCCGGACCGGGCCCTGGGGCGGGGCAGCAACGCAAAAGGACCTGCACCGCCAAGGCGGTGCAGGTCCTTTTGCTGGTGGGGCGCAGGCTCCTGCCGTGACGGTAGCAGGAGCCCGCGGTCTGCATCAGGTTACGCGTACGGGAGGACCAGCTCCGCGTAGCGCTCCTTGACCGTGGAAAGGACGACATTGCCGTCCGTGTCCCAGATCTCCTGATTGAAGATTTCGACCTCGATGTCGCCGGTGTACCCGGCATCCCTGACCCAGGTGCCGATGGTGGCGAAGTCAATGACGCCGTCGCCCATGTATCCGCGCGACAACAGCGGATCGGCGGCGATGGGCATGTTGAAGTCGCACACCTGGTAGGAGGCAATCCGGTCTTCCCGGCCGGCGCGTTCGATCTGTGCCTTCAGCTCCGGATCCCACCAGACATGGAAGGTGTCGACGGCGACGCCAACATCCTTCGTGTCGAACGGGGCCGCGAGGTCCAGGGCCTGTCCCAGGGTGGAGATCAGGGCACGGTCCGCAGCGTACATGGGGTGCAGGGGTTCAAGCACCAGCCGGACGCCGTTCTCCGAGGCGAACGGGACAAGATCAGCGAGGCGGTCTGCCACCCGCTGGCGCGCCGCCACCACGTCCTTCTCTCCCGGTGCGAGTCCGCCGACCACGAGGAAAAGTTCCCTGGTGTCCAGCGCAACGGCTTCGAGGATCGCCGCGCGGTTGTCCGCGAGTGCGGCGGCCTGGCCCTCGGCGTCGGCCGCCGTCAGGAACCCGCCCCGGCAGAGCGAGGAGACCCGCAGGCCCGCGTCCTTGATCAGCTTGGCGGCCTTGTCCAGCCCTGCCTCCTCAACGCGGTCCCGCCATGGACCGATCGACGGGATGCCGGCGTTGACGCATCCGTCGACGACCTGCGCGAGGGTCCACTTCTTGGTGGTGGCGCTGTTGATCGAAAGGCGGGAGAAAGGGGACGTTCCTGAATCCAATGTCATACTCCCACTCCGTTGATGCGCAGGTAGTCGGACATCCGGAACGCGGCCAGCGCCGGGTCCTTCAGCAGTCCCGCCTGGTCAGCCAGTTCGAAGGTTTTGGCCAGGTGCACCACCGAACGGCCCGAGTGCAGGCCGCCCACCATCTGGAAGCCGGGCTGCTTGCCGTTAAGCCAGGACATGAAGGCGATGCCGGTCTTGTAGTAGAACGTGGGGGCGCTGAAAATGTGCTTGCCCAATTCGCGGGTGGAATCGAGGATGGCCCGCGCTTCGGCAGCGTTGCCGGCGTCGTACTGCTGCAGCGCAACCGAAGCCGCCGGGTAGATGGCAGCAAAGATGCCCAGCAGGGCGTCCGAGTGGTGTGTGCCGTCGCCGTCGATCAGCTCCGGGTAGTTGAAGTCGTCGCCGGTGTAGAGGCGGACGGCTTCGGGCAGGACTGCCCGGAGGGCCACTTCGTGGCTGGCGTCAAGCAGGGACACCTTGACGCCGTCCACCTTGTCCGCGTTGTCGCGGATGAGGGAGAGGAACGTCTCGGTGGCCTCGGCGACGTCATCCGAACCCCAGTATCCGGCCAGTGCGGGATCGAACATGGTCCCGAGCCAGTGCAGGATGACAGGCTGGTCCACTTCCTGAAGCAGCGTGGAGTACACCTTCAGGTAGTCTTCCGGGCCGGTGGCCACCCGGGCCAGGGCCCGGGAGGCCATCAGGATGACCTTGGGTCCGGCTTCGGACACGACGGCGATCTGCTCGCGGTAGGCGTCCAGGACGGCGGTGAGTCCGGCTTCGCCCGTGGGCAGGGTTGCCATGTCCAGCTGGTCGGTGCCGGCGCCGCAGGAGACGAGGTCCCGTACGGTCTTGCCGGCCGTCGCGGCGTTGCCGGAGGAGACCACCGAGGCAGCCTCCACACCGGTGCGCTTGATGAGCTGCTGGGTTGCGGCCCAGTCAAGTCCCATGCCGCGCTGGGCGGTGTCCATGGCATCGGCAACGCCCAGGCCGTAGGACCAGAGTTCGTGCCGGTATGCCATGGTGGCGTCCCAGTCGAGGCGTGCCGGGGCGCCCGGCGTGTTGTCCGCCAGGACCTCGGGAATCACGTGCGCTGCGGCATAGGCGCGGCGGGCCGTGAGCGGGGCCGTGGGGCGGGCCCAGGACGCACCGCCCTGGAGGCGGTACTCCCGGGTGCCGCCGTCGCTGGAGGGAAGGATCAGGGAAGTCATCAGAGCGTGATCTCCGGGATGTCGAGGGTGCGGCGTTCGTCGTTGGACTGCAGGCCCAGCTCGGCGAGCTGGACGCCGCGGGCGGCGGAGAGCAGGCCGAAGCGGTGTTCGCGGCCGGCGACGACGTCGCGGAGGAATTCTTCCCACTGCAGCTTGAATCCGTTGTCCAGGTCGGCATTGGCGGGAACTTCCTGCCACTGGCTGCGGAAGGATTCCGTGACGGGCAGGTCCGGGTTCCAGACGGGCTTGGGCGTGTGGGCGCGCTGCTGGGCGACACACTTGTTCAGGCCGGCAACTGCGGAGCCGTGCGTGCCGTCGATCTGGAACTCGACCAGTTCATCACGGTAGACGCGGACGGCCCAGGAGGAGTTGATCTGCCCGATGACCGGCTCGCCGGCCGGGGTCTCGAGTTCGAAGATGCCGTAGGAGGCGTCGTCGGCGGTGGCCTTGTATTCCTTGCCCGCCTCGTCCCAGCGGGCCGGGATGTGGGTGGCGGTCTTGGCGTTGACGCTCTTGACCTTGCCGATGATGCCCTCGAGGACATAGTTCCAGTGGCAGAACATGTCCGTGGTCATTCCGCCGCCGTCTTCCTTGCGGTAGTTCCAGGAGGGGCGCTGCGCTGCCTGGATGTCGCCTTCGAAGACCCAGTAACCGAATTCACCGCGGATGGACAGGATGCGGCCGAAGAAGCCTTCGTCCACGAGGCGGCGCAGCTTGACCAGGCCGGGCAGGTACAGCTTGTCGTGCACAACACCGGCGGTGACGCCGGCTTCCTTGCCGATGCGGGCCAGCTCGATGGCCTCCTCAAGGGTTTCAGCCGTGGGCTTTTCGGTGAAAATGTGCTTGCCGGCCAGCATGGCCTTCTTCAGGGTGGCGGCACGGAGGCTGGTCATCGAGGCGTCGAAGATGACGTCCACGGTGGGGTCGTTGATGACGGATTCGAGGTCCGTGGTCCACTCCGCCACCTTGTGCAGTTCTGCCAGTTCGCGGATCTTGGCTTCGTTGCGGCCCACCAGGATCGGCTCGATCTGGACTTTGGTGCCGTCCTCCAGCGTGAAGCCTCCGGCGTCACGGATGGGGAGGATGGAACGCAGCAGGTGCTGGCGGTAGCCCATCCGTCCGGTGATGCCGTTCATGGCGATACGGATCGTCTTTGTTTCGAAGCCCATGTGTCCTCCACGGTGAGTGAGCAGTGTTACTCAAGCTGATTCGGGAAAGCGCATTCCCGCTGGATCCATTCTGCACCTCCCGGCTCCCAATTGGCAAGCGCTTTCCGGCAAGTCCCTAAAACTGCCATAATGTGGTCACCGCCGTTGGCGGCTGAGTTCCGCACGAAGTACCGCATGAAGTTCCGCATGAAAAGGAGATCCCGTGGCTGCAAGTACCCTCACCGAGGTGGCCCGGCTGGCCGGCGTGTCGCCAGCCACGGCCTCCCGCGTCCTCAACGGATCCGCCCGGAAACCGGGACAGGACATCGCCGACCGCGTGCGGCAGGCCGCCGACTCCCTGGGGTACATTCCCAATGCCCAGGCCCAAGGACTGGCCAAGTCAAGCTCAGGCCTGATCGGACTGATCGTTCATGACATCGCCGATCCCTACTTTGCCGCGATCGCCCGGGGCGTCCAGGAAGCCGCCCGGGAACAGGGCCGCATGGTCCTGCTCGCCACCACCGCCGGTGCTCCCGGGGACGAAAAGGAAGCCGTGGCCGCCTTCGCTGCGCGCAGGGCCGACTCGATCGTGATCGCCGGCTCCCGTTCCGCCCGCGCCCAGGATGCTGACGGCAACGCCGACCTGGCCGCGGAACTGGACAGGTACTGCCGCAACGGCGGCCAGGTGGCTGTGGTGGGCCATCCTGTGGTTGGGGCAGCCGTGACGGACGGTTACCACGTGGTGGAAGTACCCAACGAGGAGCTCGCGGCCAGCCTTGCCTCCGAACTTGCCGCCTCCCGGCCGGTGGACGACTTCGTGATCATTGGCGGGCCGGAAGGACTTTTCACCTCCGATGACCGGATCCGCGGGTTCCAGCGCGGCCTGGCCAATGCGGGAAGGCCTCCGGCCGAAATCCTGCGCAGTTCCTTCAACCGGGCCGGCGGGTACGAGGCCGGGCTCACGTTGGCGGCCCGCATCAAGGCCTCCCGCCCGGAAGCCGGCGGCGACGAGGCCAGCGGGAATGCGGGCAGCCCCAAGGGACTGTGTATCTTCGCGGTCAACGACGTCATGGCCATCGGCGCCGCTGCCGCCCTCCGGAGTGAGGGGCTCCGCATCCCCCGGGACGCCACCATCGCAGGCTTTGACGACATCGAGACGCTGCGCGATTTCCGCCCGGCACTGTCCACCGTCCACCTTCCCCTCGAGGACATCGGCAGGATAGCCACACGCAGCGCCGCCGGCTCCGCCGGTGCCGGCGCCGCCACGGCACCGGCACCGGTGACCGGACGGGTGACGCTGCGCCGCAGCACCGGGACGGCATCCTGATGGTGCCGTCCCTCGACCTGACAGCAGTCCCGGCCCACGCCGACGGGCCGCGCCCTGCCGTTCTGGTCCTTCCGGGCGGGGGCTACGGCCGCCAGGCTGACCATGAGGCTGAGCCGGTGGCCGAATGGCTCGCCTCATTGGGGATCCACGCCTATGTGCTCAGGTACCGGGTGGCACCGCACCGGCACCCGGCACCGCTGGAAGACGCCAAATCGGCTCTGCTGCAGATCCGCGGTGCCAACAACGGCCTTGCGGTGGACAGCACCCGCGTAGGGGTCCTTGGCTTTTCGGCCGGCGGCCACCTGGCAGCCACGCTGTCAACGGCGGTGGCCACCGGAAATGCCGCCCTCGATCGACCCGGCGCTGTCCCGGACCTCACCGTGTTGTGCTACCCCGTGGTGTCCTACACGGACGAGGTCCACCAGGGATGCGTGGACAACCTGCTCGGGGCATCGCCGTCGGAAGACCTGCTCCGCGAGGTTTCCGCAGAGCTCCACGTCACGGCCACCACTCCCCCGGCTTTTGTGTGGCACACCGCCGACGACGCCGCGGTGCCGGTCCATCACAGCCTCGCCTACACCGGGTCACTGGTCCGCGCCGGCGTGCCGGCCGAACTCCATGTGTTCCCGCATGGGCACCATGGCCTGGGACTGGCTCCCGAGGATCCGGGACCGGCCCAGTGGACCTCGCTGTGCGCGGCGTGGCTCACGCGGATGGGATGGACTCAGTCCTCGCCCAGCGCGATGTGATTCAGGAAGTCCGCATCATGGCTGACATTCTCCGGAAAGTCGTCCGCGACGAACTCGAGCATCATGTCGAACGGCCTGCCCGCCTCACGCAGGACGTCGGCCGCGGACTGCCAGAGCTGCTTGCGTCCGCTGAGCGGCAGCCGCTCCTGCTCCGGCCACCAGGAAAAGCAATGGACGCCGGTAACAAACGGAATCACTTGGCGCAGGCTCGCCAGCGCGGCCTGGTCGGACAGTCCGACGGCGGGCTGCCAGTAGGTGCCTACGTTGTCCCGGTCTACATCCTGGAGCAACCGGAGGGTAGAGTCCGGCGTGTCCGTGAGGGTGCCGCCGTGGTATTCGAACGCAATCTCCAGTCCGTGGTGGCCGGCGACCGCCGCGATCCGCCGGGTGTCCCGGACCACGGCCGCCCACAGCTCACTGTCGGATCCGGCCGAGCCGCGTTCACCCGCCCAGACCCGGATTCTCGGCGCATCCAGGCGTGCGGCAAGGTGGGCCACGGCATCGAAGCCGGCGAAACTGCCGGCGCGGTAGTAGGAGCCCAGGGAAAGGACCTCCAGGCCTGCTGCCAGGGTGGCCTCGCGTGCCTCGTCCGCTGAGGCATCATCGCGGACGTGCACGTCCGTTCCCCACTCGAGTCCCGCCAGGCCAGCCTCCGCCGCGATCCCGGCAACCTCCGCAATGGTGCTGTGCCGCAGCGTTACGGAGCAGAGGCCCGGAGTGAGCGCTGACCGGTTCCAGTCCGCCAGTTCCGTCTGCTGTCCAAAAGTCATCGGCACTCTTTCCGTTGCTGCGGCCCGAAACGGCGTTGGGCCGGCGGGGATCCCAATCCAGCGTAGCGGGAATGCGCTTGCCCCGTAAATCATTTCGCTGCCCGCAGGCCAGCCCGGAGCGGCGTGGCGGAAGCGCTGCTGCGTGCCGCCGTCGACCATGCCCGCGTCAATGGTGCGGACGCGGTGGCGAGGCGCGGCTAGCCCAGCGCCCTGATGGTCCAACTGGCCTGGTGCGACTCCCCGGGCGCAAGGTGCACAAGGTCGGTCCCTGAATTGAACGCATCCGGCGGACAGGTCATGGGTTCCACGGCAAGGCCCAGCCGGTCCTTGCCGGCTGGTTTGTCCGCGGTGTGGACCTGCACCCATGGCCAGCTCCCGTCCCATTCCAGCTCAACGCCGGTCCCCGACGGATCCAGGACCCGGACGGCAGCGAGGTCGCCGTCCCCACGGGATATTGCGGTGAAGGCGTGGTCGATCTGTATGGCGCCCAGACGGCGGGGCGCACGGAAATCGAATTCGTGGCCGTCCACCGGGTAGGTACCCTCAGGCAGCAGCCGGTCGGCAGATACTGCCAGGAACTCCCGGGCGGGAAGCTCCAGGGTCCACTCGTCCAGGGGCGACGGTCCGGCGACGAGGTAGGGGTGGGGACACACGCCGTAGGGCGCGGTCTTGGAGCCGGTGTTCCGCGCCCGCACGGCGGCGGAGAGTCCGTCGGCAGAGAGCCGGTAGGTGACGGCAACGTTGAGGCCGGACGGATAGGCCGCGCTGGCCTCCACGCCGCCGGCCAGCGTCACGGAATCAGCGGAATGTTCAACCAGCTCCCAGTCAACGCCGGTGAGCAGGCCGTGGAGGGCCGTACCGCGCTCGGGCTCGTTGATGTCCGCCCGGAAGGCGCCGCCGGCGTAGGTGTACATGCCGTCCGCGAGGCGGTTGGGCCAGGGGGCGCAAATAACGCCGCGGTAGTCCGGAATTTTGCCTTCCGGCCCAAAGGTGACCACCAGGTGGCGCCCCTGGTACTGAAGTTCACGCAGCGCCCCGCCGCGGGCCGTGATGATGGCCGAGTACGGCCCGAATGCGATGATGTGTTCCGTGCCCGACATGGTGGATCCTCCGCGTTCCAGCTGGCTGTTAGCGCTAACCAGCGTACAGCATGCGGGGTGGGTGGCGCGTCCTGTTACGGGAGCCGCTGGCCGGTGGCTCCCGCGCCCAGGCCGCATAGGCGGGGCCCACCGCGTCCGGCTGGCTAGAGTTGCAGCATGGTGAACCATGAGGTGCTCGCAACAATCCGTGCGGCGCTGGAAGAACAGGCCGACGCCGGACGCGGGGCGGGCGCGCAGGCCTACATGAAATCCACGATCCCGTCCCTGGGCGTCAGGGTCCCCGAGGTCCGGCGGCTGGCACTGGCCGCGGCCGCCGCCCATCCCTTCGAGTCCGCCGACCAGTTGAGGGCCACGGTGCTGGAGCTCTGGCGCGAAGCCACCGTGCGGGAAGAACGCTACGCGGCCATCGACCTCACCGGCCTGAAGGTGGTGGCCACAGACCTGGCAATGCTGCCGGTGTATGAGGAAATCATCCGGACGGGCGCCTGGTGGGACTTCGTTGACGGTGTGGCGCCCCGGATCTGCGCCCTGCTCCAGGCGCACCGTCCGGACATGTCCGATATTGTGTCCCGGTGGAGCGCGGACGCTGATTTCTGGATCCGGCGGGCGTCCATCACCGCCCAGCTGAAGGCCAAGGCACATACGGACCGCAGGCTGCTTCGCGACGTGATTGAAGCCAACCTTGGGGACCCCGAATTTTTCATCCGGAAGGCCATCGGCTGGGCGCTGCGGGAGTTTGGCAAGACAGATCCGGAGTGGGTGAGGACCTTCGTCGCGGAAAAGGGCGAACGCCTCAGCCCGCTGTCCCGCCGGGAGGCGCTGCGGAATCTTCCCTAGATGACGGGCCGTGAGGTGACGGGCTGGTCCGACTTGCTGAACAGATGCTTGGTGCGCGGGTCCAGGAAGATCAGGTACAGGGCGAACATCAGCGCGATTATCGCGGCTCCGTTCCGCGCCAGGGCAAGCGCAAGGCCGAGGTCCTCCGTCTGCAGGTACGGGAAGACCTCCAGCTGGTCAGAGATGGCGTAGACCATAAAGAAGGACACGATGAAGTAGAGGGCCTTGACCTGCCAGTCGTCCCGGATGCCGGTAACAGCGAACAGCGGGATGAGCCAGACCACGTACCAGGACTGGATCATGGGGGCCAGCAGGACGATGGCGGCGAATGCCAGCGTCAGCCGCCGCATGAGCCGGTCATGGTCACCCTTGAAGATCTGCCAGGCGACGATGCCCACGGCCAGCAGCTTCCCGGCGTCGTACACCCACTTGGCGAGCCCCCAGCCATCGAGGCTGAACGCGTTGGCGATGGAGGCCACAACCAGGCCCATCAGCCCGATCGGTGCGTACCAGATCCAGATGCTGCCGGGAGCCGACAGGCCGTTGATCCAGCCGAAGCCGAAGCCGTTAACCCGGCTCATGGCAAAAAGGATGCCAAGGCTTAGGCCCGCTGTGAGTCCCCAGTACAGGAACTTCCGTGGCCAGCCGGCGTCCTTGCCGGCCCAAAGCAGGCCAATGAACGGCAGGAAGACGATAGTGATCGGCTTGACAGAAATCGACAACGTGACCAGGAAAATGCCCAGCACCACCCGCCGCGTGGCGCAGTAATACAGTCCGGCCAGTGCCAGCCCGATCATCAGGGCGTCATTGTGCACGCTGGCGATGAAGTTGGTAAGAAACAGTGGGTTGGCCGCCGTGAGCCACAGGGCCCGGTGCGGGTTGACGCCGTGGAGTTCCGCCAGCTTCGGCACGTAGATGATACAAAGCACGATGCCCACCAGCGCGGCCAGCCGGAACAGCATAACGCTGGCCTCCGGGTGGACGTTGGTGGACCAGACCACCAACTGCTCTATCCAGAGGAACAGTTGGCCGTACGGCACCGGGGCCTCGGTCCACATCTTGTCGGCACCCAGCTGGAAATAGTTGGACAGCGCGGAAATGCCGTTCTCGTAGGGGTTGAAGCCTTCCACCATCAGCCTGCCCTGGCCGATGTAGGCGTACACGTCGCGGCTGAACAGCGGGACAGTGAACATCATTGGCAGGCCCCACACCACAACCGCCTGCAGGGTGGCTTTGCGCGCCTGGAGACCCCAGACCCGGACACGTTGGCCCAGCCGGAGCCAGGCACGGACCAGGAGCATGCCGCCGACGGCCAGGAGGATGATGGACAGCGCCACACCTACTGCCTCTGTCCGCATCCAGATAAACAGCGGCATCCGCCGCAGCTCAGAGACAGGCGCCAGCCAGCCGACCCCGAGTGAACCGATCATCATGAAGACCGAACCGATGAAGCCGGCAATCAGCGGAGACCATGCATTGTCGACCTCGGGCTCTGGCCGCTTCAGGGTCGTGGCGGCCTTCTCCCCCGCTGCAGGCACAGGCGCCGTCATCTCAGGATTGTCCAATCTCTTGCATTGCGCGCTTCCACCCGGCGCCTCAGAGGGCTGGCCGGGGCATAGTACAACGACGGAAAATTCACCGCCGCGTTTCCGAAATCCTAGCATCGGACGGCTCGGACAGAGCTAAACGGTAGGCTTGTCAAGTGCCTATATCTAATGAACGCATCGTCTGGATTGACTGCGAAATGACCGGCCTGGACATCAAGAACGACGCCCTGATCGAGGTGGCGGCCCTGGTGACGGACTCGGAACTGAACATCCTGGGCGAGGGCGTGGACGTGGTGATCAAGCCGGACGACGCCGCACTGGCGCAGATGAATGACTTCGTCCGCGACATGCACACGAGGTCCGGGCTTTTGAACGAACTGCCACACGGCAAGACCATGGCAGAGGCGGAAGCCGCCGTCATGGAATACATCGAAAAGTGGGTCCCGGATCCCCGCAAGGCACCGCTGGGCGGCAACTCGGTGGGCACGGACCGCGTCTTCCTGTCCCGGGACATGCCGGCTGTGGTGGAACACCTGCATTACCGCGTGATCGATGTGAGCACCATCAAGGAACTCTCACGCCGGTGGTTTGCCCGGGCCTACTTCCAGTCCCCCGCCAAGAAGGGCGGCCACCGGGCCCTCGGCGACATCAAGGACTCCATCGACGAACTCCGCTACTACCGCGAAGCCGTGTTCGTCCCGGCACCAGGCCCGGACAGCGCAACGGCCCAGAACATCTCCAAGCGCATCGCAGCCGGCGCGGCCACCGCCGCTTCGGAGGCGGACGCGGCGGTGCCTGGAAAGTAATCTGCACCACGTTTGGGGGAAATTTCGCCAAAAACCAGAAAAGTGGCAAAAGCACCCCCTAACAGCAGGTAAGCTATTTGAGTTGCCTTTCCAGGGAGCCGGTAAGCCGGTAAATCTGCGGGGCGCATGGTGGGCTTAGCTCAGTTGGCAGAGCGCCTGGTTGTGGTCCAGGAGGTCGCGGGTTCAACCCCCGTAGCTCACCCTCACAGGATGGGACCCAGGTCCATCCAAAAAGAAGGCCGCACCGGATATCCGGTGCGGCCTCCTTTGTTTTGCAACATTGCCTCTGCACGAGCCACCGCCGAAGGACCGCGAGATGACAGTTCTGCCAATCACCATCTGGGGGGAACCGGTGCTTCACCGCCGGGCTTCCGAGGTCGAAGTGTTCGACGACGAACTCCGGAACCTGATTGCCGACATGTTCGAAACCAATGACGCCGCAAACGGCGTCGGACTCGCCGCCCCTCAGGTCGGCGTAGGCAAGAGGATCTTTGTCTACAAGTTCGCCAACGACGACGGTGCTCCCCCCACCGGCGTCCTGGTCAATCCTGTCCTGACCCTCTCCAAAATTTCCGGCGCCGTTCCTGATCCGGATGAGGAAGAGGAAGGCTGCCTGTCGTTTCCAGGCGGGCAGTACCCGCTGAAGCGCGCCGAGTGGGCCAGGGTGCGGGGCTTTGACGGCCACGGGCAGCCGGTGGAATTCGAGGCCACGGGATGGTTCGCGCGGGTGATCCAGCACGAGTACGACCATCTGGACGGCAAGCTCTACGTCAACCGGCTCATGGACCGCTATGCGCGCAAGGCGCTGAAGCAGGCCAAGAAAAGCGGTTGGGGAGTTCCTGGCCTGACCTGGATGCCCGGCGTCGACCCGGATCCTTTCGGACACTAGTTCAGCGCGTGGACGTCATCCCGCAGTAACGGTCTGCTGGTCCGGGCATGCGTCCAGCACCCGCTTCATGGCGTCCTTCTCCGGCTGCGTCACCCAGAGCCCGTAGGCGGCCTTCACCGAGATCTGCCTCGCTACATAGTGGCAGCGGAAGGCTTTGTTCTTTGGCAGCCAGGTCGCGGCGTCCCCGGCGCTTTTCTCCTGGTTGGCGGGTCCGTCCGCGGCGATGAGGTTTACGGGATCGTTGGCCAGGCTCTGGCGTTGCCGGGGAGTCAGTTGCTGCGCACCCTTCTGCCAGGCGTCCCCCAGGGCCACCACATGATCGATCTGGACCGCTTTGCTGCTTTCCTGGCCGCGGCGGAAGTCCAGCAGCTGTCCTGTGTAGGGCTCGTGGAAGGCGCCGGCGGCAACCCGGCATGTGGAGCCTTCAGCGAAGACCGTGCCGGTAAGGTCGCGGCGCAGGATGTCGTTGCGGGTGTCACAGCCGTTCCGGTCCACGTCCAGCCACGCCTGTCCGAATGCTTCGCGCTCGTAGCCGGTGTTGGGTGCGCGCCCCTTGACCGCCAGGGCGTCGAGGGCCGCCTGCGCGCGGCCCCGCGGAACCGGGTGAACCGTGGCCACGGGCTTCATAAAGGCGGCATCGAACACTGGCGCCTCCGTGGGCCCGGCGATTGCAGGTTCTGCCGTGGCGAACTGGCCGGCGGTGAAGAACCACAGCACGAACGCCGCCGCAGTGAATGCCAGGAGTACCACAAGGGCCCATGCCTGCCTGGAGCGGCGGCGCGCCCTTCGGTACGCGGACCAGCTGACGGTCATGGGCATCCTGCCCTTCCGGAAACGTAATGCACCAGAAGAGCCTAGGCCACCCTCCGGACTGCGTGGCCGATATCCACAGTGTTGGGGAAGGGTGGGCGGCCAGGTTGGCCGTTATTGCTCCCGGGTCACCCGCCGGAGATCTTCCGCGGCAACCTGCAGGAGGTCTTCGAGCTGGCGCACGCGCTCCTCGCGGACATCTCCTGCCTGGTGGGCAGCTTTGGCCTCCTCCAGAAGCCTGATCGCCTGTTTGTGGTTGGCTTTGGCAACATCCAGGGCGTGTTCGAGGGTGGTCTCATGGAGAGTTTCGTTATTCATGCCACCAGTCTGGTCCCGTTTCCCGGCTGATTCCAGAGAACCAGCCGGGAAATTGCAGATGACAGGCTGGAATCAGACGGCGATGGCCGCCAGCGCCGCGGCAGGTTCCTTGGCGGGGAACGACGGCGGGTTGACCCCTGCCATCTCTTCCATGACGCGGACCACCTGGCAGCTGTAGCCAAACTCGTTGTCGTACCAGACGTAGAGGATGACGTTCTTGTCGTTGGAGATGGTGGCGAGGCCGTCCACGATGCCGGCGCGGCGTGAGCCGACGAAGTCCGTGGAAACAACTTCGGGGGAATCGATGTAGTCGATCTGCTTGCGCAGGTCCGAGTGCAGGGACATCTGACGCAGGTAATCGTTCACCTCGTCCTTGGTGGTGCCGTTCTCCAGGCTGAGGTTCAGGATGGCCAGCGAGACGTCCGGCGTGGGGACGCGGATGGAGCTGCCGGAAAGCTTGCCCTTGAGTTCGGGCAGTGCCTTCGCCACGGCAGTGGCCGCTCCGGTTTCGGTGATGACCATGTTCAGGGCAGCGGAGCGTCCGCGGCGGTCACCCTTGTGGAAGTTATCGATCAGGTTCTGGTCGTTGGTGAAGGAGTGGACGGTCTCCACGTGGCCGTGGACCACGCCGAACTTGTCATTGATGGCCTTCAGGACCGGGGTGATGGCGTTGGTGGTGCAGGATGCCGCGGAGACGATGGTGTCCGAGTCCTGGATGGTGCCGTGGTTGATGCCGTGGACGATGTTCTTCAGCTCGCCCTTGCCCGGCGCGGTCAGGAGAACACGTGACACGCCCTTGCTCTGCAGGTGCTGGGACAGGCCGTCGGCGTCGCGCCAGCGGCCGGTGTTGTCCACGACGAGCGCGTTGTGGATGCCGTAGGCGGTGTAGTCGATGGTGGCGGGGTTGTCCGAGTAGATGACCTGGACCTGGACACCGTTGGCGGTGATGGTGTTGGCGTCCTCGTCCACGCGGATGGTGCCTTCGAAGGAGCCGTGGACCGAGTCGCGGCGCAGGAGGCTGGCACGCTTGGAGAGGTCCTTGTCCGAGCCGCGGCGCACCACGATGGCGCGCAGGCGCAGGCCGTGGCCGCCGCCTGCCTTTTCGATGAGGAGGCGGGCCAGGAGGCGGCCAATCCGGCCGAAGCCGTAAAGCACAACGTCGGTGCTGGTGCGGTCGTCTCCACCACGCTTGCCCACTACCTCGGCCAGTTCGGCCCGGAGGAACTCTTCCAGGGTTGCGCCGTCACCTTCTGCTTTGAACTTCTGGTTCAGGCGGGCGATGTCGATCGCTGCAGCGCCCAGATCCAGGCCGGCGAGCGTGTTCAGCAGCGGAGCTGTCTCTTCCAGAAGCAGCTCATCCTTGCTCATGCGGCGGGCGAACCGGTGCGCCTTGAGGATATTCATGGTGGACTTGTTGATCAGGCTGCGGCCGTGGATGGAAGTCACCACGTTGTTTTCGCGGTACAGCCGGCCGATCACCGGAATCATGGCCTCGGCGAGTGCCTCCCGGCCCATCCACGTATCAAGACAAGAATCTGATGTCTGGCTCACAGAACTACCTTCCTTGGGTCAACCACATACGTCCTCGTACGCGGAGGGCGGCCGCCGGAGGTGTTCCGGGGCGCAAGCGTCAGCGGGGATTCGGTCCACCCCGGACACCTTGGAGAAGCGCAAAGAAAAGCCACCGGCTGCGAACGCAGACCCGGTGGCAGAACTTCTACGTTCGCTCTCCATTCTAGGCGGCAGGGGTGCCCTGGATGTCCCGATCCGGCGTGAAGTCACTCACATGGCTGCCCGCTGTTGTGTGGATGGGTTGACCGATACGCCGGGTTCTGTGCTCCCGTGCCGTTACCAGCGCGGGAGTAGCGGCCATCCATCTACGGACGCCGTTGCCGACGCCCTCCAGCGGCCTACCCGGACACTCGGGCGGGCAGCCCTCAAACGTGTCCTGTCTGGCCTTGCTCCGGGTGGGGTTTACCTAGCCTTCCCGGTCACCCGGAAAGCTGGTGGTCTCTTACACCACCGTTTCACCCTTACCTGTTTCCTGCCGCTTTCAAACCGGCACGACACAGGCGGTCTGTTCTCTGTGGCACTGGCCTGCGGGTTACCCCGAGTGGGCGTTACCCACCACCCTGCCCTGCGGAGCCCGGACGTTCCTCGAGCCACTTGCATGACGCGCGGCCGCCTGGTCAACCCATCCGCGGTCCATTCTACGGGCATCACCGGCCGGCCGGTTCCGCAGCGGGTGCACGAGGATTTCCAAGGCGTTGGTGGGACAATTGAACAAGACCAACCCACGCAAGAAGGAGGGGATCCGGATGGACCCCACCAGCATGTACATCACCATCGGCACCGCAGTACTGGTCCTCATCCTGCTGAGGATGTCAATCCGGATCGTGCGGCAGTATGAGCAGGGCGTGCTCTTCCGGCTTGGCAGGGTGGTTGGCATCAGGATGCCGGGACTGCGGTTCATCATTCCCGTCATTGACCGCCTTCCGCTGGTTAGCCTGCGGATCGTGACAATGCCCATCCAGTCGCAGGGCATCATCACCCAGGACAACGTGAGCGTCGACATCTCAGCCGTGGCCTACTATCGCGTGGTCGACGCCGTGAAATCCGTCGTCGCGATTGAGAATGTCTCAGCCGCCATCGACCAGATAGCCCAGACGACACTGAGGAAGGTGGTTGGCCGTCACAGCCTGGACCAGACGCTGTCGGAAACCGAGCGGATCAACAGTGACATCCGGGAAATCCTGGATCAGCTGACGCTCGCCTGGGGCGTTGAGGTGGTGCTGGTGGAGCTTAAGGACATCCAGCTTCCCGACAGCATGAAACGCGCCATGGCCCGCCAGGCCGAAGCCGAGCGGGAGAAGAGGGCCAAGATCATTGCCGCGGAAGGCGAAGCCATCGCAGCAGCTGCCCTGGGCGACGCTTCGGACACCATGATGGC
Source organism: Arthrobacter sp. (assembly GCA_035254945.1). Classification (GTDB taxonomy): domain Bacteria; phylum Actinomycetota; class Actinomycetes; order Actinomycetales; family Micrococcaceae; genus Arthrobacter. The sequence goes on along the minus strand of DATFAE010000096.1, from coordinate 9,060 downwards.
CCACCCGCTGGCCCTGCAGCTGCGGAATCTGCAGTCCCTGGTGGAGATCGCCGTGGACAAGAATTCCACAGTTGTCTTCCCCGCGCCCCTGATGAGCACCATCGGCGAACTGTCCGCTTTCCTTGCCCGCGAAAACCAGGCGGCCACAGCCGCCGCCAAACAGGCGGTCAAGGCGGCCTGAACTGCACAGCAGCGTCAGGAGCCCCACGTCTATGATCGGCGTATGGATTCCCCCCTGGTCGGACGCCGGCGCCTGCTGGAACTTGGAGCCGGCGCCGTGACTGCCGCAGCGCTGGCCGCGTGTTCGCCGGCCACCGATGCCCTTGAGGCCCCGACCGGGGAAGTGCGCAGCGGATCCTTCACGTCGGCCTTCCGCCCCGGCACGGGCACGAACTGGTCTGTGGCGGTTCCGGCCCGGGGCGCCACCAACGATCAACGTCCCCTCCCCGTGGCCCTTTTCCTGCACGGATCGGGGGCGGACCATCGTATGGTTTTCGACGATCTGCAGGCGGACCGCCTCCTGGCACAACACGTCGCCTGCGGCGGTACGCCATTCGCCATCGCGGCCGTGGATGGCGGCGAAAGCTGGTGGCACCGCCGCGCAACAGGCACCGACACCCAGGCCATGGTGGTGGAGGAGTTCATCCCGCTGCTTGCCGGCCAGGGCCTCGACACCGGCAGGCTCGCCGTCTTCGGCCTGTCCATGGGCGGCTTCGGCGCCCTGCTCCTCGCCTCCCGGCACCGTATCCGCGGCCTCCGCGCCGTGTCCGCGATGAGTCCGGCAATCTGGAGCATGCACGACGCCGGACGGGCGGACAACTTTGACAGCGCGGCAGACTTCGCGGCCAATGACGTCTTCGCCCTGAGGCCTGAACTGGCAACGTTGCCGAAGCGAATAGACTGCGGCACGTCGGACAACCTGCTGTACAGCGTGAAGGACTACGTGGGTGGCCTGCCCGGCGACCATGAGGGAGGCTTCCAGGCCGGCGGCCATGAGGACGGCTACTGGCGCTCCATCCTCCCGGAAGTCCTCTCGTTCCTGGGGCGGAACCTGGCCTGATACCGGTACGCCACCGCCCACCCCGCGCCGGTAGGATCGTACGGTGCTGATTCTGCTTCCCCCTTCCGAAGGCAAAACCCCCGCGGTCCGCGGATCCGCCGTCGACTGGCTTTCCCTCAGCTTCCCGGCGCTCAACACGTACCGCGCCAAAGTCCTTGAGGCGCTGGGAACGGTGAGCGCCCACGAGGACGCCCTGGCGCTGCTGGGCGTCGGCGCAACGCTGAAGGACGACGTCGAACGCAACACCCGGCTGCACGCGGAACCGGCGGCTCCTGCGCACCGGATCTATTCAGGCGTCTTGTACGACGCCCTCGGCTACAAGTCGCTGACGCCAGCGCAGCGCCGGAAGGCCGACGACTCGGTGCTGGTGGTGTCCGCGCTGTGGGGTGCCATCCGCTTCGCTGACCGGGTGCCCGCCTACCGGCTGTCGATGGGCACGGCACTTCCCGACGTCGGCCGCCTCGCCTCTTTCTGGAAGCCGCAGCTGGCGGAGGCCCTCGCCGGGGCGGCATCAGGGCACCTGCTCGTGGACTGCCGCTCCAGCACCTATTCGGCGGCGTGGGCCCCGCCCCCGGCGCAGACAGTATCCGTCAACGTTTTCACCGAGGTGGACGGAGTGCGCAAGGTGGTAAGCCATTTCGCGAAGCACACGCGCGGCGAGCTGGCGCGGCACCTGCTGGTCCGCCGCGGCCAGGCGCCGCAAACGCCGTCGCAATTGCTGAAAGCTGCACACGAAAAGTGGGACGCGGAGCTTGTGGACGGTTCAGCGCGGAAACCCCACGCCCTGAACATCATCCTGCCCAACTAGGCAGCGCTGTCTGGTTGGGCTGTCAGGTGGCCGGGGCGGCGGTGTTCCACTCGGCGGAGCGGACCAGGATGGCGCCCGAGTCCGGGCAGAACACGATGTCGTCGTCGGCTGCGGCCTTGATCTCGGCAAGGTCGCCAGGGCTGAGTTTCATGCCCGAGGCCTCGGACGTTCCGTGGAACAACCGTGCGGCGCCCACGCCACGCTTGGCCAGCGTTTTTTCGTAGACGGCCAGCATCCCGGCGTCAAGGCCGGCCGCGAACTCAGCCCGCTTGCTTTGGACCTCTTTGGCTTCGGCGTCGACTTCGGCCAGGGCTTCGTCGAGTTCGGCGCGGATGCCGCCAAATGAGCCCTGGATGTTGTCCACGATCGTCTGCTGGGCCGCCTGCCTGGCACGAAGGGAGTCCAGCCGCTCCATGACTTCCAGCTCCACGTCCTCAAGGTCCGAGCGGCGCCTGTTCAGTGACGCGATGTCCTTTTGCAGGGCCACGAGATCCTTGGAAAGACCCGTGCCGCTGTTGAGCCGGGCTTCGTCGCGTTCAATGCGGGAGGCAACCTGTTCGACGTCGGCCTCTGCCCGCTTCAGTTCCGCTTCGGCATCATGGACGGCAACCTTGGCGGCGCCCAGTTCACCGTTGGCCACCGAAAGCGCGGACTGGAGGTCAGTGATCCGGGGATCGGTGTCCAAAGCACGGCGCCGGTTGGCGAGCGACTTCAGCTTGGCGTCGAGTCCCTGCAATTCGAGCAACTTCAACTGTTCCGCCGGTGCTGCCTTAGCCACTGTTACCTCCGCTTGATCCCACCGGCCGGAGCCGGGCACCGAACCGGCGCTCTATAGACTCTAGCGCCTGGCCTGCTCCCGTGCCTCGCTACGTCCCCACCCGTGCGGGCCCGGTGACGCGCAAAACCCCGCTGCGCCAGGCACGGGTCACGCTTAGCCCGGAGTCAGGATGAAGTCCCACGGATCGCTGTTGGCGGTGCTCACCTGGATCTCCACGTCGTGGCCCTGGTCGGCCAGGACGTTGCCCAGCGCAGATGCTGCGGCAGGCAGCCAGAGCCATTCACTGGCAAAATGCGAGACATCAATGAGGTAGGGCCGGCCGTTCACGGCCGCTTCCCGGGCCTCCGACGCCGGATGGTGCCGGAGATCCGCGGTCACAAAGACGTCCGCATTGCTGGCGCGCACCTCATTGAACAACGAATCGCCCGCACCTCCGCACACAGCGATCCGGCGCACCAAACCGTCCTTGTCGCCTGAAACCCGCACTCCCCCGGCAACGGACGGCAGGATACCGAAGACACGTGCGGCGAAGTCCCCAAGGCTCATCACATCGGCCAGTTGGCCCACGCGTCCGATGCCCTCTTCGGGCAGGCCGTTGCTGGCGAGGGTCAGGGGTGACACGTCTTCCAGTCCCAGCGCATCTGCCAACACATCCGAGACACCGCCGACGGCGGAATCACCATTGGTGTGGACGGTCAGCAATGCGGTTCCGGATTCGATCAGCCGGTGGATTGCCCTGCCTTTGGCCGTCGTGGCCGCCACCGAGGTGACGCCCTTGAGGAGCAGGGGATGGTGGGTGATGAGCAGTTCGGCTCCCCACTCCACGGCTTCCTCAATGACTTCCAGCGTGGGGTCGACGGCGAACATGACACGCGTGACGGGAGTTGCCGGCCGTCCGGCCACAAGGCCAACCTCGTCCCAGCTCTCCGCCAGCGATTCGGGCCACAGTTCCTCCACCGCCAGCAGCACCTGCCCCAGCGTAGGCGGGACCGTCTCCTCTGCCGCGGGGGGTTCCTCCCGGGAAGTGCCGTCGTCGTGCGGTACCGCATCTGCAACGCCGGTGTCTACAGGTTCCATAGTCTCAGTTTTACCCCATTGCGCGGCCCGGCCGGCATGTGTAACGGTCCCGTAGGGTTGTCGGGGAATCATTCGGGGCGCTGAACCATTGAAGAGGTCATGAAAACTTTTGTTCTGGGCGGGGGCTGCTTCTGGTGCCTTGACGCTGTCTATCAACAAACCAAGGGCGTCAGTTCGGTGGTCTCCGGCTACACCGGCGGCCACGATCCGAATCCTGACTATTACTCGGTCTGCGACGGCAACACGGGGCATGCCGAAGTGGTGGCGGTTACGTTTGACGAGGACGTGATCCCTGCCGAGGTAATCCTGGACATGTTCTTCGCGCTGCACGATCCCACCACGCTCAACCGGCAGGGATACGACGTCGGCACGCAGTACCGCTCATCCATGTTCTATGAGACCACCGAGGAGAAGATCCTGTTCGAGGAGGCGATCGAACGGAACCAGGAGCTGTGGAGGCACCCCATCGTGACAGAGGTCAGCCGCCTGCCGCGGTTCCACGTGGCGGAGGACTTCCACCAGGACTACTACGCCAAGCATCCCGATCAGGGGTACTGCCAGGTCATCATCAACCCCAAGCTGGCCAAGGCCAGGAAATATTACTCTGCATGGCTTAATGCTTAGCAACGGTTGCGCCGCCATCGTTAGGCTGACCTCAGCATTCACTCTTGAGAGATAGGCGTATCTACATGGCACGGATCTATGACGACGTAACGCAGCTGGTCGGCGGCACTCCGCTGGTCCGCCTGAACCGGCTGAGCGAAGGCCTGGGTGCCACTGTTGCCGTCAAGCTCGAGTTCTACAACCCCGCCAACAGCGTCAAGGACCGCATCGGCGTGGCCATTGTTGACGCGGCCGAGAAGTCCGGCGCCCTCAAGCCGGGCGGCACCATCGTGGAAGGTACGTCCGGAAACACCGGCATCGCCCTGGCCATGGTGGGCGCTGCCCGCGGTTACAAGGTCATCCTGACCATGCCCGAAACGATGTCCACGGAACGCCGTGTCATGCTCCGTGCGTTTGGTGCCGAGATTGTGCTGACCCCGGGTTCCGAGGGCATGCGCGGCGCCGTGGAGAAGGCCCAGGAAATCGTGGCCAACACGGAGAACTCCATCTGGGCGCAGCAGTTCGCCAACGAGGCCAACCCCGAGATCCACCGCACCACCACTGCTGAAGAAATCTGGTCCGACACCGACGGCAAGGTGGACATCTTCGTCGCCGGCATCGGCACCGGCGGCACCATCACCGGCGTCGGCCAGGTCCTGAAGGAACGCAAGCCTGAGGTCCAGATCGTGGCCATCGAGCCGAAGGACTCCGCCATCCTGAACGGCGGCGCCCCCGGTCCGCACAAGATCCAGGGCATCGGCGCCAACTTCGTGCCCGAAATCCTGGACACCAACGTTTACGACGAGGTCCTGGACGCAACGCTGGAGGACTCAGTCCGGGTCGCCCGTGAACTCGGCGTCCAGGAAGGCATCCTCGGCGGCATCTCCTCGGGCGCGATCGTCTGGGGCGCACTGGAACTGGCCAAGCGGCCCGAGAACGCCGGCAAGCTGATCGTCGCCGTCGTCTGCGACTTCGGTGAGCGTTACATCTCTACTGTCCTCTATGACGACATCCGCGGCTGATTAGTCCGCTCTCCGCCCGTTTCCTGTAGAAAGAACTTTGTGGGCTTTTTCGCAAGACTGAAGGAAGACCTCGACGCCGCCCGGTCACACGACCCGGCGGCTCGAGGTTCTTTTGAGAACTTTTTCGCCTATTCAGGGCTGCATGCCATCTGGATCCACCGGCTGACGCACCGCCTGTGGCAGAACCCGGCCCTGCGCTTTCCGGCACGGCTTGTCTCCCAGCTGGGCCGATTCCTTACCGGGATCGAGATCCATCCGGGGGCCACCATCGGACGGCGTTTCTTCATTGACCATGGCATGGGCGTGGTCATCGGCGAGACCGCCGAAATCGGTGAGGACGTGATGATCTATCACGGTGTGACGCTCGGCGGCCGGTCGCTGGCCAAGATCAAGCGCCACCCCACCATCGAGGACCGGGTGACCATCGGGGCCGGGGCCAAGATCCTGGGGCCCATCACTATCGGCCGGGACAGCGCCGTCGGTGCCAACGCCGTTGTGGTGAAGGACGCGCCGCCGGAATCGATCGTCACCGGTGTGCCTGCCAAGTGGCGGCACCGGGACGCCCAGCGTGAAACCACGCCTGCGGTGGATCCGGCCGAGTACGACATCGAATACCGCATCTGAGGCTTACCGCGCGGCCACCGGCTTGAGCACGAGCATGACGACGGGGTCGAAAAGCCGCGCCTGCGAGGTCGCCGGGCGGCTCATGGAATTTGCCGCCAATGGACGGGACAGGACACGTCCGACGGCGGCGCGCATCGATTCGTCGTCCGTCACGTCCAGCGGCAGGACATGGACTCCGAGGGCGTTGAGCGGTTCCATCCTGTCAATGCGGCGTGCCCCCACTTAACCCGTGAACCCGTTGCTGCTGAGTTTCCTGGCGGCCTCGAAGCCGATCCCGGTGGCTGCTCCGGTGACGAACGCTACTGGCAGGGCCCTGCTGGACTCCCTCGCTGGACGGGTATCGCGGTTGCCGCCGGAAACAGCAACGGCCGGCAGCTCCCAGAGTAACGGGGAACTGCCGGCCGCAGGTGCTGCAGCAATGGGCCGCGGCGTGAGCCGAAAACTAGTGCGTGTCTACAGCTTCGATTTCGGACTTGTCTTCGCCCCACAGGGTGTGGAACGTGCCTTCAGCGTCAACCCGGCCGTAGGTGTGGGCGCCGAAGAGGTCGCGCTGGCCCTGGATCAGGGCGGCGGCAACGCGCTTGCGGCGCAGGCCGTCGTAGTACGCGAGCGAGGACGAGAACACCGGCACGGGGATGCCCAGCTGGACGGCGGTGGCGACCACGCGGCGCCAGGCCGGCAGTGCTTCTGCGATGGCCTTGGTGAAGGCCGGTGCGAACAGCAGGTTGGCGGGCTTCTCCTCGGCGGCGTAGGCCTTGGTGATGTCCTTGAGCAGTTCGGCGCGGATGATGCAGCCTGCACGCCACAGGGAGGCGATCTCGTCCAGCTTGAGGTCCCAGCCGTATTCCTTGGCAGCGGACGTCAGCATGTCCAGGCCCTGGGCGTAGGACACCAGCTTGGAGGCGTACAGCGCCTGGCGGACGTCCTCGACGAAGGTCTCGGGGATTTCCACGGGGGCTTCCTCGCCGGCCAGCAGCTCCTGGCCGAGCCGGCGCTGTTCAGCCTGGGAAGACAGTGCGCGGGCGAACACGGACTCGGCGATTCCGGAGACCGGGGAACCGAGTTCCAGGGCGGAGATGACGGTCCAGCGTCCGGTCCCCTTCTGGCCGGCGGCATCAACGACGACGTCAACGAACGGCTTGCCGGTCTTGGCGTCAACGTGGCCCAGGACCTCGGCGGAGATCTCGATCAGGAAGGAGGACAGGTCGCCCTTGTTCCACTCGGTGAAAATCTTGGACTGCTCGGCCGGCTCGATGCCGGCACCCGAACGAAGGAGGTCGAATGCTTCGCCGATGACCTGCATGTCGGCGTATTCGATGCCGTTGTGGACCATCTTGACGAAGTGGCCTGCACCATCGGTACCAACCCAGGCGCAGCAGGGCTCGCCGTCGACCTTGGCGGAAATCTTCTCCAGCAGCGGGCCGAGGGCGGCGTAGGATTCCTTCGAGCCGCCGGGCATGATCGAAGGGCCGTTGAGGGCGCCTTCTTCACCGCCGGAGACGCCGACGCCCACGAAGTGCAGGTCCTTCTTGGCCAGCGCGGCTTCGCGGCGGCGGGTGTCCTCGTAGTGCGAGTTGCCGGCGTCGATGATGATGTCACCGGCTTCCAGCAGCGGCTCAAGCTGCTCGATGACCGAGTCAACCGGCTTGCCGGCCTTGACCATGATCAGGACGCGGCGCGGCTTCTCCAGGGAGTCAACCAGTTCCTGCAGTGTCTCGGTGCGGATGAAGTCGCCGTCCGTGCCGTGCTTTTCCAGCAGCGCGTCAGTCTTTTCCACCGACCGGTTGTGCAGGGCAACGGTGAAGCCGTTGCGGGCCAGGTTACGGGCCAGGTTGGCCCCCATCACCGCAAGGCCGGTGACACCGATGTGTGCTGACATCAAAAACTCCAATTCATTTCTGTGCAATGGATGTGCAGTTGGCCCCGCTTTGACCGCGGAGCGTGCAGTTGCGAACCAAGGGATCCGAATAAAGCATATATATTCAAACGGTTTCGGGAAAGTAACGCCCACTTTGTGGAACGCTGACCGCCACAGCCAGTGTAGGACGGCGGCTTCCCGTTGGCCTCCCCGGCAGCGCCGGCTGGCAGTTCCGGCGGCAGGAACCCTATTAGGCTTGTCTTTATGTCAACCAGCCTGCACCACCGTGCCATCGAGAACCTAGGCACGCGGATCGTCGCCGGCGAGCTTCCCACCGGGCACATCATGCTGGCGGAGCAACTGGAGGACGAACTGAAGGTCTCCCGGTCAGTCATCCGCGAAGCCGTGCGCGTGCTGCAATCCCTGGGCCTGGTCGAGACCACCAAGCGGGTGGGAATCAAGGTCCTGCCATCCAGCCGCTGGAATCCCTTCGATGCGCAGGTGATCCGCTGGCGGCTTTCCGGCGACGGCAGGGGCGCACAGCTGCGCTCCCTGGCCGAGCTGCGGTCCGCCGTCGAACCGGCGGCTGCCGAGCTGGCTGCCCTCAACGCCCCGGCGCGCCTGCGCCGTGAACTGGTGGACATCGCCCATGACCTGCGTGACGCCGGCCACTCGGGAGACGTGCCGCGGTTCCTGGAACTGGACATCGCCTTCCATTCGGTGCTGCTCTCCGGGTCCGGCAACGAAATGTTCGCCAACCTGATGGGGCAGGTGGCCGAGACACTCACGGGCCGGACAGTGCACGGCCTGATGCCGGACCACCCGCATGAAGGCGCGCTGCAGTGGCATGTGGACCTGGCCGAAGCCGTGGCCGCCGGGGATGCCCCCGCTGCCCGGGCGGCCTCGGACAGGATCATGCGCCGCACGATGTCGCGGATGTCCGGCACCTGGACGGACCAGCCGCGGGTTTTCATCCCCGTCCGCCGGGACTGAGCGCGAACGTACACTTCGCGCCCTCGCTTCCAGGGCGCGAAGTGTACGTTCGCGCTGAACCGTTCCTATTCCGGGCCGAAGCTCAGGAGCACTTTGCCGGATTCGGCGGAGTTGCGGGCCACGTCGAAGGCTTCGAGGGCCTGGCTCACCGGGAATTCGTGCGTGATGACCGGGTCGATCTGCAGGGTGCCGTCGGCGAGGGCGGCGATGACGTCGTCGATCTCGTCATTGAAGCGG
>DATFAE010000095.1:0-9002 GCA_035254945.1 Arthrobacter sp. | reverse complement strand
CCCCGCCGTGCTCCGTCGGCGGGGCCGCTGCAAGCCGGTCGGCGGACAGTCCGGCCGCGGCAGCCCACGCCTGGGGCGAGCCCGCATGGTGGTACCTGACCGGGACAGGGAAGTCCGAGCGGGAGAATCCGCCGAACAGTTCCGGGAGGCTGTTGCCGAAGTGCGCGGCAGCATCGCGGATTCCGGACGCGACTGTCCGGGCCTCGTTCACGAGGCCGTAGGCGGCCATCCCCTCGGCCGCCAGCATGGTGTCGTGCGGCCACACAGAGCCGTTGTGGTAGGACATCGGGTGGTAGTAGTGCTGGCCTTCGGCGAGGGTCCGGAGTCCCCAGCCGGTGAAGAAGTCGGGCTGCAGCAGCCGCGAGGCAACCACTCGGGCGTCTTCGGCGTCGAGGATCCCGGACCACAGCAGGTGGCCGGCGTTGGATGCCAGCGCGTCCACCTGGCGGCCTTCACCGTCCACCGCCAGCGCCGGGAAGCTCTCCTGCTCCATCCAGAACGCGTTCCGGAACCTGGCCTTCAGCCCGTCGGCAAGCGCGTGCAGCGTGTCCGCCCAGGCCTGGTCCTGCCAGTTTTCGGCGGCCAGGCGGGCGCATTCCCGCAGGCCGCGCCACGTGTAGCCCTGGACTTCGGCGAGGGCGATGGCGCCGGCCGGTTCGCGGCCGTCGGCTCCGGCAACGGCGTCGAACGAGTCCTTCCAGCCCTGGTGGAGCAGCCCGTTCGGATCCGGGGTGTAGCGGAGAAACCCGGTGTCCTTCAGCCCGCCGTCGCCGAGGATCCACTCCACCGCTGCCCGTGCAGGCTGCTCAAGCTCCCGGATGAGGGCGGCGTCCTCCACGTGCCCGAGGGCCATCAGGAACAGCGGGGTGGAATCAACAGTGCCGTAGTAGCGGCCGTACGGAACCGCGCCCAGCTGGGCCAGTTCACTGACCCGGACCTCGTGCACCATCTTGCCGGGTTGCTCCACGCGCACCGGATCATCCACCGTCCCCTGGGTTGCGGCCATTGCGCGGAGTACGTCGCCCAGCAGCTGGGGGGATTCCTTCCGCGTCAGCATGGACGTCAGCAGCGAGTCGCGGCCGAACAGCGTGAGGAACCAGGGCAACCCGGCCGCGGGAATGGTCAGCTCCGGCTTGACCGGGCACGGCATCAGCAGCGAATCGAGGTCCTTGAGGCTTTGCCGCGCCAAAGCGGTCAGCCCCTCGCCGGAACGCACGACGGCGGCAGGAGCCGTCTGCCCCTGCCCGCCGGTGGAGGCAGCTGAGATCGTCAGGGCCTGGGTCTCCCCCGCGGCAAGGTTCAGGTCCCAGGAAAGCTCGACGCCGACGAAGCGGCCGTCCACCGGTTCGCGGCGGACCGCCGCGGCGATGCTTGCCGTCAACCGGACCCCGGCCGTGAAGGTTTGGCCCCGGAAACTGTGCGTGTAGTCAAACGTGAGGGAGCCGTCGTCGAGCACGGTCAGGCTGGTCGCGGCGCCGCTGAGGTCAAAGGTCCTGCCGTCGGTGCGCACGGTGAACTGGTCCGCGAAGTCGGTGCCCGCGCGCAGAACCAGCCGGGCGGTGATCGGCTCCCGGCCGAGGTTGCGGATCCGGAGGGTTTCGGTGAGCCCGGTGGCGTGCAGTTCCTGCGTGCGGAAGACGAAGAGATCGTGCGTCTGGTTCCGCCGGGCCGCAGGGCTGAGGGCGGTGTAGCGGCGGCCAGAGTCGCGGACGCTGCCCACGTCCCAGAACGTCGAGTCGTTGATCTCCAGGATCCAGCGGGACAGGAGCCGGGTGTCGGCCACGTACAGGCCTTCGGTTCCCTGGGCCGGTGTGTCGGCGAGGCCGACGCTGCCGTCGGCGGCGCCGCGCATCATGGCGCCGTGGGCCACAAGGACCGAGACGGCGGACGGAGGTGCGGTGGCGGTCATGGTGTTCTCCGGTGGTAGGTGGTTTCCAGCGCCAGGGCGGCGGTCCAGCTGAAGCTGCGCGTGCCGTGGGCCGCCCCGGTCCAGGGGTCGACGTATTCAGGAAAGTCATGCTCTACGGCGAGCCTGCCGATGTTCGCGCGCAGGGAGTCCGCCTGTTCTGTCAGCCCCAGCTGTTCCAGCGCTTCCGCCACCATCCAGGACATGTTGAACCAGGCCGGACCGCGCCAGTACAGGGCCGGGTTGTGGTCCTCGGCCGTGGCGTCGTAGCTGGGCACCATCAGGGCCCGGCCGTCCATGAAGCGCGGACCGTTCAGGGTCTCCAGCAGGGCTTCGGTGTGGGCCTGTTCCGGCAGCAGCAACGGGATCAGGCCATTGATGGTGGCTTTCCGGACCACCGTCCCGTCGGTGACGTCGCGGGCCGAGTAGCAGCCCAGTTCCGGAACGTAGAGCTCCTCCAAAGCGGCGGTGATGCGTTGTGCCCGCTCCCGGTGGGCTTCGCCGGGCAGGCCCAGCTCGGCGGCGATGTCCGCGAGGGCCAGCTCCGACACGGCCAGCAGCGTGTTGAAGAGCGGGTCCTCCATCAGGAAGGGGTAGTCCGGATCGGCGTCGTCGCAGGCGTGGTCCCGGTAGCGCTCAGCCATCCAGAAGTACTTGCCGTATTCCTTCTGGCTGGGCCGCTCCCCGGCGTCGGCGTGCTGCAGGTCGGGGCGGTTCAGGGGTGTTTTGCAGTCCGCCGGAATCCTGGTCATCACGGTGTCCCACAAGGGCGAGTTGTCCGTGCCGGACTCCCAGGGGTGCACGATGCAGGCCAGCCCCGAGCCGCCGCGGTCGCGGCGGCCGGACAGGTATTCGTGCCAGTGCACCAGCCTGGGGTAGTTCCGTTCCAGGAAGGACCGGCGGCGGGATTCGGCGGGATCTGCCTGGTGGACTTTCCAGGCAGCCCAGGCGTGGTTGGGCGGCTGGACGAGGCCGGCGGTGTCCACGTGCTGGGGGGACCCGGGAATGTGGCGGGACTGCCAGAACGATGCGCCGGGGGCGTAGTCCTGGTCCCGGTGCGGATCAAAGATGATCTGCGGCAGCCGGCCGTCATCCCACTGACCGGCGAAGAGCGCATCCATCTCCTGGCCGGCGCGGCGGGGTGAGATGCGGCTGAGGCCAACGGCGATGAAGGACGAGTCCCAGCTCCATTGGTGGGGATACAGGCCGGCGGCCGGAACCGTATGGGTTGTGCGCCAGTTGGCCTCGAGCACGGCGGTGGAACGGGCTGTGATCTGCGCTTCCAATTCGGCCCGGTCCGCCTCGGCACGGACGTTGCCCGGCGTCACAGGTACCGCCCCAGCAGGGACGGCACGCGGGGAAGGACGTCCTCCGCCGGACCGGACAGGCGCGATTCCAGGGCCACCGTGCCCTGGTAGCCGATGGATTTGAGTGTGGCACCGAACAGGGCCCAGTCGATGTGCCCGGCACCGGGCTCGAGGCGGTTGGAGTCGCTTGCCTGGATGTGGCCGATGAACCCGGCGGCGTCCTGCAGTGCCGCGGCAGGATCGCTTTCCTCAATGTTCATGTGATATGTGTCCGGAGCCAGCCGCACAGAGTCCAGGCCCACCAGCGTCAGCAGCCGCACGCCGTCGGAAAGCCTGTTGATCATGTGGTCCTCGTAGCGGTTCAGGGGTTCGAGGTAGATCTCCACTCCCTCGGCAGCGGCGTGCTCACCCAGGGCCGTGAAGGACTCAACCAGCACGGCCGTGTCCTCCTCCTCGCTGCGCGGTGGGACGAACGGAGGCAGTCGCTTGGAGAACATGCCGTACGAGGCGGGAGTCATCACGCCGCGGCCGCCGATCTCAGCCATCACGCTCAGCTGGGAGGTGAGCTGGACGACGGCGTCCTTCCGCAGTTCGTCGTCAAAGGCACCCACGAAATGGGACATCTCCACGCATGCTGTGGGCATGACCACTCCGGCGTTCCTGGCCCGGAGCAGTTCGGGCAGCCGGGCCTTGAACTGGAGCCCGCCGGCAGACCGCAGTTCAATGCCGTCGAAGCCCCAGGCCAGGGCATGGTCGAATTTCTCTTCGAGGCTGCTGCCCGGGAGGTGCTGTTCCTGGACGGTGATGAGGGTCATGAGAACTCCAATACAACCTGGAGTGCGGACTCCGCGTCCGTGTCCAGGAGTTCATAGGCTTTGGCGGAATCCGCCAGCGGAAATGTGTGGGTCACCAGGGACGGCGCGTCCACCAGTCCGTTCGCGAGGTGGTCCACCACCGTCTGCTGCAGGCGCGGGACGGTCCAGCGGGACCGGAGGCGGTTGGGAACGGAGCCGATCTGGGACGCCAGGAGCTGGACCCTGTTGTGGTGGAACTCCTCACCGAAGCGCACACCGGCCGCTTCGCCCTGGTAGAAGCCGGCGGCGATGACGGTGCCGTCGGCGCCCACGGCCCGCGTCGCCTCATGCAGCGCACGGTAGTTGCCGCTGAGCTCAATGGCCACGTCGACGCCGGCGCCGCCGGTAATCCTGCGGATCTCCCCTGCCAGTCCGGGGCTGGGGGTCAGGGCATGCACGGCTCCCCATTCCAGGGCCCGGCCGCGGCGGGCATCGATGCCGTCCACGGCAATGACCTTTGCCCCGTTCAGCACGGCAAAGCGGGTGGCCAGCAACCCGATGACTCCCTGGCCGAAGATGGCCACGGTGGAGCCCGGGCCGAGGTCGGCCGCGAGGACGGCGCTCAGGGCAATGGCGCCGACCCGCACGAACGCACCGGCCAGCGGGTTCATCCCGGCAGGCAGCACATGGCCGCGGAGCGCCTCGGCCGCGAGGATGCCCTCGTCGCGGTGCCCCCAGATGCCCCAGACAACGTCCCCCACCCGGACGGGAGCATCATCGCCGGCGGCTCCGGCAGCCTGCCCTTCCGGCGCTGCCAGCTCCACCACTTCACCGACTTCGGAGTAGCCCCAGCCATCGAGCGGATACCCAAGGGCCTCCTGCCCGGGCTGGAACAGCCGTGACTCGGCGTCCCAGGTGGACGTCAGATACGGGTTGGTGCCGCGGTACGCGGTGAGCTCAGTGCCCGCCGAGATGCCGGAATAGATGGTCCTGATCCGCGCCTGTCCGGGTTCGAGCGGGACGGACGGCTGGTCAATGACGGCGACGCTGCGCGGCGCCGCTATGCGAAGGAAGCGGGACACTTCGGATCGGTCCTTAGGTTGGATGAGCGGGCATCTGAACGTGATGCAACCGAATGTGATGCAAACGACATTAGCACAACCACTAGCCAACTTGTGTATAGACGTTAGGCAGAATCTACAGTAAGTTCATCACATGAATTCGGACGCCTCCCCCGGGCAACCCCCCGCCAGCTATCCGCCCGTCAGGGTGGGCCTCGTGGGCGCCGGCCAGTGGGCTGCCACCATGCATGCGCCCCTGCACAGCGCGGGCGCCGAGACCGAACTCGCAGGGATCTGGTCCGCGAGCGGCGGCACCGCCGAGGCCCTCGCCGCGATCCATGGAGTGCGTGCCTTCACCACCTTCGAGGAACTGCTTGCGTCCTGCGAGGCAGTGGACTTCGCCGTGCCGCCCCCGGTACAGGCCGAACTGGCACCCCGCGCGGCCGACGCCGGGCTTGCCCTCCTGCTGGAGAAGCCGCTCGGTGCGTCCCTTCAGCAGGCAACGGCAGTGGCGGATGCGGTCCGCCGTAACGGGGTGCCGAATGCCGTCGTCCTCACCAAGCGCTACCACCAGCGGACGCGCAGGTTCCTGGCCGCCGCGACGGAACTGCGGAGCGAAGCGGCCGTGCTCGGCGTCACCGGCACCTACCTCCACGGCGGGTTCCTCGACGGCGGGTTCCTGGACACCGGCGCGCGGTCACCGGCGGGCAGGGCCGGAAAAGGCTGGCGCGAGGAATTCGGCGCGCTGTATGACCTGGGCCCGCACCTGCTGGACCTTATGGACCTCGCCGCCGGCCCGATAGAGGCAGTATGCGCCGAAGGCAGCAAGGACTACGTCACCCTGACAACCTTCCACAGCGGCGGTGCCACCGGGCAGGCATGCCTGTCAGGTTCCGTCCGGCTGCCCCGGGCCAGGACCACAGTCAGCGTCTATTCATCGGCCGGAGGCCTGGATTACTCCACTGAGGGGATGGACCACTCCGAATGCTGGCCGGTCCTGCGCCGGGAGTTCGCCGACGCCGTACGGCTGGGCCTGCCGGCGACAGTGGACGTGGAGCGGGCGCTGTATGTCCAGGTGCTGGTTGAGGCTGCGGCGCTGTCGGCCCGGGAACAGCGGAGGGTCCCGGTGGGCGGGATCCTGACGAACGGCTGATGGTGCGCAGCCCACAGGTGCAGGACTCAGTACCGCCGCACGGTGACGGGCATCAGCACCAGGCGCGGCGCCGCTGCAGCTGCAGCGGGCGCCGCCGTTCCGGCCAGCCGCTCGAACAGCAGCCTCGCCGCGGCGGCGCCAAGCTCCCGCGCATCATGGGACATCACCGTCAGCGGGATGCCCAGCAGGTCGGCCAGCTCAACGTCGTCGAAACTCGCGAGCGCCGGGACCGTCCACGGGCCGGCGATGGGTTTTGCGCTGGAACGCCATTCGCAGATGGCCCGCAGGGCCCCCACGGTGGTGCGGTTGTTGGCGGAGAAAAACGCCGTGGGCGGATTCGGGCCTGCCAGGAGCCGCTTCACGGCGGAGGCCGCGGCCTCCGCTTCCCGGACCGCCACCAGGTGTCCCGGATCCAGGCTGGTGCCTGCGGCCGCCAGCGCCCGCGTGAAGCCCTCGAAGCGGCGCTGCGCGGTGGAAATCCCGGCAACATCCCCGAGGAAAGCGATGCGGCGGTGGCCGTCGGCCAGGAGCGCGGACGTTCCGGCGGCGGCGCCATCGACATCGTCCACCAGGACGCAATCGCACTCCAGGCCCTCGACGGTCCGGGTGGCAAGGACCAGCGGGACGCCGCCCAGCTGACGAACACCCGGCAAATTTCCGCCCTTGCCCGCGGGGACGAGGATCACTCCCTCCAGCTGGCGCGCCGCGAAGTCCGCGAGCAGGCTGCTCTCCCGTCGGGGCTCCTCGCCGCTGTTGCCCACCACGATGTGCCGTCCGTGAGCTGCGGCGATATCCTCGACGCCGAGCGCGAACTGGCCGTAGTAGGGGTTGCCCAGGTTGGTGACCGCGACGCCGATCAGCCCGGTGGGTCTGCTGAGCCGCGTATTGCGGGCACTCTGGTTGGGCCGGTAGCCAAGCTTCTCCACCGCTTCCCGGACCCGGTCCTGGACCTCAGGCCGCACGTTCAGGCCGCCGGACATGGTCCGGGACACAGTCATCGGACTCACCCCGGCCAGCGCGGCAACATCCCTGACGGTAGGGACGGAAGAGGCGTTGCTGCGGGTCATGGCCATCCCGGGAGTTTCTGGTGGACGCATCGGCCCGGCGGGTTCGTGCCGGGCGCTGTCAACGTTACCAAGTGCCAGGAGAGACACCCATGAATGAACCGGAACTGCCCGCACCCGTGCTGGAAATCGGCGGTACGCATGTCACGGCGGCGCTGGTCCGCCAGGCGGCCGGCACCTGGACCGTGGTGGCGGACAGTGTTGTCCGCCGGGACCTTGACGCGCATGCTCCCGCCGGAGCGCTCCTCGATGCCCTGGCGGCAGCCGCGGACTCCCTTGGCAGCGGCCACAACGGCCGTTGGGGCGTGGCGCTGCCGGGGCCCTTCGACTACGCGAACGGGGTCGCCCGTTACGAGCACGTCGGCAAGTTCGACCAGCTCCAGGGCGTGGATGTCCGGGCGGGCCTGGCAGAACGGCTGGGCGGCCGGCTCAAAACCGTCACCTTCCTCAACGACGCCGACGCCTTCGGGATCGGCGAGGTGGCGCTCGGCGCCGCGGGCCGCAGCCGGCGCGCCGCCTGCGTCACCCTGGGGACGGGAGTGGGTTCGTCGTTCCTGGCGGACGGCATTCCCGTCAAGACAGGGACGGACGTCCCGCCGGACGGCAGCTGCTACCTGCTGGAATACCGGGGACGCCCGCTCGAGGACACCGTGTCCCGCCGGGCGATCCGGCGGGCCTACGCGGCAGCCGCCGGTCTTGACGAGCACGACGCCGGGACTCCGGACGTGCGCGACATCGCCGAAGCGGGCCGGGCCGGCGACGCCGTGGCCGCCGCAGTGCTGGAGGATGCCTTCGCGGCAGTCGGCGCGGCCGCGGCGCCCTACCTTGAGCGCTTCGGCGCGGAGGTCCTGATCGTGGGCGGCTCGATGGCGGGTTCCTGGGACATCGTGGAACCCGCCATCCGGAAAGGCCTGGCAGCGGCTGCACCCGGGCTGGGAGCGCTGCCGCTCCGCAGGGCGGAGCGTTCCGAAGAGGCCGGCCTGGTTGGCGCCGCATACTGGGCGGCGTGTGAATTGCAGCGATGAATGTCGCGTCAGTGAGCGAAGGGTGAGGTGCACTTCGTCGCCACGACGGTGGACGAAAAATGCTTCCTCGCCATCGACCGGGCGCCCAGGCATGGTGCGGTACGAAAACCCTGATCTGTCCGGTTCTTGAACGACGTGAACCACTTCTGAACGGCGGTATTTGCGGTCGCTTCGGGGCCAGCGGTCAAGATGCGGACTCGTCCTGCCTCACCGCTTGGCTGTTCCCCGTTACGTTGGCTTTCCGGCTTTGCCGGGCCGCAATGATTCCGTCCCGCGTCGCCGCCCGGATGACCCCATAGAGGACATAAAAGAAAATAGCCGCAAAGACGGCAGTCAGGACAATATCCATAATTCTTCCCCCGAAGATTCATTTGTCCAAGAAGGACACCGCAAGCCTACTTCAGGCGCAAAAGCTCGTGTCAGCGCGTTCCTCAGTGGAACCCTGGCCCGTCATTCCGTCATGGTTGCGGTAGCTGGGTTTTCCGAATCGGCGCCGGCGTCGAGCATGTGATGCTCGTTCCCGGCGAAGCTGGATTGGATGCATGAGAACCGCCGAACTGCAGTGCGAGCATCGCGTTGATCTCGAGGTGGCGCAGCAGGAAGACCCGCTCGTCGAGCCGCTTACGACGCAGCCAGCCGGTGACTTCATCGTTGCACTTGCTGGCGTTGCAGGAGCCGCAGGCCGGCGCGAT
>DATFAE010000094.1:0-7802 GCA_035254945.1 Arthrobacter sp. | reverse complement strand
CCAAAGTCCAGCTCTTCCCGTAGCTGCCAGATGCCGTCAGCATCGTGTTCGTAAAGTCCCATGCTAACCACAGGGAACGTGGCCCTATAGTCCTTCAGCACCGTTTCGGCTTCGTCGAGGCTTTCCGGGGCGACATCGTGGGCGATCGTCACGTGCGGGTGGTAGGAGAACGGCAGATCCCGCTGGAGCGGTCCTGCCTGGAGCTTTTCGTGCAGGTCCACGCAGGACTCGAAACCCTCCTCAACGTTGATGTACACCACCGGGGACACCGGCCGGAAGGTGCCGGTGCCCGCGATGGTCACCATGAACGGTTCCTGCCCCCGGGCCACCTCGCGGACGTGCTCCCGCGTAGCCTCCCAGTCCTGGGTGGGCGTAGTGGTGACCAGGGTGATGTGGGCTGGGATCACCCCGGCCATGGGATCACCAAACGAAGCGCGCCACCGTTGAAGTTCTTCGGCGATGGCAGGGGGAAATCCCAGAATGACGCCTACGCTCATTCCTTCACTGACATTGCTCGAGACCGACATCGGGTTAGCGGGCTCCCGAGGCGCCGCGATAGGGAAGGAACCCCACCTTGGCATAGACATCGCGGAGGGTGGCCGAAGCGATCTCGCGGGCCTTGTCCGCGCCGTGGGCCAGGAGCCGGTCCAGCTCGGCAGGGTCCGACAGCAGCTCATTGGCGCGGTCGCGGATGGGGGTCAGATGTCCAACGACCGCCTCCGCCAGGTCCACCTTGAGGTGCCCGTACATCTTGCCCTGGTAGGCCTCAACAAGCTGCTCCACGCTCTGGCCGGTCACTCCGGAGAAGATGGTCAGCAGGTTGGAGACACCGGGCTTGGTTTCGCGGTCGAAGCGGATTTCCGTTTCGGTGTCGGTCACGGCGGACTTGATCCGCTTGGCCGTAACCTTGGGGTCGTCCAGGAGGTTGATCAGGCCCGCCGGCGATTCCGCCGATTTGGACATCTTCGCCGTCGGGTTCTGCAGGTCGTAGATCTTTGCGGACTCCTTCTGGATGAAGGGCTGCGGAACGGTGAACGTCTCGCCGAAGCGGGAGTTGAAGCGGGTGGCGAGGTCGCGGCTCAGCTCTACGTGCTGCCGCTGGTCCTCCCCCACCGGGACACCCTGCGGCTGGTACAGGAGGATGTCGGCCGCCTGCAGGATGGGGTAGGTAAAGAGGCCCACGCTTGCGAAGTCGGTGCCCTGTTTTTGGGCCTTGTCCTTGAACTGGGTCATCCGGGATGCCTCACCGAAACCCGTGATGCAGTTCAGGACCCAGGCGAGCTGTGCGTGCTCGGGTACCTGGGACTGGACGAACAGGGTGCACTTGTCGACGTCCACACCCCCGGCGATGTACTGGGCTGCCGTCACCCGGGTGCGCCGGGCCAGTTCCGCAGGGTCCTGGGGGACGGTGATCGCGTGCAGGTCAGGGATAAAGAAGACGGCGTCATACTCGTCCTGCATCCGGACCCAGTTCACCAGGGCGCCCAGGTAGTTGCCGAGGTGGAGCGAGTCGGCGGAGGGCTGCATGCCGGAGAGGATGCGGTGCCGGACGCCGCTGGCGGGCTGGCCTGCTTTTGACTGGGCGGTCACAGCGTCAGTCGCGGGGGACGCAGCCGGGCCGGTGACTGTGGAGGAGGTGGTCATTCGTTGTGGCCTTAAATCTAGAGCTGGTAGTCCACTACCAGCGGTGCATGGTCAGAGAAGCGGGTGTCCCACGAGGGTGCCCGGTCAACGACTGCGGAGAACGCGGATGCCGCCAGTTCCGGGGTGGCCAGGTGGTAGTCGATCCGCCAGCCAGTGTCATTGTCAAAGGCCTGGCCGCGCTGCGACCACCACGTGTAGGGGCCATCGACGCTGCCCGCCAAGCCACGGTGGACGTCCTTCCAGCCGATCTCTTCACCGAAGAACCGGTCAAAGTACGCTCGTTCCTCGGGCAGGAAGCCGGCCTTTTTGACGTTGCCCTTCCAGTTCCTGATGTCCAGTTCCGTGTGGCCCACGTTCAGGTCACCCACCACCAGGGCGTGGTCGCTGTGCTTGCTCAGTTCCGGCAGGCGCGTGCTCATGGCATCCAGGAAGCGGTACTTGTCCGCCTGCTTCGGGGTGCCGGCTTCACCCGAGTGCACGTAGGCGCTTGCAACGGTCAGCTGCACGGGTTGTCCCGCTGCGTCGGTCACCCTGAAATCGGCCTCCACCCAGCGGCCGGCGGTAGCGAAGTAGTCATCACCGATGCCGTTACGGGTTTCCAACGGTTCCTCGCGGGAGGCAATCGCCACACCGGCGCGGCCCTTGGCCTCGGCTTCAGCGTGCAGGATGTGCCAGCCGTCCCCCAGCAACTGCCGGACGATCGCGTCCGGGGCCCGGACCTCCTGAAGGCAAAGGATGTCCACCTCGCGGGGCTCGAGCCACTCCGCCATGCCATTCCTGAAGGCAGCGCGGAGGCCGTTGACGTTGACTGATGCGATGCGAAGGTGGTCCTTCTTCAATGCCGAGCTCACCCGCTCCACTCTAGTCGATCACCGTTCCGGTGACCGGATCCCCTGAGCCGCCCGAGGAGCGGATCATGTCCCGGGCATTGGTGGCGGTAATTTCGATGGTCTCCAGGGCACGGCGGATGGTGTCCTGATCGGCGGCCTCCCCCTTGGCGCGCTCATCCTCGATCACCCGGGTTTGGACCTGGACAATCTTGAAGGAGTGGTCCAGCTTGAGGTCGCGGACTTCGTCCGCTTCGGATCGTTCATAGACCACCCGGGTGCCGCCATGGTCTGCGGAGGACGACGACGGCGCCCGGCCGGCTGCGCTGTTAAAGGCATTCTGGGCTTCGGTCAGCTTTGCACCGGCTTTCTTGGCAGCCTTCTGGATGCTGAAGACCACAAACGCTGCGAGGGCGAGCCAGAAAGCGGCGATGATGGCAACGACCCAGCCCACGACGTCGTTCTGGTTGGCCGCAAAGATAACCGCAACGACAAAGGCGATAACGAAGATCATCATCCCCGGACCGCTGATCCGCAGCATGGAGAAGCCGCCCTTGGCCGGTTTGGACGCAGAGTGAGGGGTACCCAGAGATCGCATTCCTACATTGTCTCAAACGCCGCGGCACGCTACGGTTCCTTCCACCCCCGGCGAACATCCGCCCGACTGGGAAAGGAACGGGCCGCCTACTTCAGGAACAGCTTGCGCAGGCGGACGGTGGTGAGCAGCATCCCCAGCGCCGTCATCAGCAGGTAATAGCCAATGTGGATTGCGGTGGCCGGCGTGAACGTGCCCACGCTGATCTGCCTCAGCAGTTCCACCCCGTGCCAGAGCGGCATGGCCTGGATCAGCCACTGGATGTACTGCGGGTAGACGCTGAGGGGGTAGAACGTGGCGCTGAACAGGAACATCGGCAGCATGATGAAGTTGATCCAGTCCATCTGCTGGAAGGTCTTCAGGAAGCTGGTGATGCCCATCCCCAGGCTGGCGAATCCGAAGGCGATCAGGACCGAGGCCGGGACCATCAGGATGGCCCAGGGAGTGGTGATCAGTCCCATGAGGCCCATGACCGCCGTGAACCCGGTGGCGTACAACAGCCCCCGCAGCAGCGCCAGGAAAATCTCGCCCAAGGCAACATCCAGCGGCCCCAGGGACGTGTAGAGCATGCCCTGGTAAAGCTTCGCGAAGTTCATCTTGAAGAAGACGTTCCATGTCGAGTCGTATACGGCGCCGTTCATGGCGGAGACGGCGAGCAGCGCGGGGGCGATGTAGGCCGCATAGCTGATTTCGGTTCCGTCGGGCCCCTGCACTGCGCCCACGATGGCGCCCAGGCCCACACCCATGGAGACCAGGAACAGCACGGGTTCAAAAAAGCCGGAGAGCATGACCAGCCAGTTGGTGCTTTTCGTGGCCATCAGCCCGCGGGAGATCACGGCTTTGGCATTGCGCGAATAGAGCGGCCCGAACGTCCTGTTCCGGGCCTCCTCCGTGACGCTGTGGCCGCCGGTGACAGTGCTCATCGGCCCGGCACCGCTCATTGCCCCATCCTCCGGACGAACTGCCGCCTCGTTAGGACCCAGCCCAGCGCCGCGAGCGCCACCAGCACCGCACAATGCACCACGCTGAGGACCGGCGGTTCCTGGTAGCCGTAGCTGAAGACCCGGCCCAGTTCCGTGCCGTGCCAGATCGGCGAGACCCAGCCGATCCACCGCACTGCCCAAGGCAGGGTGTCCAGCGGGAAGAACGTGCCGGAGAAGAGGAACAGCGGCATGACGATGAACCGCATCACCAGGGCAAACTGGCCTTTGTCCTCCTTGATCGACGCCGAGTACGCCATCAGCGGCAGGCCGAAGGACAGCCCGGCAACGGTCGCCACGACGATCCCCATCCAGCCCCAGCCGGAGGGAGCCGCCCCGAACACTGCCACGGCCGCGAAGTAGATGGCGGACTGCAGAATCAGCCGCAGCGTCACGGCGATGATATGCCCGGCGGCAATCTGCTCCGGCGTCAGCGGGGAGGCGTGCGGCCCGTAATAAGTCCGGCGCCACTTGAAGCCGCCCATCACAGGGAAGGTGAACTCGTTGGCGGCGGTCATGACGGCGGCGGACACCAGTAGCGCCGGGGCGATGAAGGCCAGGTAGCTGACCCCGCCGAAGGTTCCCGATTCCTCGGCGTCCACCAACGTTGCCAGCCCAACTCCCATCGCGAACAGGTAGGCCACGGGCTGCCCCACGCTGTACATCAGGATGGACCAGCCGTAGCCCTTCATCACCCGGAGGACCTGCTCGGCGTAGTAGAAGGCGCCCCACCGGCGTGCCTTGGCGGCGGAGACTTCCGGCGGGTGGGCGCGGACCGCCGCAGCAGTGAGCGCAGCGTCCTCAGTCAACGAGGCTCCTGCCTGTCAGGCGGAGGAAGACGTCCTCCAGCGAGGACCGGCGCACCAGGGACGTCAGCGGCCGCAGGCCGCGGGACGTGACCTCCTCAAGGGCGGCCTCGCCGTCGTGCGCGTAAATGAGCACCCGGTCCGGCAGCGCTTCGAGGCGTTCGCCGATCCCCTGCAGTTCCGCGCCGACGGTGGCGTTCCGTTCGGAGCCGAACCGCAGCTCCAGCACCTCCCGGGTTGAGTGCTCCCGGATCAGCTGCGCCGGTGATCCTTCGGCCATGATCCTGCCCTTGTCCACCACGATCAGACGGTCGCACAACTGCTCCGCCTCATCCATATAGTGCGTGGTCAGGATCAGCGTGACTCCCTGCTCCTTGAGCCGGAAAAGCCTGTCCCAAAGGATGTGCCGGGCCTGCGGGTCCAGCCCGGTGGTTGGCTCATCCAGCAGCAGGATCCGCGGTTCGTTAATGAGCGAACGGGCGATCGTGAGGCGCCGCTTCATGCCGCCGGACAGCGCGTCCACCTTGGCTTTCGCCTTGTCGGTGAGCTGGGCGAACTCCAGCAGTTCATCGGCCTTCGGTTTCAGGTAGCTCATGGGCAGCCCGAAGTAGCGGCCGTAGACCAGGAGGTTGTCCCGGACCCTCAACTCCTCGTCCAGGTTGTCCTGCTGCGGCACCACGCCAAGGTGGGCACGGACTTCCGGACCGTGGGTGTCCGGGTCCAGTCCCATGATGCTGAGTTCCCCGGAGGTGCGCTGCGTGACCGCGCCGATCATCTTCATGGTGGTGGACTTGCCGGCCCCGTTCGGGCCGAGCAGGCCGAAGGACTCCCCAGCCCGGACGCTGAAGGATATTCCGTCGACGGCGGGGACGTCGCCATAGGTCTTGCGGAGGTCCTGCGCGGCGATGACGGTGTGCTGCCTGATCGGACGGCCAGCGGACGGGTTGGAGGACACGATGGCTTTATTGTGCACCTTCCGCAGACTAGTGGAGGCCTCCGGAATGTGGAAGAGGACTTGCACTTGGGCAAAAGGAAAGGCCGACGGCGGCCCGCTCCTTCAGTGCCAAGGTGCGGGCCGCCGTCGGCGTTGCAGTTCTGGACTGTCAGGCGATTCCCGAGCCGCTTTTCTGTGCCAATTGCCGTTCTGCGGCTTCGACCACGTTGGTCATCAGCAGCGCCACGGTCATGGGACCGACGCCGCCGGGGTTCGGCGAAATCCAGCCGGCTACCTCGGCAGCAGCCGGGTCGATGTCGCCATAGACGCTGCTCTTGCCGGTCTCCGGATCGGTCTCCCGGGTAACGCCGACGTCCAGCAGGGCCGCGCCCGGCTTGACGTCCGCAGCCTTGACGATGTGCTTTACGCCGGCCGCGCCCACGATCACGTCCGCCTGCCGGAGCAGCTCCGAGAGGTTTTTGGTGCCGGTGTGGGTCAGGGTCACGGTGGCGTTGACGTCCCGCCGCGTGAGCAGCAGGCCGATCGAACGGCCGATCGTGACGCCGCGGCCCACCACGACGACGTGCTTACCGGAAAGGCTGTAGCCGTTGCGTTCCAGCAGCTCGATGACCCCGCGCGGAGTGCACGGCAGGGGCGTGGTGATCTTGTTGTTGACGTTCAGCACCAGCCGGCCAAGGTTGGTCGGGTGCAGGCCGTCGGCGTCCTTGGCGGGGTCGATGCGCTCCAGGATGGCGTCCGTGTCCAGGTGCTTGGGCAACGGCAGCTGCACGATGTACCCGTGGCAGGCGGGGTCCGCATTGAGTTCGTCAATGAGGGCTTCCACCTGTTCCTGGGTGGCATCTGCCGGGAGCTCGCGCTGGATGGAGTTCATCCCGATCTGTACAGACTGCTTGTGCTTCATGGACACGTACAGCTGCGAGGCAGGGTCCGCGCCCACGAGCACAGTGGCGATGCCGGGAGTGACGCCCTTGGCCTTGAGTGCGGCCACGCGTTCGGTCAGCTCGGCCTTGATGGCAGCGGCGGTGGCCTTGCCGTCAAGGACCTGTGCGGTGGTGGTTTCAGTCATTGGTTACCACTGCTCGTGCTGGGGGTAGAGCGGGAAGTCGGCAGCCAGCTTGTCCACGCGGGCCTGCAGGGCTTCGACGTCGGCGCTGTTGCCTGCCTTGAGGGCGGTGGCGATGATCTCGGCGACCTCGGTGAACTCCTCGGCGCCGAAGCCGCGGGTGGCCAGGGCCGGGGTGCCGATGCGCAGGCCGGAGGTGACCATCGGCGGGCGGGGGTCGAACGGAACAGCGTTGCGGTTCACCGTGATGCCCACGGAGTGCAGGAGGTCCTCGGCCTGCTGGCCGTCCAGCTGGGAGTTGCGCAGGTCAACGAGGACCAGGTGCACATCGGTGCCGCCGGTGAGGACGGAGACGCCGGCTTCGGCGACGTCGGGCTGGTTGAGGCGGTCGGCGATGATCTTGGCGCCTTCCAGGACACGCTCCTGGCGTTCCTTGAATTCCTCGGTGCCGGCGATCTTGAAGGCAACAGCCTTCGCTGCGATGACGTGCATGAGCGGGCCGCCCTGCTGACCCGGGAAGACGTTGGAGTTGAGCTTCTTGGCCCACTCCTGCTTGGCCAGGATCACGCCGGAACGCGGGCCGGCGAGGGTCTTGTGCACGGTGGAGGTGACGACGTCGGAGTACGGCACCGGGCTCGGGTGCAGGCCAGCTGCCACCAGTCCGGCGAAGTGTGCCATGTCGGTCCAGAGCAGCGCGCCCACTTCGTCGGCGATGGAGCGGAACGCGGCGAAATCCAGGTGGCGCGGGTAGGCGGACCAGCCGGCGATGATGACCTGGGGCTTCTCGGCGATGGCCTGCTCGCGCAGCTTGTCCATGTCCACGCGGAAGCTGTCCTGCTCCACCTGGTAGGCGGCGACGTTGTAGAGCTTGCCGGAGAAGTTCAGCTTCATGCCGTGGGTCAGGTGGCCGCCGTGGGCCAGGGACAGGCCCA
>DATFAE010000093.1:0-3154 GCA_035254945.1 Arthrobacter sp. | reverse complement strand
GGTCTTGTAACCGATGTCGAGCAGAACTTCATCGCGGTCGACCTTGACGACGGTACCTTCGACGAGGTCTCCGTCGTTGAAGTACTTGATGGTGGCGTCGACTGCTGCGAGGAAGTCCTCAGCGGTACCGATGTCGTTAATGGCGACTACGGGGGTACCGGGCTTCTCGGTGGAGGTGATGGTCATGTAGTAGGGGCTCCGTTGTGGATAGTTAGTCGGTCAGGCGGACCGCCGCACACACGTATGGACGAGTGCGCGGGTGATGGCAGAACACATGGATCTGCCAGGTTCATCCTGATTTTGTGGATTCTAGATACGTGCACGTAGTACACGCCCGTTTATTCTAGTCGCCGCGGCCAACACGGGTCAAAGCGGATGGCCTGACTAGAAGTGCGTCAGGCAGTGGGTGGCCCGCTCCACGGAAAACAACTGCCGGGCCGCCAGGGCGGCGCCGGCACGGTTCTCCCGGATCCGGCCCGCCGCCACGAGGGTCACCGGGGAGACTGCGCCGAGGAAGATCGATGAGAGCGCAGACACGTCCAGGGTGAGGTCCGCCTGCCCTGCTCCCGCGGAAGGGACAACAGTGCCCCTGCCGCCGGACGCCACCAATGTGAACGTGCCGGCCGTCAGGCCCAGTGGATCGAGAACCTCGAGCACAAGCCTGCCTTCCGCCGGATAGTGCCGGGCTTCCAAAGCCTTGGGGACGTCCAGGATCCGAAGCCACAGCATGTCCCGGACGTCCGAGGAGTCAACGCAGCGCGGGTCGGCCAAAGCCCACGTGAGGGGGTCGTCTACCGGGGCTTCCTCCCAAGTGACACGTTCCACCAGGTCTATGGCGCCAAGAAACTGCCAGAGCTCCAGGTAGGCGGCGTTGCCGGCCGCCACAAAGTCCACCACCTGGACTGTGTAGGGCTCGGTGTCCCAGCCGAGGAACTTGTACGACACGTAGCCGTCCACATCTCCGTCCGGCGAATAGTGCAGCGCCACTTTTACCGCAGGGTCTTCCTTCCCGTCCCGCCCCAGCGAACCGGAGGCCAGCTGCCGGTACCACTCCTGGCGGCCGATGGACCCC
Organism: Arthrobacter sp.; assembly: GCA_035254945.1. GTDB lineage: Bacteria > Actinomycetota > Actinomycetes > Actinomycetales > Micrococcaceae > Arthrobacter. Next base: position 2,082 of record DATFAE010000093.1, on the reverse strand, counting down.
GGCGTCAGGCGGTGAACCTGCTCGAAGACAGCCGGCGCCACCTCCAGCAGTACTTTGGGGTCGGCTATTTCCACGCTCCCGACGGGTTGATGGTCCATGCTGAACCGCGCCGTCGTATCCACTTTCACTGTCCGCTCGAAACTGGCAACTCCGTAGCCGAACCGGCCGTAGATGGTGCCTTCGGAGGCTGTCAGCGCAGCAACCGCCAGGCCGTCCTCCCGGGCAAGCCGCAGGTCCTCGGACATCATGCGCCGAAGCAGGCCACGGCGCCGGTGGGAAGTCCGCACCGTCACGGCAGTCACCATCTGGGTGTCCAGCATGCGGCCGAAGCCGATGTTGAGGGTTTTCCGCAACGTTCCGAAGGTGGCCACCGGCACCTCCGCAGGGAGCGAACCGGGAGCAACCTCGCCGGTCTGGTAGGCGCCGGTCAGGACACGCCCGTCGGACTCGTATGTAGCCAGAGAGCTTTCCACATGTTCCGGGGTCCTGGTGGACTCATGGAAACCGAAGGCCACCGCCTTGACCCAGGATTCCGCTTCCGCGTATCCGTCGTTGCCCTTGGACACCGCGCCGAAACGCCGGATTTCGTAGTTCCCACTCAGATCAGCCACGCGTTCGAGCCTAGCCAACGTATGCCGCCGCCACCAGTCACACTCACGCACGGCCGCCGATTCCCGCACCGGCGCAGGATTCCGTTCATAGTCCTGCTCAAGCCTAGCCATCGCATTCCAGGCTGATGCACAATGTGCAAATCGCTACATAGCTTTAAGTTGGAGCAAGACGTGACGCGCTTCATATACACGGGGCAGCCGATTGGCGCCTCAACCCCGATTCCGCTCACAGCACCTGCAACCTAAGCGAGGACGAATGCAAGTTTCTCAAGCCGAACACACGCCGGACACTTCCCTTCTCAAGGTCCTGGGCAACTGGGATGCCCTGGCGCTCGGGTTTGGAGCCATGATCGGTTTCGGCTGGGTGGTCCTCACCGGCGGCTGGATCGCTTCAGCCGGCACCATGGGAGCCGTCCTGGCAATGATCACCGGTGGCGCCATCATGGGCGTGGTGGGCCTAACCTACGCCGAGCTGACTGCGGCCATGCCGAAGGCGGGCGGTGAACACAATTTCCTGCTCCGCGGGATGGGCCCCCGGTGGTCCTTCATCGGCTCCTGGGCCATCACCGGCGGGTACATCACCATCGTTGCCTTTGAGGCCGTGGCCCTGCCCCGGACGGCGCAATACCTCTTCCCGAACCTCAGCCAGATCCCCTTGTGGGAAGTGGCGGGCTACCAGGTCCATCTGACCTGGGCGCTGGTGGGAGCAGTTGCCGCGGTAGTGATTACTGGAATCAACATCCTTGGGGTGAAGCTTGCCGGCGTTGCCCAGACTTTCGTAGTGGTTTTCCTCCTGGTCATCGGCCTGATGCTTGTGTTCGGGTCCTTTGTCGGAGGTTCGACGACGAACATGGAGCCCTTCTTCACGGGCGGCCTGAACGGCTACTTCGCCGTCCTGGTGGTGGTCCCGTTCCTGTTCGTAGGCTTCGACGTCATCCCCCAGTCAGCCGAAGAAGTGAACATCCCCGCCCGGCAAATAGGCAGGCTCGTCGTCGTCGCCGTCATCCTCGCAACCATCTGGTACGTCATGACTGTTTTGACCACGTCCTCTGCGATGCCCGCGGGAGAGATCGCACAGGCGGATATTGCAACAGCCGATGCCATGGGTGCGCTGTTCGGCAGTGACGTGATGGCGAAGATCCTGATTGCCGGTGGAATCGCGGGAATCCTGACCTCCTGGAACTCGCTGCTCTTGGGTGCCTCGCGCCTGATGTTCTCGATGGCACGGTCCGGGATGCTGCCCGCGTGGTTCGCCAAACTGCATCCGAAGTACCGCACGCCGGTCAACGCGCTCCTGTTCATCGGCGTGCTGTCCTTTGTTGCGCCGTTCTTCGGCGTATCGATGCTCGGCTGGCTTGTGGATTCGGGAGCGCCCAGCATCGTTATCGCCTACATCCTGGTCTCTGTGGTGTTCGTGATCCTGCGCCGGCGCGAGCCCGGGATGGACCGCCCGCTCCGCGTGGGCGGCCAG
>DATFAE010000092.1:0-20570 GCA_035254945.1 Arthrobacter sp. | reverse complement strand
CCTGCCCGATGCGCAGGAGGTTCCGCGGCTCTCAGCCGGCAGTGCCTGGCACCAGTTGCGGCTGGTGTGGCAGTTCAACTGGAAGATCACGGCCACCGCCTGGGCCCTGTTCTTCAGCATCCTGCTGGTCTACTACCTGTCCCTGACGTGGATGCCCCGGATCCTCATCGGCGCGGGCTTGGCCGAGTACAAGGCGTTCGTGACAACGGCGTCCATGGCCGCCGTCGGACTCCTCGGCGTGATCGTGGCCGCCCTGCTGGTGGAGCGGGTGGGCCGCAAGTGGATCCTGGCGGTCACCGGTCCGCTGTCTGCCCTGACCCTGGTGATCGTAGCGATTGTGGTGGACATCCCCACGGCTGCGGTGTTTTGGCTGCTGGTGTTTGGCTTTGTGGTGCAGGTGGCCATCCCGGTGCTCTACACCTATGTCTCCGAGCTGTACCCCACGGAACTTCGCGGCACCGGCTTTGGCTGGGCGTCTACGTTCTCACGGTTGGGCGCCGGGTTCGGTCCGCTCATTTTCGCCAACTACTTCTGGCCTGAGCTGGGCCTGGCCACGTCCTTCGCCCTCGCCGGCGGGCTTGTGCTGGCGGCCGTGCTGTTCATGGCGTTCTTCTCCCCGGAAACCAAGCAGCGCCGCCTCGAGTAGGACCCCTTTGATTGGAGATCAGGGGGCGGCGGCGAGAGCTGCCAGGGTGGAGACCAGGAGCCGGCGCTCCACCACCTTGATGCGTTCGTGCAGGGTTTCCTCGGTGTCGGAGTCCTCGACCGTCACGGCTTCCTGGGCGATGATGGGCCCGGTATCCACTCCCGCGTCGGCCCAATGGACAGTGCAGCCGGTGACCTTCACGCCATAAGCCATCGCATCGCGGACCCCGTGGGCGCCCGGGAACGACGGAAGCAGGGCGGGGTGTGTGTTGAGGTATTTGCCGTTGAAAGTGTCGATGAAGCCGGCGCTGACGATGCGCATGAACCCCGAGGAGACCACCACGTCCGGGGCGTAGGATGCCACTCGGGCAGTCAGCGCGGCATCCCATTCGTCGCGGGTGGGGAACGAGTTGAAGTTGACCACGAAGGTCTCCAGCCCCGCTTCGGAGGACCGCTCGACGCCGTAGGTCCCCTCACGGTCGGCGCCCACCGCGGCGATTTCCACGTCCAGCTCCCCTGCCTTGACGGCGTCGATGACTGCCTGGAGGTTGGAGCCGGTACCGGAAACGAGGACTACGATGCGCATGGGTCTAGCTTATGGGCTGGCTCGCGTAGGCTGGAAAACATGAACTCCACCCCGGAACCCGCTGGCCAACAGCGGACCAAACCACCGCTCAGCGAGGCAGCCAAGAGCTCGCTGAGCACCACGCACAACCTGTTCCGGATCTTCCTCGTCACAGTGCTGGGCTCGTTCTTCGTCTTCCAGCTCGATGTCAGCTACCTCTGGCTCACCGGCATTCTGACAGCAGCGAGCTTTATCCTGGGCATCCTGCTGCTGATCCGCGCGGTGCGGCTCAAAGAGTCCAAGCTGGTGCTGTTCGGAACCATTTCCGGGCTGGTGGTGTCCCTGGTCATGGTGGTGGTGATCCTGGCTGCGTCCGTGTTCTTCGATGAGTTCCGCGACTACCAGCAATGCATCCGCCAGGCCATCACTGAGCAGGCGACGTCCGCGTGCCGGGTCCAGATGGAGAACTCGCTGCCGCGGCTGCCTTAGGAAGGGGACCTGCAGCGCCCGCTACCGCGCCAGCTCCGCTTCCTCTTCCACCTGCTGCTGGCGTTCCAGCCACGGTCCGGCCGCGTAACCGATGACGACGCCGATGCCCACCTCCGCTGCAACCCAGACTGCCGTCCACAGGGGGTCGGGTCCGATGTCCGTCAGACGCCCCAGGCCGGCTGATCCCCGTGCCAGCCAGGCCAGCGCGGCCGACAGCAGCCCGGCGACTGCACCGATCAGCACACCGAGCGCCAGCGTTGACACCGCCGCCGTAAACCAGCGGGTATGGACCTTGATGGAAAGCCACTCGTCGAAGTGGTTCTCCCCTTCGCGCAGGAACCACCATCCGGCGAGCAAACCAGCCAGGACGGGCACCACCAGCGCCACGAACCCGTATTCCAGGGAACCGGCGGGAATTGCAGCGAAGACGGGAATGGACGGCAACGGTCCCGTGGCCGTTCCCAGCGGACCCACCTGCGACCCAACGCCCATCGCAAAACCGGACCCGGAGGCCCAGGCCAGCGCAAACACCGCGAGGTTGGGGAGGTACCCGAGCTGCGCGATGGTGAGCGCGGCACCGCCCAGGGCGCCGGCGTCGAGCGCTTCATAGACGGCCACCACGAGGTTCCAGTGGATAAAGAGGTCGGCGGCGAGCAGCACGCACGCGAGGGCCAGGGCAGATGCCAGCGCCACAAAGCCGGCTTTGGCGGCTGAGGCCAGATAGGACCCTGCCCAGCGGGAATGCTGGCTGGTACGGGAGATCCAGGCGACGGCGTCGACGCCGATCAGCCGGCTCCACGAGCCTGCCTCGCGCCGGGCACCGATCACCATGCCCAGTGCGTACGGGATGAGCGGGACCAGCATGGCGTACCAAAGGTTGATGACGACGTCGGCCGTGCGGCAGACGAAGCCCGTGGCCGCGCCGAACGCCGCATAAACCACCCAGGACCCCAGCAGCGCCTGCCACAACTGGTCGGTATAGGAGGCACGGGCCAGCCGCCGCCCTGCCCGCCAAGCGAGCAGGAACGGGAGCAGCGTCAGGCCAAGCGGAATCAGGGTCAGCATGCCGGACCCGGCGCTGCCGGCCGCGCCGGACCCCAGCTCAGCCAGTTCAAGGGGGACGCCGTGGATCAGCAGCCACGCCTGGCCGCCCAGCCGGGCCAGGACGTCGAATTCCGAGTTCTGGAAACCGGCCGTGGCCCAGACAGCCACGATCGGAGCGATCACGGCGAGCGCCGAAATCACGGCAGCCTGCGCCGTCTCGAGCGCCCCCTGCAGCCACAAGGGCATGGGAAAGCCACGGTCTCCGGTCTGATCAGCGCGCAGTTTCATCGTGTTCCATGGTGTCACGGCGCGGCCTTCCAGCCCGTTTGCGACAGGCTCAATCGACGCACGAGACGGGGCTCACCAGAGGTTGCAGTTCTCCGTGCCGTGCCGCCGGCATCAGGGGCCGTCCGGAGCTTTTTCCACAGGTCCGCCGTAAAATTGGAATGTCCGCAATCAGTAGTTGGAGGCAGAAAAATGACTACCGCATCCCCACATGCACACGGCGTTCATTTCGGTCGCGCAGACGTCCAGAACGCTGGCATGGGTGTAGGTATTCTCTTGGTCGTGGTCGGCATCCTGGGCTTTATCCCGGGCGTCACCACGCAGTACAGCGAATTGATGTTCCTTGGGCCTGATTCCCACGCCATGTTCCTTGGTTTGTTCCAGGTGTCCATGCTGCTCAACATTGTGCAGCTGGCCATCGGTGCGACGGGCTGGGCAATGTCCCGGACCGAACATGGCGCGCGTAATTTCCTCGTGGGCGCCGGCGCGCTGTACATCGTCCTTGCCATTTTCGGTCTCAGTGTCGGTGTGGGTTCGGCAGCCAACTTCCTGTCGTTCAACATGGCTGACAACTGGGCCCATCTGGTGCTGGGTGTTGTGATGATCGCTGGTGGCTGGCTGTTGGCCCGCAACATGGCCAGCGACCGGAGGTAACCCGGACATCGGACCCGGGAAATAGGAGCCGCGTATGAGGTTGGATCAATAAATTCTGAATATTCGTCCTAAAGGCTGGTGCAGTTGGCGCGGTGACGCGGACAGCTGCACCGGCTTTCTTTATGCCCCGCCGAATCGTCCCCCGAGCGAGCGACGAATAACGACGGCGGCGCGGCGACGCCGGGGCCGCTCACGGCGGCTCCCGGCGTCGTTCATGTACTGGACACCCGCTGGTCAGCGGCGGCCAGCGGACCCCGCTGGATGGTTACCGGCGAGTGTCGTCGATGTCGCGCATGCCCTCCAGGCCGTCCGTTTCGATGCGCTCCTTGCGAATTTCCTCATTGACCGTGACGTCGTCCGTGACTACGTCCTTGTCCAGGCGGACGCGCTCCACCGGAACGGTCTCCTTCTCCACCACGGGGCGCTCTTCGTGGAGGGTCACTTCGTGCTCCTCCTCGCTGATGTCCGGACCGGACATCGCCGCCCCACGGTTGGCCTCCGTGATCGGCTCGCGCTCCAGGCGGACTTCCTCCCGCTTCACGGGCACGGTCTTGGTGACGTTTTCCGTGGTGACGTACTTACGGAGCCGGACGCGGCCGGCGGCCTCCCGCTCGGTTCCGACGCGCAGGCGCTCCTCAGAACGCGTCATGGCGTCATCCGTGGTGGGACCCGACGTGTCACGGTGTTTTCCCTCGTGAGCATGACTTCTCCTTTGGATGGTGTCTTTGCGCTGGGCTTGGCTGCGGTAGATCCACCCGATCGGGAACTTATCGTCCCTTCGGCCGGGGTGGCATCCGCCCCATCTTCTTGAGGTTTCCGCGGTACTGCCCTTCTACGATAAGCATGCTTAGTATTCTCCGGTTCCAACCAAAAAACATGGGAGGCGGACAGAAAAGCCTCGACGGATCGGACCTCCGGGCGTAGCCTGATGTTCCATCGGCGAGGAGGTGGATCGGATGGGGGCGATACTGCGGACTCTCTGCCGCCCGGCCATCCGATCCCTCCTGCTGGCTTTACTGGCCGCGTCGGCCTGGCTCGTGTGGGGAGCCGGGACTGCCACAGCTTCCAGCCTCGTTCCGGATGGCGGGGATCTCCTGGAGCCTGCATCGTCCCTTCTTGCTGAGCCGCTTCCGGCGCCTCCCGCGGTGGTGAGCGCCGGTGAAGCCGCAGGGGCCACGGCGACTTCCCTGACGGACACGGCCCCGCTGACGGACGCTGCCTCCCTGGCGGACGCGGCAACAGCCACCGTAAACACCTTGGCGGCCCCCGTCCTGCCGGTGGCCGCAGGCACCGTTGACTCAGTCACCGCGCTGGCTCCCGGGCTGCCGGATCTGCCTCTGGTGCAGGCGCCCCTCCCGCTTCCCCTGACCGACGTCCTGCCGCTGCCTGAGCAGTTGCCGCCGCTGCTGCCGGAACCGGGGACCCTGCCTTTGCCGCTCCCCGACCTGTTGCCCGTTCCCGGATTAACACCCGTGCCCGGCCTGCCACCGCTCACGACGCCGGCACCCGGCTCCGTGCCGGCGGCGGCACCCAGCCTCCCGGCGTCGGACGCGGTTGCGGACAGTGGCCATGCGAACCTCAGTGCCGCCGCAGGAACGGCCGCCGGACCGGCAGACCCTGCAGCAGGTTCCAGCACTGTGAGGTTCGGCTTCGCCCCTGCCCAGGACCGCGCCGGAGTCGCCTCACCTCCCGAGGCAACGGCAAGCCGCGGCCCCGACGGCGATGCGGACAATCCGGGCAGACTCGATCCCCCGGCCCTGGCGAACCAGGCCGGGACGGCCAGCTCCGGGTCAGCCGGAGGCTTCGACGGGGCCGCCGACCTCGGCGGTGCCTGGCCGGCCCTCCCGGCAGCTGCCAACAGCCCACACCTGTCCGGCGCCGAGACATTGCCGGCCGGACCTTCCTTCGATCCCGGGTCCTCACCCGACTGAACAGGTCACGCCTGCCCTTTTTCGGCAGGACACGACCACCGCGCACCACCGGTGCGCGGACACCATTTCAGTCAGGAGAAACCGTCATGTCCATCAACACTGTTGTGATCAACCGCGCCCGCGTCACCTCGACCGTCGGCAACTGGCCGGACCCGATGCGCAAGCTCGGCTAACGGCAAGGTTGGGTGGGACGGTGCTGGGGGCCGCCCCACCCAATCGCCGGCCGCCCCGTGGTGGCCGCGGAGCCGGTAGCCGAGCCCGCCCACTACGCGCGAGCGTACATTTAAGCCCCTGCCACCCTTGGAAGTTGGGGCCACAAGTGTACGTTCGCGCCTCAGGTGGCGGGGATGACATGTGCCGCTGGAACAATGGGCCCATGAGCGCCATCATCCTGGGCTGGGACCCGGCCCGCCCGAACCGCTGGAACTACGCTGCCGTTGTTGAACAGATCGCTGCTAAAGGGCTGCACCTGGAGCCATGGAGCGTCGGGCGGAGCGTCGCGGCAGGCACGGACGTATGGCTGGTGGTCCTGGGAGCACACGGTCCCGGCCTGATCGGCCATGGCGTCGTCCTTTCGGAACAGCCACGGCAGCCGGAAGAGGGGGAACAGCCGGAAGCCCATGGCGGACATGGGCACGCGGGAACCGTCGTGCAGGTGGCGTTCGATGCCCTCCTGCCCCTGGGCGATGAGGTACCCGCGCAGGTTCTCACCGACGCGATGCCCGACGTCCCCTGGGACGGCGCCGACGGCGCCGGCGAGGCACTCGCGCCCGGCGACGAGGCGATCATCCGCGGGCTCTGGGCGGAATTCGGACCGGCGCAAGGACCAGACCCAACACAGCCGGTGCCCGGCACCTATCCCGATGGCGCCGTCGCCCGTGCCGCGGTCAACAGGTACGAACGCGACGCCGAGGCGCGGCGGGCCTGCATCGCCCACCGTGGGACCAGCTGCGCGGCCTGCGGGTTCTCGTTCGAGATGACCTACGGCGAGGCGGGCGCGGGCTTCATCCACGTCCACCACGTGGTGCCCGCATCCCAGCTCGGGAACGGCTACCAGCTGGACCCGCTGACTGACCTGGTTCCGCTGTGCGCCAACTGCCATGCCATGGCACACCACGGGGTCAGGTCGCCGCGGAGCGAGGCCGAGCTGCGGCAGTTGATCGCCAACGCCGGGTACCTGCGCGGGGCCACGGTGACCCCGGAAGAGCTTGAGGCGCAGCGGGCTGCCCGCGAGATCCTCGGCACATAGAATCGGCGAACGAACGCCTGGCGAGGGGCGGCTGATCTGTTAACCCAACCTTTCCCTCCGCTCTACCCACGGGACCCCGCACCGTCAGCCCGGGCGGCCACCGTGGAGGGGTGAGGATCGCAATTGTCGCTGAATCATTCCTGCCACTGATGAACGGGGTGACCCACTCCATCCTGCGGGTGCTGGAGCACCTGGAGGAACAGGGCCACGAAGTCCTGGTCATTGCCCCCTCAACACTGGACGCCAGGGACACCGCGGTCCCCGAGGAAGTGCACGGCGCATTGGTGCACCGGCTTCCCTCGGTGCCGCTGGCCGGGTACACCAACGTGCGCGTGGCGATGGGCGGTGTGTACCGGGTCAAGCGAATCCTTGCCGACTACGCACCGGACGTCGTCCACTTGGCGTCACCTTTTGTCCTGGGCTGGCGGGCCGTACAGGCCGCACACCAGCTGGGCATCCCCACGGTCGCGATCTACCAGACCGAGGTCCCCAGCTACGCCGCCCGGTACGGGGTGCCGTTCCTGGAGAACTGGGCCTGGAACCGGGTGGAGAACATCCACCTGCTGGCCACCCGGACCTTGGTCCCGTCCACCTTCGCCTTGAACCAGCTCCGCGGCCGCGGCATTCCGCGCGTGGACATGTGGCGGCGCGGGGTGGACACTGCCCGGTTTTCGCCCGGAAAGCGCGACGACGGGTGGCGGGCTTCGGTGGCACCCGTCGGTCAGCGGATCATCGGCTACGTGGGCCGGCTGGCCATCGAAAAGCAGGTGGAAGACCTGGCCGCCCTGGCCGGCGTTCCCAATTCAAAACTGGTGATCGTGGGCGACGGCCCGCAGCGGGCAGCCCTCGAGGACGCCCTGCCGGATGCCGTGTTCACCGGATTCCTGGACGGCGAAGAGCTTGCACGGGCGGTGGCGTCGTTCGACCTCTTTGTCCACCCCGGCGAGTTCGAGACGTTCTGCCAGACCATCCAGGAGGCCATGGCATCCGGCGTTCCGGTGGTGGCCACGGGGCGCGGCGGCCCCCTGGACCTGGTGGAAAACTCCCGCACCGGGTGGCTGTACCAGCCCGGGGACCTGGCCGCACTGCGCGGGCATGTGATGGACCTGATCGGCGACGACGCCAAGCGCCGGGCGTTCGCAGCGGCAGCACACGCCTCGGTCCAGGACCGGACGTGGCCTGCGCTTAGCGCGGAACTGGTACGGCATTACCGCTCGGTGGTCAGCGGTGAGCTGGTGGTCGAGCCAGCGCTTGGGCCGGTCCACCGCCGCCCGGTGGCTGAGCTGGGCCTGCCGGGTTCCCTGGCCGAGCCTGCCAGGTCAGGGCGCGGGTGGGGACTGTGAGGATCTCGGTCATCGGCTGCGGCTATTTGGGCGCGGTCCACGCGGCCACGCTCGCCTCGATGGGGCATACGGTGGTGGGCATCGACGTCGATGCCGGCAAGGTGGGCCACCTTGGCCGCGGGCGGGCCCCCTTCTTCGAGCCCGGCCTCGACGAACTGCTCCGCGACGGACAGGCAACCGGCAGGCTCACGTTCTCCACGGACTTCGCGGACGCCGCCCGCGCGCAGGCCCACTTCCTGTGCGTGGGGACGCCGCAGTCCAAAACGTCCGACGGCGCCGACCTCACCTTCCTGGTGTCCGCCACCAAGGCGCTGCTTCCGCACGTGGCGAGGGGCGCCGTCGTCGTGGGCAAATCCACGGTCCCGGTGGGCACGGTGGAGATGCTCCGCGGCATCCTGGAGAGGCGGCCGGACGTGCTGCTGGGCTGGAACCCCGAATTCCTGCGGCAGGGGACGGCCGTCAAGGATTCGCTCGTTCCGGACCGGCTGGTCTACGGCGTGGAAGGCGGACGGGCGGCCGCCTTCGATCCCGTGACCGGTGCGCCGCGAGGGGTGGCAGCGGCCCTCGACGCTGTCTACGAGCCGTTGCTCAACGCAGGCATTCCGCGGCTGGTCTCCAACTTCGCCACCGCGGAGCTGATCAAGTCGGCCGCCAACGCGTACCTGGCCACCAAGGTCAGCTTCATCAACGCGATGTCCGAACTGTGCGACGCGTCAGGCGCCGACGTCACCGAACTCGGCGAAGCGATGGGACTGGATCCGCGGATCGGCAGCCGGTACCTGCACGCAGGCCTGGGGTTCGGCGGGGGCTGCCTGCCCAAGGACATCCGCAGTTTCCGGGCACAGGCGGCAGCCTTGCAGGTGGGCTCGGTGGATGAGTGGATGGGCGTGGTGGACTCCATCAATGTGGGCCAGCGTTCCCGGACCGTGGACCTGGCCCGCGAACTGTGCGGGGACCTGGCAGGCCGCACTGTTACCGTCCTCGGTGCCGCGTTCAAGCCGGACACGGACGATATCCGGGACTCCCCCGCGCTGGATGTCGCGGTCCGGCTGGCCGCTGTCGGCGCCCACGTGACCGTGACTGACCCCAAAGCCATCAACAACGCCTGGATGCGTTACCCGCAGCTGCGCTTCGAGGTCTCCACCCGGCGTGCGCTCGAGGGCGCCGAGCTGGTGCTGCTGCTCACCGAGTGGGAGGAGTACAGGCTGCTGTGCCCGGCCATGGCCGGTGAACTGGTCCGCCGGAAGGTTGTTGTGGATGCCCGGAACGTACTGGATGCTGTGGCATGGCAGGCCGAAGGCTGGGTGGTCCGAGGCCTGGGGCGGCAGGCCCTGGATCAGGGTGCGGTTGCGCTGACGGAAATGCGGAATTAATTGTCGCCTTTTTGATATCGGGGAATCCTTGCGGTGTAGTAAGCACACTGATTGAATTGGATGACGGGGCGAGGCGTCGGCACCAATTAAATCGACAAGGAAGTGTGATCATGGGAATTCTTGGATTTCTCATTTTGGGCCTTATAGCTGGAGCGATTGCCAAGGCAATCCTGCCCGGCAGGCAAGGAGGGGGCTGGGTTATCACCCTCGTGCTGGGCGTTGTCGGCGCAATCCTGGGCGGTTGGATCGGCTCCCTGATCTTCGGGGGCGGCCTGGCTGAGTTCTTCGATCTCCGGACCTGGCTGCTGGCCATCCTGGGATCCATCGTTGTCCTGCTTATCTACGGCTTGGTAACCAGGCGCGGCAGCCGCGTCTGAGCGTTTTCATTCTTTAGGCACAAGGCGCCGTCCCATTCAAGAGGGACGGCGCCTTTGCTCTGCCTGCATAATGCCCGCCAGCCCGGAAACCGATTCCACCTGCCGCATTGATATCCCGGATTCGCACTTTATGATGTGCGTGGGGGTGATTGCGTCATGGCAGGTTCCGGACGGCACAGCGAAGATTTTTCTGCAGAAGCTACTGCCGCTGACGCTGACGCGGCCGACAGGTCCCGGACAAAGGGCCGCCCTGGCGCTGCAGGGGCATCGGCTGCAAGCAACGCCATGTTCGACGCGAGCCCCGATGCCCTCCTGGCCATAGCCGAGGACGGCAGCATCCGGATCGCCAACCATGCCGCGTCCCGGCTGTTCGGCGTCGCAGTGGACAAACTGGTTGGCAGTGACCACCGGACACTGCTGTCGGAAGGCTTCCGGAACGAGGTCGCCCAGATCTTCGAGCACCTCAAGGACCAGGAGCCGGTCCCGCCGCGGGAGGTGTTCGGGGTGCACAGCGACGGCTCCGAGTTCGCTGCCGAGATGGCCGGTTCGCTCCTGGAATCGGCCGATGGGCCCCAGTTGCTGGTCTCAGTCCGCGGCACCTCGCACCGGAAGGCCGCGGACGCAGACCTGCGCGAGGCCCTGTCCCTGCTGACGGCAACCCTTGAATCCACCGCGGACGGCATCCTGGTGATCAGTTCGGACGGCAGCGTGGCGGGATTCAATGACCAGTTCCTGCAGATGTGGGGCCTTCCGCCCGAGCTGCTGGAAGGCGAAACTGAAGAGCCGGTCATGCGGCTGATCCTCTCCCAGGTTGAGGACCCGGCGGCCTTCATCGCACGGCTCACGGAAGTAGAGGACAGCCCCGACACCGAAAGCCATGACGTGCTGGACTTCAAGGACGGCCGGACCTTTGAACGGTACTCGCGGCCGCGGCGGCTGGGTGAGAGGACCGTGGGCCGGGTGTGGAGCTTCCGCGACGTCACCCCGCGCCGGAAGGCCCAGGAGCAGGCGCAACAGGCCATGCAGGACCTCGCCGCCCAGGCCGAACAGCTCCGGGCCCTGGCTTTCCAGGATCCCCTCACCGGGCTGGCCAACCGGGCAGTCTTCAACGACGGCGTGGCGTCCGCCCTCCGCGAGCCGCGCCTGAAGGCCGTGGACGTCCTGCTGCTCGACCTTGACGATTTCAAGGAGGTCAACGACATCCTTGGCCACCAGGCGGGCGATGACATGCTGGTGGAAGTGGCCCGCCGGCTCCGCGGCTGCGTTCCCACCGCGGATGTGGTGGCCAGGCTGGGCGGGGACGAGTTTGTGGTGCTCCTGACTGCCTGCCCCGACGCCGACGCCATTGCCGCATGCATCGTCCGGTGCCTCCACGTGCCTGTGACCATCAGCGGCACCGTGCTGCGGCCCAGCCTGAGCCTGGGGCTGGCATCCGCAAGCGCGGACGCCCTCAGCCCGTCCGAGCTGCTGCGCCAGGCCGACATTGCCATGTACGCGGCCAAGGCAGCGGGCAAGAACCGTTTCCTGCGGTTCCATCCCGAGATGATGGCCGCCCTCGTGCAGCGCACGGACATGGAAGCGGGCCTCCAGCTGGCCGTCCCGCGCGGGGAGATCACCGTCGCGTTCCAGCCCATCGTGTCGCCGCGGATGGGGCAGGTGGTGCAGTTCGAGGCGCTGGCACGGTGGGACCGCGGCGGCGAACGCGTCCCGCCGTCGGTCTTTATCCCCCTGGCGGAGCGCAGCGGCCTGATCAGCGAGATCGGCGCAGAAGTGATGGCGCTCGGCCTGGTGCAGCTGGCACCATGGCTGGGCGAGGACCCGTCGCGGTCGCTCGCTGTGAACGTCTCCGGCGTGCAACTGCAGGACGCCAACTTTGCCACCGGCGTCCTCCGTCTCGCCGAGGCCGCCGGCGTGGGCGCCTACCAGGTGGTCCTGGAAGTCACCGAGAGTGTATTTTTCGACGCCGACCTCAACGTGATCAGGCAGCTGAGCAGCCTGCGCGAGGCCGGCGTCCGGGTGGCGCTGGATGACTTCGGCACCGGCTACTCCTCCCTGGGCCGGCTGCAGGAACTTCCCGTTGACACGGTGAAGATCGACCGGACGTTTGTGTCCATGGTGCGTACCGGCGACGAGCGGCTGCCCATCCTCAGCTCGATGATCAACATGGCGCACAGCCTGGGCCTGACCGTCACCGCCGAGGGTGTGGAGACTGCGACGCAGGCGGACTACCTCACGGCGCTGGAGTGCGATTCGCTGCAGGGGTACCTTTTCTCGCTTCCGGAGGTGGGAAGCCGGCTGGAGCTGGCCGTGCGGCAGGCGGAACAGGCAATCGACGCGCTGGACGGCCGCCCCGGCCGCGCCGGGGAAGGACAATGAACCTATGGACGTTGTTGTCATCGAAACGCGGCCGCTCGGCGACCGCAGCTACCTGGTCCACGACGGGCAGGTGGCGCTGGTCATCGATCCGCAGCGGGACACGGACCGGGTGGAGGCCGCCGCAGCGGAAGCCGGTGTCAGGATCACCCACGTTGCGGAAACACACCTGCACAACGACTACCTCACTGGCGGCCTGATCCTGGCCCGTGCCCACGGCGCCGCCTACCTGGTGAACGGGGCAGACGCCGTCGCGTATGAACGCCAGCCGATGGCCGACGGCGCCACGGTCCAGGTAGGCCGGCTTACCGTGAAGGCGGTGGCCACTCCCGGACACACCCACCACCACCTCAGCTACGTGGTGACGGACGGCGGGGAGCAGGCGGTGTTTTCCGGCGGCAGCCTGCTGTACGGGTCGGTGGGGCGGACTGATCTGGTCAGTGACGAGGACACCGAAAAACTCACGCACGCACAGTACTCCTCCGTCCGCCGGCTGGCCGCCGAGGTGAAGCCGGACGCTGCGCTGTACCCCACGCACGGGTTCGGATCCTTTTGTTCGTCCGGGCCGGCGTCGGGCGTCCACGCGTCCACCTTCGCCGAGCAACAGGACACCAACCACGCCTTCACGGATCCGGACGAGGACCACTTTGTGCGGGAACTCATCAGCAACCTCACCGCCTACCCGTCCTATTACGCACACATGGCACCGGCCAACCGGAAGGGTCCCGGCCCGGCGGACCTCGCCGTGCCGGAGTCGCTCAACCCGGACGAGCTCTCCCGCCGGCTGGCGGACGGCGAATGGGTGGTGGACCTCCGGAACAGGGTGGCCTTCGCCAGCAGCCACCTGCAGGGGACGGTCAGCTTCGAGTACGGCCGGGGCTCCAACTTCACCGCCTACCTGGGGTGGGTCCTGCCGTGGAACCGGCAACTGACGCTGGTGGGATCCCGCGACGACATCGGAAAAGCCATCCGGGACCTGTCCCGCATCGGCATCGACTCCCCCGACGCCGCCCTCGGAACCGACCCTTCGGCACTCGCGCCTGGCACCGCCGTCGTGCACTACCCGCGGGTGGGCTGGACCGAGCTGGAGCACGGGCGCAGCGCGGGGGACGTGGTGCTGGACGTGCGGCGCACGGATGAGTACGACGGCGGCCACGTGGCCGGCGCGGTAAACATCCCGCTGCATGAGCTGCTGGGGCGGATGGCCGAGATTCCGCCGGGCACGGTGTGGGTGCACTGCGCCACCGGGTACCGTTCCGGGGTGGCTGCCAGCCTGCTGCAGCGCGCCGGCCGGGACGTGGTCCACGTGGACGCGAGGTACGGCCCTTCTTGAGCTGTGAGGGATATCATAGGGATGCGTCTCCGCCCAGGTCTCGGGCGGGCCCAGGTCTCACATATTTATGGGTCACAGGCGCACCTATGGGGAGGGATCCGCGTGTCTCAGACAGGTCTCCTGGAGCAACGTCCCGCCACAGGCACAAGCAAGGCCACGCTGGTGTGGCTGATCGCGTGTGGTGCTGTGGTGCTTGCCGTTCTCGGGCTGTTTTTCGCCGCCAACAGCGGCACTCCCGCCGCCGTCGTCGCGGGTGATTTCTCCATCCTCCTGGCTGCCATGCTTGCCGGCCGCAGTTGCGCCGCCGCCGCGCGCCGCGGCGGCGTGAACGCCCGGGCCTGGACCCTGATGTCGGTGGCCGCCTATGTCTGGGCGGCCGGCATGGCCGTCTGGACGTACTACGGCCTCGCCAACAACCATGAGTACCCGTTCCCGTCGCTGGCGGACGCACTTTTCCTGGCCTATTCGGTGCCGGCCGCGGTCGCGCTGTTCAGCTTCAGGCGGCCAGGCGGCACCACCCGCGTGGGGCTGGCCCGGACCGTCCTGGACGCGGCGGTGATCGCCGGCGCAGTCCTGGTGGTCAGCTGGTACACGGCCCTGGGCCCCGCCTTCAGCGCCGAAGGCGACCTCCTGACCCGGCTCGCCACCATGGGCTACCCCGTGGTGGATGTGGTCATCACATCCCTGGTGCTGGTGCTTGGGATGCGGCGGCAGCCCGGCGAGCGGCTGCCGTGGCTGTGTTTCGGCGGCGGACTGCTGGTCCTCACTGTCACGGACAGCACCTACGTGAGGCTGACGTTCGACGGCGTCACGGGCGTCACCGGGTCCCCTCTCGCCCTGGGCTGGATCGGCGCCTTCCTCCTGATTGCGCTGGCACCGCTGCTCCCCTACGCGGAGAACCCACGGCCGGACCGCAAAGCTTTTGCCCTGGCCCTTGAGCTGCTTCCGTACGCGCCGATCCTGGTGGCCCTCATGATGATCGCCCAGCCGCACGTCAGCGAGATGAGCGCTTTCCTGCTGGCGGTGGCCAGGATCACTGTGGCACTCATCCTGGTCCGCCAGGTCCTGATTGTCATCGAAAACCTCACCCTCACCACCGGGCTGGAGCAGGAGGTGGCCGCCCGGACGGCGGAGCTCGAAGGACTCGGCGCGATCGTCAATTCCTCCTCGGACGCCATCCTGAGCACCACGCCGGAGGGCATTATCACCAGCTGGAACCCGGGGGCGGAACGGCAGTACGGCTACACAGCTGAAGAAGCGCTGGGCCGCGACGCCCGGTTCCTGCTGCCGCCGGACAGCACAGTCGGGGACGGTGAAGTGTTCGAGCAGCTCCGCGACAGCGGCGAAGCCATGAGTTTCGAGATCGAGCACCGGCGCAAGGACGGGACGGTCGTCCCGGTGTCCCTGACCATTTCCCCCATCCGGGAAGCCGGAAAGGTGCGCGGGATCGCCGTCATCGCCAGGGACATCACCCTGCGCCGGGCGGCCGAGCAGGAGCTGAAGGCCGCGCGGGAAGCGGCACTGGAATCCAGCCGGCTCAAATCCGAGTTCCTCGCCACCATGAGCCACGAGATCCGCACCCCCATGAACGGCGTGGTGGGACTGACAGCCCTGCTGCTCGAGACGCCCCTGGAAGAGACACAGAAGCAGTACGCCCAGGGCGTCAAAGGCGCCGGCGAGGCACTGCTGGCCCTGATCAACGACATCCTGGACTTCTCCAAACTGGAGGCCGGCAAGGTGGACCTTGATGTCCGCCCCTTCGATCCCCGCACCCTGGTGGAGGAGGTGGCTGGCCTGCTGACCGAACCGGCGCAGGCCAAGGACCTGGAGCTGATCGCCTACTGCGAACCTGACGTTCCGGCCAGGCTGCAGGGCGATTCCGGCAGGATCCGCCAGATCCTGCTCAACCTCGCCTCCAACGCCGTGAAGTTCACCGCCGCCGGCGAGGTCTCCATCCGGGTGAAGGTGGAGACGCCGGACGCGGAGCCCGGCGCCACCGCCATGGTCTACTTCGAAATCCGCGATACCGGCATCGGCATCGACCCCTCCCACCATGCCCGGCTGTTCGAATCGTTCTCCCAGGCGGACGCCTCCACCACCCGGCGCTACGGCGGCACCGGCCTCGGCCTGGCCATCTGCCGCCGGCTCACCGAATCCATGGACGGCGAAATCGGCCTCGACAGCGCCACCGGCGAAGGCAGCACCTTCTGGTTCCGGATCCCGCTGCCGGTAGCGCCGCCGTCGACCGATCCTGTGCCTGCGGCCGGCTTCCTCACCGGACTGCGCGTTCTGGTGGTGGATGACAACGCCACCAACCGCCTGGTCCTGGAATCCCAGCTGCGCGGCTGGAAGCTGCAGCCGGAAGCGGTTCCGGATGCAGCGTCCGCGCTGGCCCGCGCACACGAAGCGGCAGCGGGCGGGGAGCCGTTCGACCTCGCCGTGCTTGACCTCTGCATGCCGGATACCGACGGCCTGGAGCTGGCCCGGAAAATCAAGGCCGACGCCGGCCTGGCGGACATCGAGCTGATTATGCTCACGTCCACCATGCAGGTCAACGCGGCGGAGATCGCCGGCGCCGGGGTGCGCGAATGGCTGATGAAACCGGTGCGCAGCTCCGAGTTCTACAACCGCCTGGTGCGCCTGATGTCCACCCGCGAACATGCCGTGCCGTTCGCCGCCCCTGGAGCTTCGGCTGCCGGGCAGGCCTCCCCTGAGCCGTCGGAGGCCTCCCCGGAAGGCCCGTCCCGCGGCCGCATCCTGGTGGTGGAGGATAACGAGGTGAACCAGTTGGTGGCCCGCGCCACCGTGACCAAGTTCGGCTACGCCGTGGACGTTGTGGCAGACGGTGCTGAGGCCGTCGCTGCCACCGCCCGCAGCCGGTACGCCGCTGTCCTGATGGACTGCCACATGCCGGTGATGGACGGTTTCGAGGCCACCCGGGTCATTCGCCGCCGGGACGGCAGGCACAGCCGCCTCCCGATCATCGCGATGACCGCCGGCGCCCTCGACGGCGACCGGGAACGCTGCCTCGCTGCGGGGATGGACGATTACCTTTCCAAGCCCGTGGACGCCGCGGAACTTGAGGCCGCGCTGGCCCGCTGGGTCCCCGACCAGGCTCCCCGGCTGCTGGCTGTGACCGGCGGCCGGCCGCCGTCGGTTGATCCGGACCGGCTGGCCATGCTCCGCGACCTTGGTCCTGAGGACGGCCTGGGCCTGCTTCGGGCTACTGTGGAGGCGTTCCGGAAGGACGTGCCCGCCAGGCTCGCTGCCCTGCGGGAGTCCGTGCACGGCAGCGGCGGACCCGCATTGGTGCAGGCAGCGCACGCCCTGAAAGGCGCGGCGGCCAACATCGGAGCCACCGCCGTCGCCACCCTGTGCGGCGAGCTGGAGGAAATGGGGCGCAACGGAAAGCACGACGACGGCCCGCAGCTGGTCGGGCGGCTGGAGGATGAGCTCGTGCGGGTGAACTTCGAACTTGATCTTGCACTGGAGGTGGCGCAGTGAAAGTCCTCGTGGCCGATGACGATCCGGGCTCGCTCCTGGTGGCCAGGGCCGCCGTCGAACGCTCCGGACATGACTGCCTGACAGCGGCGGACGGGGACGAGGCCTGGGCCCTGTACCGCGAGCACCAGCCGGACGTAGTGGTGACGGACTGGATGATGCCGGGGATGGACGGGCTGGCGCTGTGCCGGGCCATCCGGGCGCGGGATGCGGATCTGTACACCTATGTGGTGCTGCTGACATCGCAGGGGTCCCGGGACGACGTGCTCGCCGGGCTGGAAGCCGGCGCGGATGACTACGTCACCAAGCCGCTGGACCCGTTTGTGATGCACGCGCGGCTGCTGGTGGCGCTGCGGGTGACCACCCTGCACGCCGATCTGGCGCACTATCGGAAGGTGCTGTCGCAGCAGGCGCGGACGGATCCGCTCACGGGCCTGCACAACCGGCTGAAGCTGGCCGAGGACCTGGAGCAGCTGCACGCCCGCAGCCAGCGCTACGCGGAGGAATACTGCGTGGCCATGTGCGACGTCGACAACTTCAAAAGCTACAACGACATCTACGGCCACCAGGCCGGCGACCTCGCGCTGCGGGCCGTGGCGGCCGCCCTGGTTGGCACGGCGCGGAAGAGCGACGGCATCTACAGGTACGGGGGCGAGGAGTTCCTGCTGGTCCTGCCCAACCAGTCGCAGCTGGGTGCCAAGGCGTTCATGGAACGGGCGCTGGACTCAGTCCGGGACCTGGAAATCGTCCACTCCGGCGACCCGATGGGTCAGCTGACCCTGAGCGCCGGCATCGCCGCCTTCAGCGCGGAGCACAGGGCCGACGCCGAGACCCTCCTGGGCGAGGCCGATGCGGCCCTCTACACGGCCAAGGCAGCAGGCCGGAACCGGGTGGAACTGGCGTTGTAGCGCTTCCTTCCGGGGGCGGCCCGGTGGTTGCTACGCGGCTTTCTTGCGCTGCTTTGCCTGCGCCGGCTTCTTGAGCGGCTGGCTCTTTGCCTGGCGGGTCTGCGCTGGCCGGTGGTTCACTGCCGGCTGCTTGACCACGGGGCGGGTCTGCGGTTCGGGGATGGTCTGAGGTGCCGGGCGGGCCTGCTCACGCTGTGCCGGCGCGGGCTCCGGTTCGGCCGCGGCTGCAGGCCCGGTTGGCACGGCTGCAGCCTCCTGCTTTTCCGGCAGGGCACCCTCGTAGGACAGGGCAACCTTGTCAGGAAGACGGGCCTCGTCTGCCGCCGCAGCCTCGGCGACGGCCCGGGCGTACTGGCGGTTGCGCTGCCAGCGGCGGACCAGGTTGACGGCGGCCACCACGCCGGCGAGCGGTGTCAGGACGGCTGCCGCGTAGACAAACAGCAGCCAGGTCAGGGTGGCCATGGGGGGCTGGTTGTTGTTCAGCAGCGAGAGCCCGCCGAACATGGCGATGACCCAGAACAACACCACTGCCACCAACACTGCGGCAGCAGGAAAATACTGGTTCTTCACGATCTTCTTCAGGGTTTCCATGCACTTCCTCCTGCCTGGCCGGGGGCTGCGGCGACAGGCCGCATCAACACCAGTATGGGGCTGCCGGAGCGCGGATTCCGGCAACACGCAGGCGGTGGTGACGAACCTAACTCCGGGCCGGGTTGGGGAGCGTTTCCTGGCCTCGAAACGCTGCCAGCGGCGCAACGGGCGCCGGCCCGTGGGAGCGTTGCCTATTCCGTCAGTTGTTCAGGGAGGCGAGGGCTTTGCGCAGGCGAGTGCCGGCGTCGTCGGCGATCTCTTTGACTCCCGGCTCAGCGCTGAGCTGGACCATGGTCTGCGGGTCGATGGCCTCGATGGTGGTTACTCCTGCGTCTTTGCTGCGGCGGACGACGACGTTGCAGGGCAGGAGCACGCCGATTTCCGGCTCTGCGGCGAGGGCACGGCTGGCCAGGGCGGGGTTGCAGGCACCAAGGATGACGTAATCGCCGACGGCGTCAGCGGCTGCGGCTCCAAGCTTGGCTTCGAAGGTGGAACGCACGTCGATTTCGGTGAGGATCCCGAACCCCTGGGCTGACAGGGCGTCCCGGGTGCGGTCCAGGGCTTCGGCCCAGGGAAGAGCGATGGTGGTGCTGAGCGTGTACGTCATGGTTCTCCTGGAGCTTGGGGGTGGGTTGGTCAGGCGAGGGAGAGGAAGAGCTTTTCAAGGTCTTTTCGGTCCATCGTTGCGTCCTTCTGGACGATGCACTGCTCCAGGCCCGTGGCGATAATGGCGAATCCTGCCCGGTCGAGTGCTTTGGACACGGCGGCAAGCTGGGTGACTACGTCCTTGCAGTCCCGGCCTTCTTCAAGCATGCGCGTGACGGCGGCGAGCTGGCCCTGGGCGCGCTTGAGCCGGTTGATCACGGGGGTGAGTTCTGTGGGATTGAGTTCCAAGGGTTTCTCCAAAGGTCGGGGGATTGCCTCCATCTTATACCCCCTAGGGTGTTTTGCGTACCCCCGGGGGTATCTGCGATACTCGGTGGGGTATTCACCTTTATGAACCCTTCGAGAGGCCAGCACATGACTTCCCCTTCCACGGCTCCAGCCGTTACCGCCCTGGATCCCGAGACCCTGCGCACGTGGATCGCTGAGCACCAGGACCTGGTCGTGATCGATGTGCGCTCCGCCACCGAATTCGAATCCATGCATATTCGGGGCTCCTACAACGTCCCGCTGCCGTTACTGTCGGAGCACACCGACGAACTCGCCGCCCGCCTGGGCTCCCGCGTGGTCCTGGTCTGCCAGTCCGGAGCTCGCGCCGAGCAGGCACGCCAGCGGCTGGGCAAGGCCGGGATCCACGGCGCCTACGTCCTGACCGGCGGTGCGCCCGGCTTCGCTGCCGCCGGCGGCGACGTCGTCAGGGGCAAGGACCGCTGGGACCTGGAGCGCCAGGTCCGCCTCGCCGCAGGTTCCCTGGTGGTCCTGGGCCTGGCCGGTGGCAGGTTCGTCTCCCCGAAAATCCGCATGCTCGCCGGCGCCATCGGCACCGGCCTGACCTTCTCCGCAGCCACCAATACCTGCGCCATGGGCCAGGCCCTCTCGGCAATGCCGTGGAACAGGGCCGCCAAGGAACCCACACGCGAAAGCGCCATCCTGATCCTTCCCGTCACCGACGCCCCCGCCGGCGCTTCACAGCAGGAGGCCAAAGCCTCATGACGGCCACCCTCATCCTGGTCCTTGCACTGTCAGTCGTCATCGGACTCTCGCTCGGGGTCCTGGGCGGTGGCGGATCGATCCTGACAGTTCCGATCCTGGTGTACGTGGCGGGGTTCGACGCCAAGGAAGCCATCGCAGCCTCGCTTTTCGTCGTCGGCGTCACCTCCGCGGTCAGCGTGTTCAGCCACGCCCGCGGCGGCAGGGTGATGTGGCGGACCGGCCTGATCTTCGGCGCGGCCGGCATGGCCGGCGC
>DATFAE010000091.1:0-7571 GCA_035254945.1 Arthrobacter sp. | reverse complement strand
CGATCGAGCTGGGTGATTCCGCCACCATAAACGTTCCCTCTCCCGGTGCACTGCAGCATTGTTTACCAAAATCATAAGGCCACTTACTTTATTTTGGTGCCTCCGCTGTTCTACACCAGAGGCGGAAGGCATGGCTGTGCTCGCCGTGGGAGCTTAACGGCTGGGCCTTATCGCAGCACGGCGGCCACGGCGCTGATCTCCACGAGCGCGCCGGGGACGCCGAGGCCGGCGACACGTGCCGCAGTCACCAGTGCCGGCTCATCGGAGGCGAGTTCCGAGGCGATCGCACCGTACCCCGCGGCGAGATCGGCGCCGTCGACGAAGAGCACCGTCCAGTGCACGACGTCGGCGAGGGTCGCACCTGCGGCGGCCAGGGCGGTCCTGGCGTTCTCGAGGGCGCGGGCGGACTGCGCGGCGACGTCACCGTCTCCGACGAGTGAGCCGTCGACGTCGACGGCGTTCTGACCGCCCACATAGATGGTGGTCGCGCCGGGCGGCACGATGGCGACGTGGCTGAAGGCCGGGCTAAAAATGAGCCCCTCGGGGCGGATGCGCTGTATGGGAGCCATGCCAGTATGATGCCACTGACCGCCTGCAAAGGGGGAGGCCTGGAGGTAACGCTGCCCCCTTGAACGTCCCGCCGCCGGGGGGATAGCATGGCCGCCACTGACGTCCACCACTTCGAGGAGACGGCCATGGCCGGGACAACTGGCGAAGCGTCATCGGCAAGCCTGATGGTCGACCTGATCATCTCCCTGGACGGGTATGCCTCGGCCGAGGGATGGCCCGGCTGGTGGGGCCTGGAAGGTCCGGAGTACCTGGCCTGGCTTGAGCAGGAGGGGCAGAAGAGCTACACCTTCCTTCTCGGCGCGAACACGTACCGGCTGATGTCCGGCATGTCAGAGGAGGCCGCGGCCGGGGGTTCGGGATTCTCCGACAATGAGGGGGCCAGCCTGACGGGCCTGGCCGCGGTGCCCAAGATTGTCTTTTCCTCCACCCTGAAGGCACCCCTGACATGGCCGAACTCGGAGCTGGTCAGAGGGGAGGCGGTGGAGGCCGTAGCGGAGATGAAGCGGACCAGGCCAGGACCATTCAGCACCCTCGGCAGCCTCAGCCTCTGCCGGTCGCTGCTGACCGCCGGCCTGGTGGACAGGTTCCGGCTGGTCGTCTTCCCGGTGATCACGGGCCGCACCGGGCAGGAGCGGATCTACGACGGCTATCCGGACATTTCGCTGGAGATGGTGGACAGCAGGACCTTCGACGGCCGGCTTCAGCTGCTCGAGTACGTCCCCACAGTGCTCACCGGTCCGCCCGGCAGCGGCCCCATGTAACCCAGTCCGTGGCCTAACCCTGCATACAGCTGCCGTTTCGTATGGTGACGGTCCGGGGTGCCTGGAAAGACAGGAGCCTGATCCAATCCGGCCGGTGCTCCTGCAGCTGCACCGCCGGCAGCGCTGCAGCGGTTTCCCGGACAACGACGGCGGCCTCAAGTTCTGCGAGTTTGGCACCAAGGCAGCGGTGGATGCCCGAGCCGAAGACCAGGCCGTAGCCGTTGGTTTGCCCGAGCCGGGCCGCTTGTGAGGGCATGGCCTGAGTCCCTGATGTTGCCGGTGTGGTGAAGTGGTTACCGCTGAGTTCGAGGAGGATTTCGGTGCCGGCCGGGATGAGGCCGCCGCCGAGGCTGGTGTCGTGCGCGGTAACGCGGCGCCAGGTGGGGACGGATGATTCGGTGGTGAGCACGTGCCGGACCATGGTTCTGGCGCCTTCGTCGGCGGCCGCGTCCCTCCATTCCACGGGCGCGGAGCCTTCGAGGAGCCGGAACAGGGTGGTGCTGATCAGCTGGGTGGTGGTTTCCTGGCCGGCGATAAGCAGGAAGTAGCCGAGCGAACAGATTTCGGTGGTTGTCAGGCCGTGCTCCGCCAGGGATTTGAACAGGTTGCGGCCGGGGGCCGTCCTGGATTCCGCGACGACGTTCCGCAGCCACTGGTAGAAGTCTGCGGCGCTGTGGGCCAGTTCGAGTTGCCGGTCCTTGTCAGGCCAGCCCCAGAAGAGCTCCATGGAGTCCAGGCCCCACCGTTTAAGGTCGGCAAGGTCCCGGACGGGCAGCCCGAGGAGTTCGAGCATCACGACGGCAGGGGTAAACGCTGCAACCGTCTGCACCAGGTCCACGTGGCCGGAGGAGCCGAGCCGGCCTGCGGCGTTCCGTGCTGCTTCCTGCGCCAGTTCCCGGATCCGCGGTTCCATGGCGGCGACCGTGGCGGGCGTGAAGAATCCGGCCACCACCTTGCGGATCCCGGCGTGCGTGCCGGTGTCGTTGCTGGCCAGCACTGGGGGCAGCGCGAAGCCGGCGCGCTGCAGCACGCGGAGTGCGGGCCCTTCCAGGGCCGTGACCGCGACCAGTGCGTTCGCCGGGCTGAAATCGGCCGGCCGGTGCAGCACCTCACGGACCGCATCCGGGTCACGCACCACGAGGTAGGGGCATCGGGCGTGTCCGGCGGCAGTCATCGCCGGGTTCATGCGGGCAGTCCGTTCAGCCAGGCACCGGCGCCGGCTTGGAAGTCCGTTGGGGCCAGTTGGGAGGCGTGCCGGGGAAGGGCGCCGAGGAAGGGTACCGGCATGGATCCGAGGACCTCCCGGTTACTGTGGTGCACAAGGTCCGGTTTGCCCGGCCAGGTACCCAGCACCAGCCCCAGGACGTTAAGTTGCCGGGAGGCCAGGGCTTCGAGGGTGAGGGCGGTGTGGTTCAGGGTCCCCAGCCCCGGCCCGGTGACGAGGACAAACGCGGCGGCCAGGAGCGCTCCGAGGTCGGCGAGGGTGCCGCCGTCGGAATCGAGTTCCACGAGCAGGCCGCCTGCGCCCTCCACGAGGACATGGTCGTGGGACGCCGCGAGCCCGCGGACCCGCCCGGCGTGCGCGGCGATCGTGGGGAGCGGCGCACCATCAATGGCGGCAGCGGCGACGGGTGCCAGTGGCTGCTGCAGGACGACCCCGTTTTCTGCTGTCAGGGCGCCGGCAAGCCGGAGGATTTCGGCGGTGTCGGAATCGCCGTCGGCGGCTCCTGACTGGCACGGCTTGTACACTGCGACGCTGTGCCCCGTTCCCTTCAGGGCGGCGGCGAGTGCCGCCGTCGTGATGGTTTTGCCGACGCCGGTGTCCGTGCCGGTGACCAGGATAATGCCGGGCAGGTTCATGGAAGCTCCTCCAATATGCCGCGCAGTACCGCGCAGCTTTGTTCAATGTCCGCAGGGGTGAGGGTGGCGCGGGCGGAGAGCCGCAGCCGTGATATTCCGTCCGGGACGGACGGCGGGCGGAAGCAGCCGACGTGCACCCCGGCGGCACGCGCAGCCGCGGCGGCTGCCAGGGCGTGTTCGGCAGAGGGCATGGCTATGGACTGGACAGCCCCCGCTGTTTGCTCGACGGCTACACGCTCGACGGCTGCGCGCCCGACGCCGGCCCGGTCGACCGCACTGCCGCCGGTTGGAAGACCGGGGGCGAGCCCCGCGGCCAGGGCCGCTGCGTTGCGTTGGACGGCTCCGGCCCGCCAGGGCTCGTCGCGGATGATCCTTACCGCGGCGAGGGCGGCCGCGGCGGCGGCGGGCGCCAGACCGGTGTCGAAGATGAAGCTCCTGGCCCGGTTGATGAGGTGCTCGCGCAGCAACGCGGATCCGAGGACTGCCCCGCCCTGGCTGCCCACGGCCTTGGACAGTGTCGCGGTCACGATCACGTTCGGGTGCCTGGCCAGGGCTGTCCCGGCCACCGACCCGCGGCCCTGGAAAGTGCCGGTGCCGGTGACGCCGAGGCTGTGCGCTTCGTCGATCAGCAGCACCGCGTCGTTCTCCTCGGCCAGGGCCAGCAGGCCGGCGAGCGGGGCTTCGTCGCCCAGGACGCTGTAGAGGGATTCGACAGCGATCAGCGCGCGCGGCTCCGGCCGGCCGGCCAGCAGACGGCCGGCTTCCTCCACGCTGTTATGCGTGAACGATTCGGTGCGGGAGCGGCTGAGCCGGAACCCGTCGATCATCGACGCGTGGCAGTGTTCATCCGCGACGATCAGGGTCCCCGGGCCGCCGAGCGCCGTGATCACCCCAAGGTTGGCCAGGTAGCCGGAGGAGAACACCAGCGCCGATTCCATCCCCGCCAGCAGGGCCAGTTCCTGTTCGAGGTCAAGGTGCAGCCGGGTGGTTCCGGCGACCAGGCGCGAGGACGTGGCCCCGGCACCCCAGACCGAAGCGGCGGCCGCAGCCGCCTGGGCAACGCGCGGGTCCGCTGCGAGGCCCAGGTAGTCGTTGCTGGCCAGGTCGATGAACCGTTCGTCAGCGGCGCGGGCGAGTGGGCGGCGGACCAGGCCACGGCGGTCCCGGACAGCGGCCTGCTGCTCGAGCCACCGGGTCATCGAGGCGCTCATCCGGCATCTCCGGGCCGGGCAGCTCCTGCGGACCGGGCATTGCTCCCGGATAAGGCGGGGACCCGGCCGTGGACTTCGTTGACGGCGGCCGTCATGCCCGCGGTGATCTGCCCAACGTCCGCGGCAGTGCTGATGTACGGGGGCATCGTGTAGACGAGGTTCCGGAACGGCCGGACCCACACCCCGTGCCGGATGGCCGCGGCGGTGACCGCTGTGACGTCGACGGCGTCGTGCAGTTCGATGACTCCGACCGCGCCGATGGTGCGGACGTCCCGGACCGCCTCAAGATCCAATGCGGGGGCGAGCCCGGCTGTCAGTCCTGCGCCGATCCGGGCGACGTCGGCCCGCCAGCCGCCGCCGTCGATGATGCCCAGGCTGGCATTCGCCACGGCGCACGCCAGCGGGTTGCCCATGAACGTGGGTCCGTGCAGCAGCGCCCCGGCGTTTCCGCCGGAGACCGTCGCCGCCACCTCCCCGGTGCAGAGCATCGCGGCCAGGGTCAGGTAGCCGCCAGTCAGGGCCTTACCCACGCACATGATGTCCGGTACGACGCCGGCATGGTCGGCCGCGAACAGCTCGCCGGTGCGGCCAAAACCGGTGGCGATCTCATCGAAGACCAGCAGCAGCCCGTGCCGGTCCGCCACCTGTCGCAAAGCTGTCAGGCATTCGGCCGGGTAAGCGTGCATGCCGCCGGCACCCTGGAGGACCGGTTCGACGATGATCGCGGCCAGCTCCCCGGAATGCGCGGCCGCGATTTCCGCCAGATCGGACGCCCATGCCCGAACGGCTTCGGGGGTCGCGGAAGCAGCCGCCGGGGGACGTGGCGCAAAGACGTTGCCGGCCAGCAGCCCCGGGAAGGCGGAGTGCATGCCGTCCACAGGGTCGCAGACCCCCATCGCAGCGAACGTATCACCGTGGTAGCCGCCGCGGATGCTCAGGAACCGCTGCCTCTTCGGGTGCCCGGACGCGGTTTGGAACTGCACCGCCAGCTTCAACGCAACCTCCACGGCAACCGAACCCGAGTCCGCCAGGAACACGCGCTCCAGTCCCGGCCGCCCGGTTGCTGAAGGTGCCAGGTCCACCAGCCTCTCGGCCAGTTCCACCGCCGGTGCGTGCGTGAGGCCGCCGAACATCACATGGCTGAAATCCGCCAGCTGACGTTGCGCGGCGGCGTCCAGGACCGGGTTGCGGTAACCGTGGATCACCGACCACCACGAGGACATCCCATCCACTACCTCGTGCCGGGTGCCGTCCTCGCCCCGAAGCCGCAGCCGCACGCCGTCGGCCGCCTCAACCTCCCACAACGGAAGGTCAGTGGACGCTGGCGCGTAAGGATGCCACAACCGCGCACGGTCCCTGTGGATCAGGCCCGGCAGCGCCGCCCCCGGCGTCATGGAGCCAGCACCCCGTGGCGGGAACACTCCGCTGACCAGCCCAGCGGGGTGACCTGGACCTTCATGCGGCGGCGGCAGGCGGTGCAGTAGCGCGGCGGTTCCAGCGTGAGACGCTCGCCGCAGCGGCGGTGAACGTCCGACGCCGGGCCCACGCCGCCGTCGGACGGCTCACCACAGTGCCCGCAAAAGTCAGCTTGCAAGGTGAGGGAGCGGCTGGGCGTCATAGCGTCTTCTGGAGTTCCTTGATGGGCATGTTCAGCTCAACCAGAAGGTTCAGGTCGGCCGTGGCCGGGCGGCCCAGGGTAGTGAGGTAATTGCCCACAATGACCGCGTTGATCCCGCCCATAAGGCCCTCGCGGGTGCCAAGGTCGCCTAAGGTCAACTCCCGGCCGCCGGCGTAGCGCAGCACGGTGCGCGGCATGGCCAGTCGAAAGGCGGCGATCGCGCGGAGGGCGTCCTTGCCGTCCATGATGCCCTGGTTCTCCAGCGGGGTTCCCGGGCGGGGGTTGAGGAAGTTCAGCGGGACCTCGTGGGGTTCCAGGGCAGCGAGCTGGGCGGCGAGTTCGGCGCGCTGTTCCAGCGTTTCGCCCATGCCGATCAGGGCCCCGCAGCACAGCTCCATGCCGGCGGCCTTGACCATGTTGCAGGTGTCCAGGCGTTCTTCGTAGCTGTGCGTGGTGACGACTTCGGGGAAGTAGCTGCGGGCGGTCTCCAGGTTGTGGTTGTACCGGTGCACGCCCCATTCGGCGAGCTGGTCCACCTGCCGCTGGGTCAGCATGCCCAGGGAACAGGCGATGTTGATGTCCACTTCTTCGTTGATCCGGTCGATCGCGAACTTGATCTGGTTCATGAGCTTGATATCGGGACCGCGCACGGCGGCGACGATGCAGAACTCGGTGGCCCCCGTCGCAGCGGTTTCCTTCGCGGCCTTGACCAGTTCCGGGATGTCCAGCCAGACGCCGCGGACAGGGGAGTCGAACAGGCCTGACTGGCTGCAGAAGTGGCAGTCCTCGGGGCAGCCGCCGGTTTTGATGGAGATGATGCCTTCCACCTCGACGTCCTCGCCGCAGTGCTTAAGCCGGACTTCATGGGCGAGTTGCAGTGCCGCGGGCAAATCCCGGTCCGGCAGCCGGAGGACCTCCACCAGCTGCGACTGTGTGAGGCCGACGCCTTCCTCGAGAACCTGCCGCCGGGCGGTTTCAAGGATTGAGTCGCGGATAACTGGCGGGTCTGCCTGAATCGTCATTGATCGTCCTAGGGTGTTGAGGCGCGGGTATTCCTTCCGAATCGACGGTAGTTCCCGGGTGGAGACGGGATTTTGTTGGGTTTCGACAATGGGGGGAAGCCGGTGTTGGACGGACCGCTGCCGTCAGTCAGCTGGCTTGCCTGGCTGCCGTTGCCTGGCGACCGCTGCTGAGGGCGGTCCTGATGTTGACCTTGGAGGTATAGGAGATGGAGCCGTATTGGAAGAGCCGGACCCCCAGGAAGAACATGGCCACGGCACCGATGAACACGATGGCAATGACTATGGCTGCCTCCCCTGCACTGAGGGATCCGAGTCCGTTCCGGAGGAGGGCTGTGACCGGGGCGGAGAACGGGAAATAGGTGAAAACCTGCACGATCATGGCCTGCGGGTTGGAGAAGACCAGGGAAACCGAGTAGAACGGCACGAAGATCAGGGCAATGACCACGGCCATGAAGTTTCCTGCTTCCTTGGCTGTCGGCATGACGGCGCCGATTGCCACAAGCGTGGTGGTGAACAATGCGAAGCCGCC
>DATFAE010000090.1:0-8628 GCA_035254945.1 Arthrobacter sp. | reverse complement strand
CCGGTCTTCCGGTCCGTCATGAGCCAGGCGCTGCGCACCTACAACGTCCAGCCGTCCACCGGTGAGCCGGCGCGGCTGCCGCAATACGCCAAGTAGTACGGCCACGCCCCAGCAACGCCCGCTGACCGAGCACTTCGACGCGGGCATGATCAACTAGCACTTTCGGAGATCCTTTTGTCAGATCACAATGCCCCCGGCAGCCACACTGTTCCGGCCGGGGGATCCGCCACGGCGCGGTTCAGGCCCACGTCCGTCTCCGCAGTGAGCCTGGCGGGCATCGGCGAATCAGTCGGTGTGACTGTTCCCGGTCCGTCGGCATCGGTGAGTATCACCGGGATCTCGCTGAACTCGCGCGCCATCGAGCCGGGAGACCTCTACGTCGCTCTTCCGGGAGCCACGCGGCACGGTGCGGACTTTGTGGAACAGGCAGTGGCCGCCGGGGCGGCGGCCGTGCTGACGGACGACGCCGGCGCACGCCTCCTTGCGCTGTCCGCTGACACCTCCGTGCCGGTGCTGGTGGTTGAGAACTTGCGGAATGTGGTGGGGCCGCTCTCCGCCATGATCTACGGCAGCCAGCCTGGCACTGGCGGAACGCCCACGCTGTTCGGCGTCACGGGGACCAACGGCAAGACGACCACCACCTATTTCATCAACTCCCTCCTGCATTCCCTCGGCCTGAAGACGGGCCTGATCGGGACTATTGAAATCAACGCAGGCGGAGATCCCATTCCCAGCCTGCTGACCACTCCCGAGTCAACGGATGTCCACGCCCTGCTGGCACTGATGCGGGAGCGGGGGCTGGACGCGGCGTCCATGGAAGTCTCCTCACACGCTGTGTCGTTCCAGCGCGTGGACGGGGTGGTCTTCGACGTTGCCGGCTTCACCAACCTCACCCAGGACCACCTGGACCTGCACGGAACCATGGACGGGTACTTCCAGACCAAGGCGGAACTTTTCACGCCTCCCCGCGCCCGCCATGCAGTGGTAACTGTCGACGACGAGTGGGGCCGCCGGCTTGCCGCCACCACCCGGATCCCGGTCACGACCCTCGCGGCCACACCCGCCACGGCGCCCGCAGACTGGACAGTCACATCGGCGGTGGCCCGCGGGCTGGGCACCGATTTCACCCTCACGGGACCCGGCGGCGCCTCCTTGAACATCCACACCGGGCTCCCGGGCAGCTTCAACGTGGCCAACGCAGCGCTGGCCACTGTGATGGTACTGGCCAGCGGCGTGGACGTGGCCACACTCCAGGCCGCCCTGGATAAGCACGATCCCTTTACCGTGGCCGTCCCGGGACGCATGCAGCTGGTCTCGGAGACGCCGGCCGCTGTTGTTGACTTTGCCCACAACACCGACGCCCTGGCGCGGGCCCTGGAAGCCGTACGGTCACCGGAGCCCGGATCCAGGCTGATTGTCGTGTTTGGTGCCACCGGGCAGCGGGACCAAGGGAAACGCCCCGCCATGGGAGCCATCGCGGCGACCCTCGCCGACACCGTCATCGTGACGGACGACGACCCCCACGACGAGGATGCTGCCGCGATCCGCGCTGACGTGCTGGCCGGCGCCCTCGATGCCCGGCAGCAGGGGGCCCTCGAGTGCCACATCATCGAAGTCTTCCCGCGCGACGCCGCCATCCGGCAGGCCGTGGAACTCGCCCGGCCCCAGGACACCATCCTCGTGGCCGGCCGCGGGCACGAGGTCTGGCAGGAAGTGAAAGGCGTCAACGTCGCCCTGGATGACAGGGTGGAACTCCGCAACGCCTTGACAGCCAAGGGATTCACCGTTCTCCAAGACGACCGGATAGAGTCCTAGACCGAGATGATTGCAATTACTGCGGCGGAAATCGCCGAAATCACAAACGGGCGCCTGGACGCCGATCCGGAGATCACGCCTCTTTCGGTGGTCACGGATTCGCGCGACGCCACGCCCGGATCGCTGTACGTCGCCAAGCCGGGGGAGTACGCCGACGGCCACGACTACGTCGCCGCAGCCTTCGGCAACGGTTCAACACTGGCCCTGGTCGAGCGGCCGGTTGAAGGTCCCGACGGCGCGCACTACCCCGCAGTCGTGGTCGCCGACGCCGTTCTGGCCATGGGCGCCCTGGCCGCAGAAGCGGTACGCCGGATCCGTGCGGCCCGCCACGCAGCCGGTGAGCAATTCACTGTCGTGGGCATCACCGGCTCCGCCGGCAAGACCACCACCAAGGACCTGCTTGCCGGCATCCTGGCAGCCCAGGGACCCACCGTCGCTCCGCAGGGCTCCTACAACGGCGAGGTCGGTGTCCCGCTTACGGTCTTCAGCGCCGACAGCAGCACAAGGTACCTGGTCATTGAAATGGGAGCGACCGGAATTGGCCACATCCGCTACCTCGCGGACATGGTGAAGCCCGACATCGGCGTCGTCCTGGGCGTGGGCACGGCACACGCCGGCGAGTTCGGCGGAGTCGGGAACATCGCCCGCGCCAAGGGTGAACTCCTGGAAGGACTTTCCGCCACCGGCACGGCCATCATCAACCTCGATGACGACCGCGTCGCCGCCATGCGGGAGCGCACCCAGGCCGCCGTACTGGGCTTTACTGCCGACGGCCGCCCCGGCGCCGCTGTCCAGGCGCTCAACCCCGACACGAACCCGGCAGGAAACCCCGAGTTTGACCTGGTGCTGCCGTCCGGCGAACCGGACCTGCACGTCAGCAGCAAGCTCATAGGTGCGCACCACATGGGCAACCTGCTCGCTGCGGCCGCGGCCGCATGCGCCGCCGGTGTGCCGGGATCCGACATCGCAGCCTCGCTCAGCACGCAGGCAGCGGCCAGCCGCTGGCGCATGGAGCGCACCGAGCGGGCCGACGGCGTCACCATCATCAACGACGCGTACAACGCCAACCCTGAATCCATGCGGGCCGCCCTGCGGACCCTCGCCGACCTCGGCCAGGGCCGCCGCACCTGGGCTGTCCTGGGAGCCATGCTGGAACTCGGACCCGAATCCATCCGCGAACACACCGCTGTAGGCACCCAGGTTGTCCGGCTCAATATCTCCCGCCTGGTAGTTGTGGGCAGGGACGCCCGGCCGCTCTACGTCTCCGCCGTGCAGGAGGGCTCCTGGGGCGATGAATGCAGCTTTACCGAAACGATCGATGACGCCTACGAACTGCTGAACGCAGAACTCGAACCTGGCGACCTCGTGCTGTTCAAGTCCTCAAACAGCGTGGGACTGCGGCATTTGGGCGATCGGATAGCATTACCCCCACAAGCCCCCGTACCTGCCAGTGAAGGGAGCGAACAGCTGTGATTGCACTATTGATCGGCGCTGGCCTGGCCCTGTTGTGCGCCCTGGTGGGAACCCCGCTCTTCATCCGGCTGCTGGTCCGCAAAAGCTACGGCCAGTTCATCAGGGATGACGGACCGACATCCCACCACACCAAGCGCGGCACGCCCACCATGGGCGGCACCGTGGTGGTGGCGTCCGTCCTGCTGAGCTACGGACTGACCCACCTCATCATGTGGATGATGAATCCGGCGTCCGCAGGCCCTTCGGCGTCGGCCCTGATCCTGCTGTTCCTCATGGTGGGCATGGGCCTTGTCGGTTTCCTGGACGATTTCATCAAGATCTCCCGGCAGCGAAGCCTGGGTCTGAACGCCAAGGCCAAACTCATCGGCCAAGGCGCCGTGGGAATCGCCTTCGCCATCCTGGCACTGAACTTCCCGGACGCAGACGGCGTGACACCCGCGTCCACCAAGATATCCCTCGTCCGTGACCTGCCGTGGCTCGACCTGGCCTTCGGCGGCACCGTCCTGGGCGCCATACTCTTCGTGCTGTGGTCCAACCTGATTGTCACCGCGGCGACAAACGGAGTGAACCTGACCGACGGCCTGGACGGCCTGGCCGCCGGTGCCTCCGTCATGGTCTTCGGCGCCTACACCCTGATGGGCATCTGGCAGAGCAACCAGGCCTGCGGTTCCCCGCGGGAGGCCGGCAGCGGCTGCTACTCGGTCCGCGACCCGCTCGATCTTGCGCTCCTGGCCGCCATCATGAGTGCTGCGCTGGTTGGATTCCTCTGGTGGAATACTTCCCCCGCCAAGCTCTTTATGGGCGATACCGGATCACTGGCGATAGGCGGCGCGATCGCCGGCTTCGCCATCCTGTCCCGGACTGAACTGCTCCTGGGCATCATCGGCGGGCTCTTCGTCCTCATCACCCTGTCCGTCATCATCCAGGTCGGCTACTTCAAAGCCACCGGCGGTAAACGCTTCTTCAAGATGGCACCGCTGCAGCACCACTTCGAGCTCAAAGGGTGGGCAGAGGTCACCGTCGTCGTCCGGTTCTGGATCCTGGGCGGGCTCTTCGTAGCTGTTGGCCTGGGCATCTTCTACGCTGAATGGGTTGTGCTGCTGTGACCGTTTCCTCCCGCCTCAATAACCTCGTCAGCTGGGACTCGGACTGGGCCGGGCTGCGCGTGGTCGTCACCGGCATCGGCGTGTCCGGCTTCGCCGCGGCAGACACACTCATCGAACTGGGCGCGCGCGTCGTGGTGGTCGACGCTGCCACGTCCGACACCGCCCGCGCCCATGCCGACACGCTGAAGATCGTCGGCGCCGCCGACGTGCTCCTGGGGGAGGAAGCGGTCAGCCGGATTCCGAAAATCGACGGGGCCCTGCCCGAACTCATCGTGACGTCACCGGGCTGGCGCCCGGACCAGGCCCTCCTGGCATCGGCCGCACGTGCCCACATCCCGGTCTGGGGCGACGTCGAACTCGCCTGGCGGCTGCGCATCCGCGAAGGCCACAAGACTGCCGACTGGCTGACCATCACCGGAACCAACGGCAAAACCACCACGGTGGGCCT
Source organism: Arthrobacter sp. (assembly GCA_035254945.1). Lineage (GTDB taxonomy): Bacteria > Actinomycetota > Actinomycetes > Actinomycetales > Micrococcaceae > Arthrobacter. The sequence goes on along the minus strand of DATFAE010000090.1, from coordinate 3,786 downwards.
GACCGAAGCGATGCTGCAGGCCGCAGGGCTGAAGGCCATCGCCGTCGGGAATGTGGGAACACCCATCCTTGACGCCCTCCGCGACCCCGTTGAGTACGACGTCTTCGCGGTTGAGCTTTCCAGCTTCCAGCTGCACTGGGCTGAATCCCTGTCACCCGTGGCAAGTGTGTGCCTGAACGTGGCCGAAGACCACGTTGACTGGCACGGCTCGTACACGTCCTACCTGGCGGACAAGGCCAAGGTCTTCGAACGGACCCAAAAGGCCTGCATCTTCAATGCAGAGCAGATCGAGACCGAACGGATGGTGGAAAACGCGGACGTGGTGGAAGGCTGCCGGGCCGTGGGCTTCACCACCCTCACCCCGGCCATCAGCATGCTGGGCGTTGTGGAGGGGCTCCTTGTGGACCGCGCCTTCATCCCCGAGCGCAAGGACAGCGCGGCCGAGCTCGCCTCCATGGCCGACCTCGGCGAATTCGCCCCCCGCCACATGGTGGCAAACGCCCTGGCAGCGGCAGCCCTCGTGCGCGCCTACGGAGTTGACGCCAAGGCTGTCCGCCAGGGCATCCGCAACTACATCCCCGGCAACCACCGGATCCAGCCCGTGGCCCGGCACAACGGCGTGCTCTGGATCAATGACTCCAAAGCCACCAACCCGCACGCTGCTTCGGCGTCGCTGGCTACCTTCGGGAACGTGGTGTGGATCGCCGGCGGCCTGTCCAAGGGTGTCAGCTACGACGACCTCGTCCGTGACCACGCGTCACGGCTCAAGGCCGTCGTACTGATCGGCACCGACACCGCGGCCCTCGCCCAGGCCCTGAAACGACACGCGCCGGATGTCCCGGTAATCGGAACGGACGCGGGCGACACTGAAGACATGCAGACTGCCGCAGAGGCCGGGGCCGTCGCAGGCAGCTCGCCGGACTCCGGCGGGACCGTGATGTCCCGCGCCGTTGCGTCAGCGGCACAGCTGGCCGCGCCAGGCGACACCGTTCTGATGGCTCCGGCGGCTGCATCCATGGATCAGTTCTCTTCCTATGCTCACCGCGGCGACGCCTTTATCGAAGCTGTCCGCGAGCTGGTGGAAGGGCAGGCCCAGACCGGCGAGGAGTAACAATGGTCAGCACGCCCACCCGGCCGCCGGCAGCAGCCAGGCCGCGCCCGGGGAACACCGCAGTTCCCGCCGGGCCCCGGCCCTCCCTGCCCGCGCGGATCCGCAACGGATACCGCCGCTTCTGGTCAGCGCTGGAAGGCACCGGGACGTCGCGGAACGGCTCCACCTACTACCTGATCCTGGGCTCAACCCTCGCTCTGACCGCCATCGGCATCATGATGGTACTCTCGGCCTCCAGCGTGGAATCCATCGCGGCCGGGAAATCCCCCTACGGTGACGCCCTCAAACAGGGAATGTTCGCCGCCATCGGCATCTTCACCATGTTCGTCCTGTCGCGCATCAACGTGGTCTGGCTGAAGCGCCTGGCCTGGCCGGGTCTTGGCATCGCCCTGGTGCTGCTGGTCCTGGTCCAGGTCATCGGCGATGAAGTCAACGGAAACAAGAACTGGATCGACATCGGGGGCATCACCTTCCAGCCGTCCGAGGCATCCAAGCTTGCCCTGGCACTCTGGATGGCCACCGTCCTGGCCAGGAAAGGCAAGCTGCTGCGCCGGTGGCAGCACGCGCTGATCCCGGCAATCCCGGTTGCCGGCCTCGTGATCGGCCTCGTCATCCTCGGAAACGACCTCGGCACCGCCCTCATCATCATGATGATCACCGCAGCCGCCCTCTTCTTCGCCGGCGTGCCGCTGTACCTGTTCGGCTTCGCCGCGCTGATCGGAGCCGCCGGCGCCGCAGCCATGGCGGTCACCAGCTCAAACCGCATGTGCCGCATCACGTCCTGGTGGACGGGGCAGTCCTGCGCCGACGGCATCGACGCGAACTACCAGGCAACGAACGGAATCTACGGGCTGGCGTCCGGCGGCTGGTTCGGCGTCGGCCTTGGCCAAAGCCGGCAGAAGTACAGCTGGATCCCGGAAGCCCACAACGACTTCATCTTCGCCATCATCGGTGAGGAACTGGGGCTGGTGGGCACCGTCGTCGTCCTGATTCTGTTCGCCATCCTGGGCGCCGCGATCTACCGCGTTGTGGTGGCGCAGGAGGACATGTTCCACCGGGTCCTGGCAGGCACCATCATGGTCTGGCTCCTCGGCCAGGCCACCGTCAACATGTCCGTCGTGACAGGGCTGATGCCCGTGATCGGCGTCCCCCTGCCCTTCATCTCCTACGGCGGTTCCGCACTCCTGATGTCGCTCTGCGCCGTCGGCGTTGTGCTTTCGCTCGCCCGGGAACAGATGGCCCCGGCAATCAGGCCCAAGCGGATGCTGAAATTCGGCAGCCGGCCGTCCCGTGGATCCACCGGCCGGAAGAAAACCGCAAGAAAGCGTACCTAGCACCAGATGACTTCCAAGAACCTCTCCATCGTCCTCGCCGGCGGCGGAACCGCCGGCCACATCAGCCCGCTCCTGGCGATCGCCGCGGCCCTCCGCGCCGCCGCGCCGCAGGCCAGCCTCCTTGCCGTCGGGACACCGTCCGGCATGGAGACCAGGCTGGTGCCGGCAGCCGGCCTTGACCTTGCCACCATCGACCGGGTGCCCTTGCCCCGCAAACCGTCTGTGGACCTGCTCCGGCTCCCGGGCCGCCTCGCCGGTGCCGTGCGCCAGGCCGGCCGGATCCTGGATGACAGTGGCGCCGACGTGCTCGTGGGCGTGGGCGGGTACGTATGCACCCCCATGTACCTGGCGGCCCGACGGCGGCGCATCCCCATCGTGATCCATGAAGCAAACACCCGTCCCGGCCTCGCCAACCGCGTCGGCGCCGTGCTGACCAAATACGTGGCCGTCGCCTTCGACGCCACCCGGCTCCGCCATGCCCGCCATGTCGGGATGCCCATGCGCACCGAAATTTCGGGCCTCGAACGGTCCACCGCCCGGGCCGGCGCCCGCGAAGCCCTGGGACTGCATCCCACCCGGCCCACGCTGATCGTCACGGGGGGATCCTCCGGAGCCCAAAGCATCAACCGGACCGTGGCGGCCTCCGTTGCGGAACTCGGCGCCGCCGGCATCCAGACACTGCACATCACCGGGCGCGGCAAGGCAGTGCTGGACAGCGAAGGGAACACGCTCACGGCGCCCGGCTACCGGCAGGTGGAGTACGTGGACGGCATGGAACTGGCCTACGCCGCCGCGGACGTGCTGCTGGCCAGGTCCGGGGCCGCTACCGTGTGTGAAGTGGCCGCAGTCGGAGTGCCCGCAGTTTTTGTCCCGCTGCCCATCGGCAACGGCGAACAGGCGCTCAATGCGGCGGGACTGGTACAGGCTGGCGGGGCGCTCCTCGTCCCGGACCGCGATTTTTCCGCCGAATGGGTCAGGGACCAACTCATCCCGCTGGTAACCGACCCGTCCCGGCTGGCAGACATGGCCGCCAACTCACAGCGCCTTGGAATCAGAAACGCCGACCAGCTCATGGCCGGTCTTGTCCTGGAAGCGGTATCAGCATGAGCCCCGCCAACGTCCACAGCCAGGAATCCCTGGGACGGGTCCACTTCATCGGGATTGGCGGCGTCGGCATGTCCGCAGTTGCCAGGATCATGGTGGCCCGCGGGATGGCGGTGAGCGGCTCCGACGCCAAGGACCTTCCTGTCATGGCGGACCTTGCGCAGGCAGGCGCCAGGGTTGCCGTCGGATACGACGCGGCGAACCTTCGCGACGCCCAGACCGTCGTGGCGGGCTCAG
>DATFAE010000089.1:0-19938 GCA_035254945.1 Arthrobacter sp. | reverse complement strand
CGGCGCCGCCGTCGTACTTTTCAGTTGTCCGGGAACATGGCCTACTTGAGGTGGTCCACGAGCTGGTCCGCGATGCCGGTGTATTTTCCGGGCGTGAGGGCGAGCAGCCGCGCCTCGGCCTCGGGGGAGAGACCCAGGGACTGGACGAATTCCTGCATCCGGGCGGCGTCAACGCGCTGTCCGCGGGTGAGGTCCTTGAGCCGCTCGTACGGGTTTTCCATGCCTTCGACGCCGGCGATTGCCTCGGCGCGCATGACCATCTGGATCGCTTCGCCCAGGACTTCCCAGTTGGTGTCGAGGTCGCCGGCGAGGACGTCTTCGGCAACATCGAGGCGGTCCAGCCCTTTGGCCACGTTGGAGATCGCCAGGAGGGAGTGGCCGAACGCCACGCCGATGTTGCGCTGGCTGGAGGAGTCGGTGAGGTCGCGCTGCCAGCGGGAGGTCACCAGCGTGGAGCCCAGCACGTCCAGGAGGCCGGAGGAGATCTCGAGGTTGGCCTCTGCGTTTTCGAACCGGATCGGGTTGACCTTGTGCGGCATCGTGGAGGATCCGGTGGCACCGGCCACCGGGATCTGGGCGAAGTAGCCGATGGAGATGTAGCTCCAGATGTCCGTGCAGACGTTGTGAAGGATCCGGTTGAACCGCGCGACGTCGGCGTACAGCTCCGCCTGCCAGTCGTGGCTTTCGATCTGGGTGGTCAGCGGGTTCCAGGTCAGTCCCAGGCCCTCCACGAAGGACTTGGAAACCTGCTGCCAGTCGGCTCCGGGGACCGAAGCCACGTGGGCGGCGTAGGTGCCCGTGGCGCCGTTGATCTTGCCCAGGAATTCCGTCTTGGCGATGCGGTCCAGCTGGCGGGTCAGGCGATGGGCGATGACGGCCAGTTCCTTGCCCAGCGTGGTGGGGGTGGCCGGCTGGCCATGGGTGCGGGACAGCATGGGAACGGCCCGGTTGTCCTCGGCCATCCTGCTGATCTGCGCCACGAGGGCACGGGCGGCCGGAAGCCACACGTCCTCCACAGCACCCTTGACGCCCAGGGCATAGGAGAGGTTGTTGATGTCCTCGGACGTGCAGCCGAAATGGACCATGGCGGTGAGGTGTTCAATGCCGATGGCGGGCAGGCGGCGGCCGATGTAGTACTCCACGGCCTTCACATCGTGGACCGTGACAGCTTCGATTTCGGCGAGTTCGGACACCGAAGCGGAGTCGAATTCCGTGACGATGGCGCGGAGCTTCTCCTGCTGTTCGGGCGTGAGGGGACCGGCGCCGGGCAGGACGTTGTTGCTGGTCAGGTGAATGAGCCATTCGACCTCGACTGCCACACGGTCGCGGTTGAGGGCCGCCTCGGACAGGTAGTCAACGAGGGGTGCGACGGCGGACTGGTAGCGGCCGTCCAGCGGGCCCAGGGCGATCTGGTCCGGTGACGCGGCAAGGGCGAGGCGTCCGGAGGGCGTGCGGGTATCAGCTGTGGCGGCAGTTTCAGGCATGTGCTGATTCTTTCACGAACTCCCCACCGCTGCTTAAGCGGCCTGCCTGGTGTGAACTGCGGACTTGTCCACATAGCCGACGGCGGTGCTTCCGCGGCAGGGCGCCGTTCCGTAGCGTCAAGGTCCTAAAGAGCCGTGGCTCGCAAGACCAGGCATTCCTACGTACAACGGGAGGGGGATCCCGCATGAGCAGCGACGTGACGGCGGCCGACATGGCGGCATGCATGTCCCGCGGCTATGAGGTCCAGGTGCTGGCGGGCCGGGTTGACGTGTGCCTCGTGCGGGTGGAAGCGGTCCTCAGTGGCTTCCGCGCCATCCAGCTCCTGGATTGGCAGTCACCGGCGGGGCGGGCCTACCGGAATTCGGTGGCTCTCCAGGAGGTGGCGCTGGGACGAGCGCGGGTGCGGCTCGAGGAAGCATTGGCCTCGGTCAGGCGCCACTCGCAAGCGGTGGCAGCTTTGGCAGGCAGCCCGGCGGGGCGCTTCTGATGGCAGACGTAACCCCGTCCGGCAGCGGCGGCCCCATCCACCTCACCGGGCCGGCAGTGGACGGTCCCCTGGAGGTCCGCGGCGGTGTGGGCGGCATCAGTTTCCAGTTGGAGGAACTCACAGGCGGCGCCGAGAAAATCGAGGCTGCTGCCGGGGAGCTGGCCGCAGTGGAAGTGGAGGTCCGCCGCATCTGGGAGGACCTGAGCCCCTACCAGAATGAACCGCGATCCACCGGCACGGCCGCCCTGATGGACATCGGCGAGGCCCAATGGAGCGTCCAGGCGGTCCGGACGGAGCTGCAGAACATCAGCCAGCAGATAAGGGACTGCAAAAGGGACTACGAGCTGGCCGAGGCGGCTGCAGGCTTTGCCCGGGCGCTGGGCATCCCGAGCCCTAAAGACTTCTTTTACTCATACCTTGACCAACAAATAACCGGGCTGCCAAACGGAAACGCCACGGAGATGGTGACCGGCAACATCCCGCTCACCATGGCCATGCTCCTTGGTCTGTCACCGGTGCAGTTCGCCGCCGCCGTCGGAGCGGACGTGGCGGCTGGACGTCACATATCAGCCGTAGTTCCCCTGATCAGAAGCCTCGCCGACGGCTCCTTTCCGGTGCTGAAAGCGCGTCCAGTTTCAGCCGAACAGCGTGAGGCCGTGGCACTCCAGCTCGATGCTTCGCCCGCCGGCCTGCTGGAGCGCTCCGGTGTGGTTAGCGAAAGGGGTGACGGCTACATCGAGGTCATTGAAGTGGAAAACGGCGGTCAGAAGGCCTATGTGGTGGTGTTCCCCGGCACCCAGACAGGCACTGAAACCGGCGGAGGCAATCCTTTCGACACCGCAGGGATCGCAGAGGCGCTCGGATATGGTTCGGCCGAAACAAACGCCGCCGTCCTGCAAGCCCTCCGGGCTGCGGGAGCCGAGAAAGGCTCCGCGGTGGTGGCTGTTGGCTACAGCCAGGGAGGTGTGCACGCCATGAATCTTGCTGCCGATGAGGTCTTCCTGGCGGATTACGACATGAAGTACGTGCTGACGGCCGGTTCGCCGGTTGGCGGGATCACCCCGCGCCCCGGCGTCAGCAGCCTTCACCTGGAGCACCGGGAGGACTGGGTTCCGGGAAGCGACGGCACTCCCAGCCCCGACGCCCGGAACCGGGTCACTGTCACCCTCACTAACCCGGTCCGGACTGCCGAAGGAGAGGACCCCGGATTGGGTCCTGGCCACAAGCTCACTAACTACCAGGACGGCGCCAGGCTCATTGCAGCGAGCGATGATCCTTCCCTCGTGGCGTCAACCGCAGTTCTTGGCGGCGTGCTGGGACCAGGCGGCACGGCAACGGCAACACGCTTTGCGCTTACCCGTTCGAAGCCACCGGAACCGCAGCCCGCGCCGTCACCGAGGCCCATGTCGCAGCCGCCTCCGCGTCCGAGCGAAATTGATCGGGCGCGGTGATGATCAGCGTCGGTTGGCGCCCGAGATCCGGCCCGCCACCACCGAGATCACGCTGATGATGATCGCCGCGAAGACGGCAGTCCAGAAGAACGAATCGATCGTGAAACGCACCGGCGTGTAGCCGCTGATCCAGGAGGTCAGGTACAGCATGGCGGCGTTGATGACGATCGTGAACAGGCCCAGCGTGAGGATGGTGATGGGCAGTGACAGGAAGCTGACCAGCGGCCGGACAAACGCGTTGACAACCCCGAAAATCAGCCCGACGAAGAGATAGGCCAGGGTCACCCCGATGGCATCCGTTCCCTGGGTAACGCCGGAGCCAGCCACAGCGTTCGTCGTGGCGGCCGTGGAGATGTCCAGGCCCGGAAGGATCCAACTGGCAATCCAGAGGGCCAGTCCATTAATCAGGACCCGCATGATGAAAGAGCGCATGTGCCCATGCTGTCACACCGCCCCGAACACCGCGCCGGGGGAGAAGTAGGCTAGGTGGCATGACTTCATCAGAGACCCTCGCCGGGGGAATCAAACCGCGCCCGGTGGTGGGCCGGCTTCCACGCTATGCCGCCGGCAAACCTCCCGTCGCCGTCGACGGACTCACCAGCTACAAACTGTCCTCCAACGAAAACCCGCTGCCCCCGCTGCCCGCCGTCGTGGACGCGATCGCACGGCAGACAGACTTCAACCGCTATCCGGATCCCCTCAGCAGCAGGCTGCGCGCGGCGCTCGCTGACTTCCTGGACGTCCCCGCGGAGGACATCGTCACCGGCGCCGGAAGCCTGGGTGCCCTCAACCAGCTGCTGGCCACCTTCGCCGGACAGAACGACGACGGCAAAGCGGACGAAGTGATCTACGCCTGGCGCTCCTTCGAGGCGTACCCCATCAGCGTCGGCCTGGCAGGTGCCGAAAGCGTGCGGGTACCGCTGACTGCAGACGGCCGGCATGACCTCGATGCCATGGCGGCGGCCGTCACCGTGCGGACCAAGGTCATCCTTCTGTGCACACCGAACAATCCCACCGGACCCATCCTGACCACGGCGGAAACGGAACGGTTCATCCAGGCCGTGCCGTCCGACGTCGTGGTGGTTATCGACGAGGCATACCAGGAGTTCGTGCGGGCCGGGGACGCGGTGGACGGTATCGCGATGTACCGCAAATACCCCAACGTGGTGGTCCTCCGGACGTTCTCCAAGGCCCACGGCCTCGCCGGGCTCCGCGTGGGCTACAGCGTGTCGAATCCGGTACTCACGCAGCACCTCCGGGTGGCGGCTACACCGTTTGCAGTGTCGCAGATCGCCGAACAGGCAGCAATTGTCTCGCTCCAGAACTACCCCCAGGTTGTAGAAAGGGTACAAAGCCTCGTGGACGAACGGGACCGGGTCATGGCCGGGCTGCGGGATCTTGGCTGGTTTGTGCCCGAGGCGCAGGGCAACTTTGTGTGGTTGGACCTTGGCGTCAACAGTGGGGAATTTGCTGAGCTGGCGGGGGTACAGGCCCTCTCCGTCCGCGCCTTCGGCAACGAGGGGGTACGGGTAAGCATCGGCGAGGTCGAAGCGAACACCCGGTTCCTCCGCCTGTGTGCAGACTATACAAAGCCGCCACGCCGTTCCTAGCGCTTAACATGTAGCCCGTGCGCTACCTACTGAAGATAAAGTTAGGATCAGTAAGCCAATATATATGCCAGCTGCGGAATGCATTCCTCTAGCGGCATATATCCCAGCGACATTGCAACGCATCCGCATGCGGCAAGCAAGGAGACGGTATGGGCGCCACACATCTGCCCTCCACCGAGTTCGACGGAACAGCGGTAGACGACCAGCTTGAGGCTGCCGCCGAGGCCGCCATGGGCCAGCCCCCGGCGCCGATGGTGCAGCTGCTGGGGCCGGACGGGAAGCTGGGCGCCGATCCCGCCTACAGCCGGTACGTCGAAAAACTCGACGCGGAGAAACTGCGCGGCCTGTACGCCGACATGGCTGCCATCCGCCGCTTTGACGTGGAGGCCACCGCCCTGCAGCGCCAGGGCCAACTTGCCCTCTGGGTTCCGCTGACCGGCCAAGAGGCTGCCCAGATCGGCTCCGGCCGCGCCAGCCAGCCCCAGGACTATATCTTTCCCACCTACCGCGAGCACGGTGTGGCCCTCACCCGCGACGTGGACCTCGCCGAACTGCTGCGCCAGTTCCGCGGCGTCTCCAACGGCGGCTGGAACCCCAAGGACACCAACTTCCACCTCTATACCCTGGTCCTGGCCGCCCAGACGCTCCACGCGGTGGGCTACGCCATGGGCATCCAGCGGGACCAGAAGTCGGCGGCGGCGTCCGACCCCGTGGGCACGGAACCGCCGGCAGCGGTCATGGCGTACTTCGGCGATGGTGCCAGCTCCGAGGGCGACGTCCACGAATCCATGGTCTTCGCCGCGTCCTACAACGCCCCCGTGGTCTTCTTCTGCCAGAACAACCACTGGGCCATCTCCGTACCCAGCACGGTCCAGACCCGCATCCCGCTGTCCCACCGCGCCAAAGGGTACGGCTTTCCGGGCATCCGCGTGGACGGGAACGACGTCATTGCCGTGCACGCCGTCACCGAGTGGGCCCTCGACCACGCGCGCCAGGGCAAGGGGCCGGTGCTGATCGAGGCGTTCACCTACCGCGTGGGCGCCCACACCACCGCCGATGACCCCACCAAGTACCGGCCGTCGGCTGAAGAGGATGCATGGCGGGCCAAGGATCCGCTGGCGCGGCTGGAGAAGTACCTGCGGGCGGAAGGCCTCGCGGACGACGCCTTCTTCGCCAAGGTCAAGGCCGACGGCGACGAACTGGCCGCCTACGTCCGGCGTACCACGCACGACCTCGAGACCCCGGACATCCGTACGGCCTTCGCGAACACCTATGTCGAGGCCCACCCGCTGGTTGCGGAGGAGCTTGCCTGGTTCGAGGAATACAGTGCAGGATTTGCCGGCGAAGAGCCGGTCGGACAGGCAGAAACAGAGGCAGGCCGCTGATGACCACCATGACAATCGCGAAGGCCATCAACGAAGGCCTTCGCGCAGCCCTGACCAACAACCCCAAGTCACTGCTGATGGGTGAGGACATCGGCCCCCTCGGCGGTGTTTACCGCGTCACCGACGGCCTGATCGCCGAATTTGGCCCCGACCGGGTGGTGGACACTCCGCTGGCGGAGTCCGGCATCATCGGCACGGCGATCGGCCTCGCCCTGCGTGGCTACAGCCCCGTCTGCGAAATCCAGTTCGACGGGTTTGTGTTCCCCGGCTTCAACCAGATCACCACCCAGTTGGCCAAGATGCATGCCCGCAGCAACGGCAACCTCACCGTTCCGGTGGTCATCCGCATCCCGTACGGCGGCGGCATCGGTTCGGTGGAACACCACTCCGAGTCCCCCGAGGCACTGTTCGCCCACACCGCCGGGCTTCGCATCATCACCCCTTCCAACCCGCATGACGCCTACTGGATGATCCAGCAGGCCGTCGAGTGCCAGGACCCGGTCATCGTGTTTGAACCCAAGCGCCGCTACTGGCTCAAGGGCGAGGTTGACGTGGACGCCGCCGGCGCAGCGGAGGACCCCTTCACGGCACACGTGCTCCGGGAGGGGACGGATGCCACCATCGTGGCCTACGGCCCCCTGGTACCCGTGGCCCTCGCCGCAGCGAACGCCGCGGCCGAGGACGGACGCAGCGTCGAAGTCATCGACCTCCGCTCCATCTCGCCGATCGATTTCGACACCGTGGAAGCATCGGTGAAAAAGACCGGACGCCTGGTGGTGGCCCACGAGGCACCCACCTTCGGCGGCATCGGCGGTGAGATCGCAGCCAGGATCAGCGAACGTGCCTTCCTGTCCCTGGAAGCCCCCGTCATCCGCGTTGGCGGCTTCCACATGCCGTACCCAGTGGCCAAGGTCGAGGAAGACTACCTTCCGGACATCGACAGGATCCTTGAGGCGCTGGACCGGGCCCTGGCCTACTAGGCCGGCCCGCGCATCCCTTCCCAGACCTGCCGCCCCAGTCTCCTGGCCAGGAGACAAGGACTTGAGCTTTCGAAACCGAGGACACCATGACTGTGAACAAGTTCAACCTTCCCGACGTGGGCGAAGGCCTCACCGAGGCGGAAATCGTCTCCTGGAAGGTCAAGCCCGGTGACACCGTCGCCATCAACGACGTCCTGTGCGAGATAGAAACAGCAAAGTCCCTGGTAGAGCTGCCGTCGCCCTTCGCCGGGACCGTCACCGAACTGCTGGTCCCTGAAGGGATAACAATCGACGTCGGCACGGCCATTATCAGCGTCACTGACGCTGTGTCCGGCGACCCCACTCCGGCCGATGTCCCGGCGCCGGCCACACCGGTTCAGCCGCTGTACGGCAAGCTCCCCGCCTCCGACGCCGCGGACAGTGCCCTTGCCGGCGGTCCGCTGGTGGGTTCCGGTCCGAAGGCCGACGCCGTCAAGCGCCGCGCGCGCAAGACCGCGCCTGCCATGCCGGCCAGGTCAGCCCCGGTCCTGGTGGCCGAGCCTGTCGAGGCACGGTCCGTCGCAGCCGTTCCCGCAGTCCCAACCGTCGCACCGGTCGATGACCGGCCCACGCTCGGGGACACCATCACCGGCCTGGTGAACCGGGTCCTCGCCAAGCCGCCGGTGCGAAAGATTGCCCGCGACCTGGGCATCGACCTGGCCGACGTCGTGGCCACCGGCTCCCGCGGGGAGGTCACCCGCGAGGACTTGGTGAGCTACCAGGCCCAGCGCGATGCCGAACTGGACAAGGCGGACGGGTTTTGGGGCAAGGCCGGCAAGCCGCAGGACCAGAGGGTTGAACGGATCCCGGTCAAGGGCGTCCGCAAGGCGACCGCGAAGGCCATGGTGGAGTCCGCCTTCGCCGCACCGCACGTCAGCATCTTCGTGGACGTGGACGCCAGCCGCACCATGGAATTCGTGAAGCGGCTTAAGGCCTCGCGTGACTTCGAGGGCATCAAGGTCTCACCTCTGCTGATCCTGGCCAAGGCCGTCATCTGGGCAGCAGCCCGGAACCCGAGTGTCAACGCCACCTGGGTGGACAATGCCGACGGCTCCGACACCGCCGAGATCCACATCAAGCACTACATGAACCTTGGCATTGCGGCCGCAACTCCCCGTGGCCTGATGGTGCCCAACATCAAGGATGCGCAGGACCTCTCGCTGAAGGAACTGGCCCTGGCGCTGAACAACCTTGCCACCACGGCCCGTGCCGGCAAGACCCGGCCGGCCGAAATGCAGGGCGGCACGCTCACGATCACCAACATCGGCGCGCTGGGGATCGATACCGGGACGCCCATCATCAACCCCGGAGAGGTGGCGATCGTCGCCTTCGGAACCATCAAGCAGAAGCCGTGGGTCCTGGACGGGGAAGTCATCCCGCGCTGGATCACCACGCTGGGCGGTTCCTTTGACCACCGGGTGGTGGACGGGGACCTGTCCGCCCGCTTTATGGCCGACGTCGCAGCCATCCTTGAGGAGCCGGCGCTCCTGCTGGACTAGACGATGCCCCTGACCCTGCGCGGCAAAAACCGCTCAGCCAGATGGGTTACAGAGGTTTTCCAGCCTCCGGTGGTGGTGACGGTCCAGTTGCTTCTCAGCACCCTCGCCGAGCCCGGATTCCCCGGAACGATCGGCTACGGCGCCTTGGCCGCCCTGTTTGTCTGCGTCCTGCCGCTGGTGCTGCTGCTGGGCCTGGTGCGGCTGGGCAAGGTCACGGACCACCACGTAAGCAACCGCGGGCAGCGGGCGCCGGTGCTGCTGATGGCCCTGGCGTCGGTGGTGGCTGGGCTGCTGGTGCTTGATGCTGTCGGCGCGCCGCGGAGCGTTGTGGTGATGGTGCTGGCAATCATTGGCGGCATTGTGATGATTGGGGCCGTCAGCCCCTTCTGGAAGATCAGTGGGCATGCCGCGGCCATATCGTCATCAGCCGTCATTACGGTGCTGATGCTGGGCCCGGCCTGGCTGCCGCTGCTGGCTCTGATTCCCGCCGTGGGTTGGTCCCGTGTGGTGCTCCGCGCGCACACGACTGGCCAGGTGGTGGCCGGTTCCCTGGTTGGCGGGCTGGTGATGCCCGGCTTGTGGTGGCTGCTCCGCGGCTGGCTGGCCTAGCCGGCGCTCCCCCGGCCCGTCCGTCAGTAGGCCGCGTACGTGGACATCAGCTGGACGGTCTCCGCGGTCATGACCGTGCCGGCGAAGTTCCAGGCAACTGCCATGATCAGTCCGCCGACGCCCGTCGCAAAGGCAGAGAGCGCCGCAAAGAACTTCCAGTCCTCGCGCATGACGCTGCCAAAAGTGTCCGGCAGGCGCAGGCCGGGGGAGATGAGGTTCGGGGCGCTGTCCACGGAGCCGTCGTCCAGCAACGCCACCACGCGGCCGTTGCCGCGGTCTACCCGCATGGAGCAGATGTGGTTGCCGTGCCGGGCCAGGAGGATGTCGTGGCCAACAAGCTGGCGGCGCTGGAGAGTGATCAAGGGGACCCCTAAAGTTGGTGCGGTGGGTGGTTGTCCGCTCCTTTGGGGGCATCTCAATTTTATCGCCGGCTGCGTAACGAAAACGGCGTTTTGAGGGTGAGAAGGGACACCACCCAGCACCTTGCATGGGCGGTGGGTGGTGTCCCACCTTCGATGCCGGCGGGTCAGTCGGCGTCGTACGTGTTTGCGATGTAGACGTCGCACGTGGCGTTGTGGGCCACGCTGTTGGCCACGCTGCCCAGGACCCGGCCAATGCCGCGCATCCTCCGGTTGCCCACCACGATCATCCGGGCGTTCAGGCGTTCGGCTTCCTTGATGAGTGCCTCAGCGGGCTTGCCGCGGGCGGCAGAGTAGGTCACCTTGATGTCACCGGTGAGCGAGTCCGCCACAGTCCTGGCGACGTGCTCCGCACCGTCCGCGTCCGAGACGATCCACTGGTCGCTGCCGCTGCCGAAGACCTCGGTGCGGTCACTGTCGAAGGCGGAGACGACGTGCAGGGACGCTCCCACGGCCGCCGCGAGATCCCTGGCGGCCTCGGCCGCCTTCTTGGCCGTTCCGCTGCCATCAACCCCAACAACAATAATTCCGCTCATCTTTGCTCCTTTGCTTTGGTAAGTGGTGTCCTGATCCAGTGAGCCCAAGGCTACAGCGCGTCAATGGCTTCCCGCAGTACAGGGGCCAAACGGCGGACACCTTCGGTGATGGCCTCGGGCGGCACCGAGCTGAACGCCAGCCGCAGTTTGTTGGACGGCTCATCGGACGGTGTGAACGCAGCGCCGGGGATAAAGACAACGCCGGCATCGATGGCCTTCCTCAACAGGGGATAGGTGTCCACTCCATCCGGGAGGGTCACCCAGATGAAGAAGCCGCCGTCCGGGGTGGTCCAGCTCGTACCCTCAGGCATGTGGTCCTCGAGGGCGGCAAGCATCGCCTGGCACCTTTCGGCGTACAGTCCCCGGTACGTGTCGATCTGGCCCTTCCAGTCGTAATCCCGGAGGTAGGCGGACACCAGCATCTGGTTGAGCGCCGGCGGGCACAGCGTGACGGCCTCCGAGGCGAGGTAGTAGCGCCGCTGCAGGTGCTCGGGTACGAGGGCCCAGCCGATGCGGAGGCCCGGTGCGAAGATCTTGGAGAAGGAACCCATGTAGATGACGTCGGAGGGGTTGGCTGCGCGCAACGGCGCCAACGGCTCCCCGTCGAACCGCAAGAGTCCGTAAGGGTTGTCCTCCAGCACCAGAATATTCGCCCTGCGGCATATATCCACGATCTGCTGCCGCCGTTCCTGCGCGAGCGTCACCCCTGACGGGTTGTTGAAGTTGGGGATGGTGTACAGGAACTTGATGTTCTTCCCGGCGGTCTGGAGCGCCGCGATCCTGGCTTCCAGCAGTTCGGGGACCAATCCGTCGTCGTCCATCTCCACGGTTTCCACCTGGACCTGGTAGGCCTCGAAGGTGTTCAATGCGCCAACGTAGGTAGGGTTTTCCACCAGCACCACGTCGCCGGGATTACAGAACACCTTGGTGGCCACGTCCTGGGCCGACTGCGAGCCCGCGGTAATCACCACGTTCTGCGGCACGGCGTCGAGAATGCCCTCAGCCGCCATCACCTCGCAGATCTGTGCGCGCAGCTCCTCCATGCCCTGGCCGCTGCCGTACTGCAGGGCGGTGAGTCCGTCCTCGGCGATGATGGTGGCCGCCGTGCGCGCCAGACGCTCCAGCGGCAGGGACTGCAGGTAGGGACTTCCGCCGGCGAGGGAAACCAGTCCGGGCCGCATGGAGATGTCGAAGACGTCGCGGACTGCGGATTGCTTGATGTTGGCGGCGCGCTCCGAGAACAGTTCCTCATGGCGGTGTGCGGACGTTGCCGCGCGTTCGATTGCGTCAATGGCTTCTGCTGGCAGCAACCCTGCTGCGGCATCAAGTGTTTCGTGGGTCACATGCTCAGGATACAGCCGACAGTTGCTGATAAGGCAACACTTGTTGATCAATGAAGCACGATGCTGCCCCAGCAGCTTTACGCCGGAAGGCTGAACGGCTGGAATAGAGCCATGATGAAGCCCTCGCAGTCCGCCTTGGCGGCAGCCTTCAGGTCCCTCCACCACGGCGGCTCGCCGCTCGTCCTGGTCAACGTCTGGGACGCGGCATCCGCCCGGCTCGTGGAAGAGGCCGGAGCCGCGGCGATTGCCACCTCCAGTTCCGCTATCTCCTGGAGCATGGGCTTTCCTGACGGCAACATGCTCCCGCCCGGGCTGGCCGTCTCCGTGCTGGCGAGGATCGTCACAGCCACCTCCCTTCCCGTCACGGCAGACATTGAAACGGGCTACGCGGGAATTGGCAGCGGCTTTGATGAGCGGCGGCTGCGGGACACGGTCCTCGCCGTGCTGGAAGCCGGGGCCGTCGGCGTCAACTTCGAGGACTCCGCGGACAGCCCCCTGACGGATGCCGGCGGACAGTGCCGCCGTATTGGCCTGGTTCGGGAAACTGCGGATGCGGCCGGCGTCGACCTCTTCATCAATGCCCGGACGGACACTTACCTCTCCGGCAGCTGTCCGGAGCGTGCCTTCGAAGAAACGGTGGCCAGGGCCGAAGCCTATCTGGCGGCCGGCGCGAGCGGGATCTTTGTGCCGGGCGTGACGGACCTGCACGTACTGCATGAGCTGTCCCGCCGGATTGACGCGCCGCTGAATGCACTCGCGGGGGTCGGGTCGCCGTCCGTCGGTGAACTGCACGACGCCGGCGTGCAGCGGATCAGCATCGGCGGCAACGCTGCCAAGGCCGCTTACGCAACGGTGTCCCGGGTGGCCGGGGAGGTGCTGGGCGATGGCAACTGGTCCGAGCTGGCAGGGGCCCGGAGTCACGCCGCCATGGATGCCCTGTTCGGCGGATAGCGGACCTATTTGAGGCTCAGGGCCTCTGCCAGCGCGGTGCCGTTGACGTAGATCTCGGCCCGGATGGCGCCCACGGCCGAAACCGCGGTCTGGGTCAGCTGGGCTTCAATCCGGGGGATGTCGCAGACTCCTCCCGGGCGGAGGGTGCCGGCCAGGTAGACCGTTACCGTGGTGCCGTCGAAGCTGCCGGACAAAAAGTCCAGGGTTGAGCCGGACAGCGAGTTGTACACGTCCGCCCTGGGTGGCGAAGTTCCGTCCAGCAGGGCTCCGATCGCCGCCGGCAGCGGTTCGGCAGGCACCGTGCCGGAGTGCTTGACTCCCACCAGGCTGTCGTTGCAGCCGAAGCGGACCCCGCTGCTGCCGCCGTCGTCCACGAGGACGTAGTATGCCGTGACGGACTGGGTTCCGGCCGAATTGCCGGGCAGTGGGTCGTCCGGATCGCTGGTCTGGACCGCCGCGGGCGGTTCCGGTGCGGGCGCCGATCCCGGCGCCCCGGTCTGGGCGTGTCCTGAGTCACCGCCGGAGCCCGAAGTTCCGGCCGACGGCGTATGGCCCGGTCCGGTTGCAGTCCCATCCGATGTCGCACCGGTTGGTCCATCGCCGGAGGGTTCCGGGCCGGCGGCCGGGCTTTCGGCCCCGAGGGATACGGCGGGTGGTGCTGCCTGGGGCTTCGGGATGGGGGTAAGCGGCTCCGCCGGCGCGGCGGCCCGCTCGCTGGCGGCCGTGCCGGCCGGGAATTCGGTCCCGGCGGCGCAGGACCCCAGCCACAGTGGAAGTACCAGGGCCACTGCTGCCGCCGTCGCCCGTTTCCTGGCACTGCGCCCGATTGCCATCCCAGCACCGCAATTCCGTCCGGTCCATTCCGTGCGTTAACGGTACGGCGGCCCGGCAGGGCAGGGAATGCCGGTGCGGTACCGGTTGGGACAAGAGTTGGTCACGCCTGCCCGCTCCCGGGCCCGGCGATTCACGGAGCCATAACAAATGCCCCGCTCACCTTGCGGCGCACGGGGCATTCGGGATCAGTCCGCCTTAAGCTGCGGCGCGGGCCGCGGCCAGGGCGTCAAAAACACCCTTGATCTGCTCAACAACTTCGGCATCGTCCTTGGGGTGAAGTTCGGCGAAACGGACCATGGAACCGGGGACTGCCAGCTTGACGTCCTCAAGCACACGGGCGCCGGCGATGCCGACGGCCTTGCGGGCCTCATCCTGGGCCCATACGCCGCCGAACTGGCCAAAGGCGGTACCGACGACGGCGGTGGGCTTGCCCGCCAGGGCGCCGGCACCGAAGGGGCGGGACAGCCAGTCGATGGCGTTCTTCAGGGACGCCGGCACGGTGCCGTTGTGTTCGGGCGTGACCAGCAGGAGGGTGTCGGCCTCGTTGGCGGCAGCGCGCAGGGCTGCGGCTGCGGCCGGCACCTGGCCTTCCACATCGATGTCCTCGTTGTAGAACGGGATGTTGCCGAGGCTCTCGTGGATGACTACGTCAACCTGCTCCGGCGCGTTCAGCCGGATGGCCTCGGCAAGCTTCTGGTTTGTGGATTCGGCGCGGAGGCTGCCGACGAGGGTAAGAACGGTGCTCTTTGACATGGGAACTCCTTGGGTCGGGGCTGCGGCAGGTCCGCAGGCTGACTGGGCAGGCAGGCTGTTGGGGCCTTCACCATCTAAACGGACTACGGTCCGGATAATATTCCCGGGGTTTAGAATGTGGGGTGTGAGCTTCATCCCATTGCGCCCCGGCTCCCTGTCCGGGCCGGTTACCGAGCGCAGCGACGCCGCCCGGAACCGTGAGCGCCTGCTGGGAGCCGCCCGGGAACTCATCGAGGAATGCGGCGCGGATGGGCTCACCATGGACCGGCTGGCCGAGCGCGCCGGCGTGGGCAAGGGGACGGTCTTCCGCCGGTTCGGCAGCAGGGCCGGCCTGATGATGACGCTTCTCAGTGATGCCGAGGCGGAGTTCCAGTCCCGCTTTATGTTCGGCCCGCCGCCACTGGGGCCCGGGGCTCCCGGACTGGAGCGGCTCATTGCCTTCGGTGCGGCCCGTATTGCCTACGTTCTGGAATATGGGGAGCTTGCGCGCGCGGCCGATGAGTCTGCGCATAACCGTTTTGACGTCCCGGCCGCCGTCCTCTGGCATCGCCACATCGAGCTGCTGCTGCGTGAGGAAGGCATGGACGCGGACCCCTGGCTGATGGCCATGGCGCTGAGCGCCACCCTGGACCCGGAGCGGCTGCTGCATGCGGTCCGCGTGCACGGCGTCGAGCCTGCCCGGCTCGCGGAATCCTGGCGCGAGCTAGTCACACGAGTGGTGCGCGGGGCGTAGATTACGCTTCAAAGCGGCAAATCGTCCAGTCAAATCAATTCCACAGAATAATTCATAACGATCTGATACGGGGCGTGCGGTTTGCGCCGCATTGCCCGCTTTTTGCCGCGCCCCCTGTGGTAGTTTCCTCTGGAATGTGACCCGCAACATAGTCCACCAGGACCAGGCCGGCAACGGCTGCGGGAGGCCAGCTACCCGCTGGTGGAGAACCCGGAAGTGGCGGCGCATCCCCTGCCTTGCCGGGGACGACGGAAGGATCAAGCTCGTGATAGCAGTTACGGCGAACGCCCCGGAGCCAGCGCACCGGAGTCCCCTGATACTTCGGGATGAGCACCTGGCGGCGGCGATACAGAAGTAGCTGCCACATGCTCCGGTACCTCGCCAAGCGCGGAATCACGTATGTTTTCATGATCTTCCTGACCACGTCGGCCGGGTACTTCCTGGCGGTCAGCTCCCTCAAACCGGCTCTTCTGGAGCAGGAACGCATTCCCCGCCCCACACCCGAGCAGGTCGCCAACTCCATGCGCCTCAAGGGGCTGGACCCGGACCTTAGCCCGTGGGAGCGCTACGTGGAGTGGCTGACCGGCATCGTGACCCGCTGGGACTGGGGACGCAGCCCCAACGGCGCGTTCATCAACGCCGAGTTCGGTGACCGTGTGTGGATCTCCACCCGGCTCTTCCTCGCCTCCATCATTCTCACGCTCGTGATCGGCGTTGCCCTCGGGGTGTACTCGGCGGCCCGCCAGTACAAGTTCCAGGACCGCGTTATCACCTCATACAGCTATCTCGCGTACATCGTGCCCGCACCGATCGCCTACTTCCTGGTGCAGCTTGGTGCCATCAACATCAACGAAACCGTCGGTGCGCGCATTTTCTTCGTCACTGGCATATCGACGCCCGGCATGGAGCAGGGCTGGGCGCAGGTCCTGGACATGGTGGCCCATTACGCCGTCCCAACGGTCGCCATCACCCTGGTGGGCTGGGGCTCCTACCAGATTGCCCAGCGGCAATACCTGCTGGACAACGTCAACGCCGACTTTGTCCGGACGGCCCGCGCAAAGGGCCTGACGCGCAACCAGGCCATCTCCCGGCATGCCCTGCGCGTCTCCTTTATCCCCGTCGCCCAGAGCATCGCCTTCACCATCCCGGCCATCTTCGCGGGCGGCTTCTTCGCCGAGAAGATCTTTGCCTGGCCAGGCGTCGGCTCCTGGAGCATCGACGCCATCTCGCTGCAGGACGTGAACGCCGCTACGGCCACCCTTGCCTATGGCTCGGTCATCTTCGCCCTGGGCGCCATCCTGGCAGACTTCGCCACCACGCTGGTTGACCCGAGAGTGAGGGTGCAGTAGCCGTGACGAACCTCAATGCCGTGGACGCGGCAGCAGTCGCGCAGGACGCCCACCTGGAAAGCGCCGACGCCGTCATCGGCAAATCCACCATCATCTTCCGGCGGTTCATGCGCAACCGGACGGCCGTGGCAGGCCTCATCATTTTCCTCGGGCTGATGCTCTTCTCCTTCGTGGGCGGGTACTTCACCTCCTGGGACAAGGAGACGATCGACCCCTTCAGCATCGGCATGCCGCCTTCCGCCGACCACTTCCTGGGCACCTCGCAGGCGGGAATCGACCTGTACGCGATGACCGTCGAAGGCACCCGGATCTCCATCCTGATCGGCCTGATTGTTGGACTGGTGTCCGTCCTGGTCGCCGCGGTCTACGGCTGCACCATGGCCTACTTCGGCGGAAAAGTGGACAAGGTGATGCTCTTCGTCCTTGAGGCGCTGATCATGATGCCGGCATTGCTGGTGGTGGCGGTGGCCACGAGCGGCGGCGGGGACGGCCTGAAAAAGAACCTGCCCAGCTGGCTCCTCCTGATTATCGTGCTCCTGGTCTTCAGCTGGATGGGCACCGCCCGGCTGATCCGGTCCCTGTCCATGTCCCTGATGCAGCGGGACTTCGTCAAGGCGGCCCAGTACATGGGCGTCCCGCCCCGGAGGATTGTCTGGCGCCACCTCGTGCCCAACATAGGATCCCTGCTGGTCCTGGACATCACCCGCGGTGTCACCGGTGCGATCCTGGCCGAAGTCGCCTTCTCCTTCATCGGCATCGGCATCAAGGTTCCGGATGTGAGCCTGGGTGTGCTGATCGGCGGCGCCACGTCCCAGGTGCAGACCTTCCCCTGGATGTTCTGGGTCCCGCTGACGGTGATGTTCCTGCTCACCGGCTCCCTGGCCATGATGAACGACGGCCTGCGGGATGCCTTTGATCCCACCTCCAGTTCCGCTGGCAAGGCCAAACGGAACAGCACCAGGAAGAACACATGAGCAGCGAAACGTACCTCGAACCGGCCGGCCCCACGTCACACTCCGCCGCGGAACGCCTCCAGGTCGCTGGCCTCTATTCGCCGTCGGACGCTGTCCTGTCCGTCCGGGACCTGAACGTCCGGTTCAACTCCGAGAACGGGGTTGTCCACGCGGTCCGCGGTGTCGACTTCGACCTGATGCCGGGCAAGACGCTGGGCATCGTGGGTGAATCGGGCTCCGGGAAATCCGTCACCTCGCTGGCCATCATGGGCCTCCTGCCGCCGACGGCGGAGATCGCCGGATCCGTGCGGCTGATGGGCAAGGAACTGCTGGGCCTCAGTGACAAGGCGATGTGCGCCTACCGCGGCAATGACATCGCCATGGTGTTCCAGGATCCGCTGTCCTCCCTGACGCCGGTCTTCACCGTCGGCACCCAGATCATCGAGGCCCTCAGCATCCACAACCCCACGATGAGCAAACAGGCCAAGGAAGCCCGCGCCGTCGAACTTTTGGCGATGGTGGGCATTCCCAGCCCGAAGGACAGGCTCAAAGCCTTCCCGCACGAGTTCTCCGGCGGCATGCGCCAGCGCGTGATGATCGCCATCGCCATCGCCAACAATCCCCGGGTGCTGATCGCGGATGAGCCGACGACGGCCCTGGACGTCACCATCCAGGCCCAGGTCCTGGAGGTGCTTCATACGGCGCAGGAGGAGACGGGTGCCGCCGTCGTGATGATCACCCACGATCTGGGCGTAGTGGCCGGCATTGCCGACGACATCATGGTCATGTACGCCGGCAGGCCCGTTGAAACCGGGCAGGTGGATGACATCTACTACAACCCGCGGATGCCCTACACCATGGGCCTTCTCGGGGCCGTGCCCCGGGTAGACATGGCCGAGAAGACCTCGCTTGTCCCGATCGAGGGCATCCCGCCGAACCTCATTCATAAACCCACCGGCTGTTCATTCGCCCCGCGCTGCCCGCTGGCCACGGATGCGTGCAGGGCCGGTGAGCCGGAACTGCTGCCCGCCGGCGGCAAGCCCGGACACAAGGCTGCCTGCATCAAATCCGATGCGCTGGGCGGGGATGCAGACGTCCTGGACATCTTCTCCGCACCCCCGGTGCCGGTGTCCCGTTTCGATGCCATCCCCCGCGGGGAACGTGCCAAGGTGCTGGAGCTCAAGGACGTGCGCAAGCACTTCCCGCTGACCAAGGGTGCCCTGCTGAAGCGGCGCATCGGCACGGTCAAGGCCGTCGACGGCCTGAGCTTCGACATCCGCGAGGGCGAATGCTTCTCCATCGTGGGAGAGTCCGGCTCCGGGAAAACCACCACTCTCCTGGAAATCATGGAATTCCATAAGGACCAGGACGGCGAGGTGGTCATTGGCGGACTCAGCAACAAGGAAGCCACCACCGGCAAGGCCCGGAGCGCCATGCGCCGCGAGCTGCAGATGGTGTTCCAGGACCCCACCGGGGCATTGGACCCACGGTTCACGGTGTACGAGGTACTGGCCGAGCCGCTGCAGAATGCGGGCCTGGACAAGCGGGCCATCAGGAAGCGGATCATGGAACTGATGAAGCTGGTGGGGCTGCAGCCTGACCACGTCAACCGGTTCCCCAACCAGTTCTCCGGCGGCCAGCGGCAGCGCGTGGGCATTGCCCGCGCCCTTGCGGTGAACCCGAAGCTTGTGGTCCTCGACGAGCCGGTATCCGCCCTGGATGTGTCCGTCCAGGCCGGGGTCATCAACCTGCTGGACCAGCTGCGGGCTGAACTGGGCCTGAGCTACCTGATGGTCGCCCATGACCTCTCGGTGGTCCGGCACATCTCCAACCGCGTGGCTGTGATGTACCTGGGCAAGATCGTGGAGATCGGCGAAGTGGACCGGGTCTTTGACAACCCCCGCCATCCGTACACGCGGGCGCTGCTGTCAGCCATTCCGGTGCCTGACCCCCAGGTGGAGCGCACCCGGGAGCGCATCATCCTCAAAGGCGACCTGCCTTCGCCCCTCGATGCGCCCAAGGGCTGCAACTTCGCCACCCGCTGCCCCGTCTTCGCGGCGCTTCCCGCGGCGAAACAGGAGAAGTGCCTCACCTACGAACCGCCGCTGGAATCCGTTCCGGCGTCGGCCGCGGCGCAGGCCCTGGAGGAGGGACCGTTTCCGCCGACGGACCATCAGTTCGCGTGTTTCTTCCCGGACGGCGAGCTTGACGAGGACATGCTGGTGGTCCATGAAACGGCGGAGCCCCATGCACCCTAGATTTTTTCGACCCATCACAAGCACCACCACTCGCACGAATGAAGGGAACACCATGAAGAATCTGACCAAGATCGGCGGAGCGGCAGCCATCGCGGCGGCTTTGACGCTGACGGCCTGCGGCGGTGGAGGCACGTCCACCGGACCGGAAACGGCCAAGGGGCAGGGGGCGGGCAGTGACCTCTCCAAGCTCATCAGCATCAACGAGAAGCCTGCCGCGGATCTTGAGCAGGGCGGCAAAGTCACCCTGCCGCTGGGCAGCATCGG